>NZ_VISU01000042.1:0-31704 GCF_007827625.1 Micromonospora sp. CNZ297 | reverse complement strand
ACGTCCTGTTCGCCATGCTCCGCGACAAGATCCCCTACCAACCACGCCCCACCAGCCCCGTCCCCGCTTGACGAAACCCATAGGGACACCCCCCATACTGACTCCCGCCCGGTACAGGCACTTCCCGACCCTTCCGTGGGCCGGGCCGCGCCAGGAAATGACCGATCGGTTCACGGGCACCCCGGTAGCGATGCTCATGACTTTTCGGAAAGATGGCACGCGCTTACCGGAAGTTGTCGACGGACGGATTCACCCCATGAGCCTTCCCGTCACCCGCAAGATTCTCTTCGGTGGAGACTACAACCCCGAGCAGTGGCCCGAGGACGTGTGGCAGCAGGATTACCGGCTGTTCGACGCCGCCCGGATCGACCTCGTCACGCTGGGGGTGTTCGACTGGGCGCTCGTCCAGCCGGCCGAGGACGTCTACGACTTCACGCTGCTGGACCGGATAGTCGACCGGGCCTCCGCCGAGGGGCGGAGCATCTGCCTGGCCACCGGGACAGCGGCGCATCCGCCCTGGCTGGCCAGGGCACACCCGGAGGTGACCCGCACCGACTTCGAGGGCCGCCGCCACCGGTTCGGGCAGCGGCACAACTCCTGCCCCAGTTCCCCCGTGTTCCGCCGTCTCTCCGCCGAGCTGGCCCGCCGGATCGCCCGTCGCTACGCCGGCAACCCGGCGATCGCCGCCTGGCACGTGGGAAACGAATACGGCGGCGCCTGCTACTGCGACCTCTGCGCGGCCGGCTTCCGCAGCTGGTTACGCCAGCGCTACCGAACGATCGACGAGTTGAACTCCGCCTGGTACACCACCTTCTGGTCGCACACCTTCACCGACTGGGACCAGATCGAGGCGCCGTCGGCGCTGACCGAGCACTGGCGCGGGCCGGACCATACCGCCTTCGCCGGCATCACGCTGGACTATCTGCGGTTCACCTCCGACGCGATGCTGGCCAACTTCCGCGACGAGAAATCCGCCATCCGGGAGTACAGCCCGGACATCCCGGTCACCACCAACTTCATGGGCCTGTACCGCCCGATCGACTATCACCGCTGGGCGCCGGAACTGGACTTCGCCTCCTGGGACAACTACCCGCCCGACGACGACTCGGCCGCCCGGATGGCACTGGCACACGACCTCATGCGTGGACTCAAGGACGGCCAGCCGTTCTGGCTGATGGAACAAACGCCGAGCAGCACCGCCTGCCGGGACGTCAATCCGCTGAAGCGACCCGGCCTGCTGCGGTTGTGGAGCTGGCAGGCGGTGGCCCACGGCGCCGACGCGGTGCTGTTCTTCCAGCTCCGCGCCGCGCGGGGTGCCTGCGAGAAGTACCACGGCGCGGTCATCGGCCACGCCGGCCGCTCGGACACCCGGGTGTTTCGCGAGGTCGCCGAGCTGGGCGCCGAACTGGACCGGCTCGGCGCGGCCTCGCTGGGCGCCCGGACCCCGGCCCGGGTCGCGTTGCTGTTCGACTGGGACAGCTGGTGGGCGCTGGAGATCTCCGACGGGCCGTCGCGACTCGTCCGGTACCTGGAGGTGGTGCAGCGGTACCACCGTGCGCTGTGGGACGCAGGGGCAGACCTCGACGTCGTCCCGGTGACCGCGGACCTGTCCCGCTACGACGTCGTCGTCGCGCCGGTGCTACACATGCTCAAGGGCGATCTGCCGCGCCGGCTGGAGGCGGTCGCTGCCCGCGGCGGGTCGGTGCTGACCACGTTCCTGTCGGGCCGGGTGGACGAGAACGACAACGCGTTCCTGGCCGACGTACCCGGGCCACTCGGCGAGCTGATGGGGATACGGGTCGACGAGTGGGACGCCCGCGGCCCCGACGTGGTCAACCCGGTCCGTCTCGGCAGCGACGATCGGCTCGAGGTCGAGGCCCGGTTGCTGTTCGAACTAATCGTTCCGCAGAGCGCGGAGGTGATCGGCACCTACCGGGCCGACTTCTACGCCGGCACCCCCGCAGTGACGCGCAACACCTTCGGTGCCGGGCACGGATGGTACGTAGGCGCAGGCCTGGACGGGACCGGCGTGTCCTGGGTGGTGCGCCAGGTGCTGGCCCGCCACGACCTGCTCGGCCCCGCTTCGGACCTGCCGGGTCTGGAGTCGGCCACTCGGGTCACCCCCGACGGAGCCCGGCTGCTGTTCCTGCTCAACCACCGGTCCGAGCCGGTCGAGGTGGCCGCCCGCTCCGGCGGGGTCGACCTGCTCACCGGAGACCGGGTCGACCCCGGCGCGCCGCTGCGGCTTTCGGCCCGGGGGGTGGTGGTGCTGCGGGAGGACGAGTGAACGTCGCAGCGCGGGCAGCCGTCAACGGCGTCGGGGTGGACCGGAGGATATTCGGGCAGAGCGCCCTGTCGCACACCATGGCCGAATCGGACAGCCTGCCGCACACGCGGTCCAACGCGCACGAGACCCGGTGGGACGTGGACGACCCGACGACCGGTGCCACTCCGGCTTGCGACGGCCCGACCGGCTCTTGACAGCCGCCGAGCCGAGCCCCCTAAGATCCATGTCCTTAGATGTCGACTGATAGCGGGAGCAGGGAGCCGGATGCAGGCAATCGACGAACCATGCCCGGGGGACGACCTGGCGTCCCGTGGCGTCAACCGCCGTCGCCTGCTCGGCCTGGTCACTGCGGCGCTCGCCGCCGGCGTCATTCCGGAGGCATGGCTCGCGGAGGCCGCCTACGGCGCTACTCCGAGGTGGAACCGGCCGTTCGACAAGTGGGTGCCCATCACGTCCACGTTCGGACCACGCACGGACCCCATCACCGGCGTGTCCAGGATGCACAACGGAACCGACTACAGCTACTCGGGAATCCTCGGTTATCCCATCCGCTCGATTGCGGCGGGTACGGTGACCGGTGTTTCGTACAGCGCGAGCGGCCTCGGTCACCACGCCGTCATCACCCACGCCGATGGTTGGCGGAGTGTCTACGGGCACATGCGGGAGACTCCCAGGGTCGGGACAGGCACGCAGGTCGCTGCCGGCCAGCACATCGGCAACGTGGGATCCACCGGTCACTCGACCGGCCCGCACCTGCACCTTGAAATATTCCAGCCGAACGGACAGCGAGTTGACCCCGAGTCGGTTCTCAAGGGCGCCCCGTATGCCGGGGCGCCCGGAACTCCACCCGAGATTGTCACCAAGGACGGACTGATGTATCTGATCTGGAGCACCGGCGGTACCGGCTACCTGGTAACCCCCAACCGCGTCATCGGCCTGCGGTCGATGGCCCACTACAACCTGTTCAAGCGGATCATCAACTCCAACCAGGCTGCGGATCAACCCGAGATCTTCAACGCGTTGGAGATCGACCAGATCAACGCCTACCTCAACGGTAACGTGCCGGCCTGATCCGGCCCCCGCAGGTGCCGGCACCGCGGGAACCCGGCGGAGCCGATCGGCGACATGCCTCCACGCACGCCGCCGACCGGCTCGTTCATGCCCGGACGCCTCATCCGGCAGTGATCACCGCATCGGTCGCGAGGTGGTCGCTGCGCCGCCCGATCAGAGCGCGGAGCTGCTCGACTGCCGTGTCGGTGGTCTGCGCCTGGTAGCCGCCGACCGTCGGCAGCACGGCGACGATCTCGTCGAGCGCCTTCTGCGCGCCGTTCTGCGCGTAGATCTTCTGGTACAGCTCGCGATAGGCATCCTCGTACACCGTCTTGAAGGCCGCGCTGGCGAGGAAGCGTTCCTTGAGCTTGTGCCCGCTCATCATCCCCCGCGCCCGGCCCCCCTCACCGTCGCCGCCGTCCGGGAACTGCCCGGCGCCGGGTCGATCCATACCGGCCGGGGGCTGATCGCCGGCCGCACCATCCTGCGGCGACCGGCCACCCATCCGGCCCGCGTCATGCGGCCCCTGGGTGGCCTCACCGGAGAAGGTGAGGTTGTAGTCCCAGCCGATGACGGAAAACTTCTTCGTCTTCAGGTCGTACCACAGGTAGTAGTTCCGGCCCGGCCCGGACATGTCGTCGAAGTTGAGCAGCAGGTTCTGCGCGGCCACGTAACGAGCGAACGACGTCACGTCGACATGATCGGCGAGGTGCGCGTCGAAGTCGGCGTCGCTGCTCTCCTGGACCCATTTGATCAGCTTGATGACTGGCTGTAGATCCTGGCTGCCCTTCAGGGTGATCTGCTTGAAGTCGTCGGCGTAGTCGATGGGATCATCGCCCTGGTCCGTGAACTGACTGGTCGATATGCTCTTGTACAGAACACCGGACTCGCCCAGCGCGTCGGCGAAGGTCTCGTCCGGATGTTCGACCACGAGGCGGGTGGTGGTCGGCCGGTCGTTCACGGTGAAGCTGGAGTATGCGTAACGCTGCGCATCCACCTCGGCGGCCGCGAGCGCCCCCAGCGCGACGGCCTCGTTGAGAACCGTCGTGCCGCCGCCGCCACCCATGCCCGCCACCCGCAACGTCACCTCACGGTGCCCCTGATAGCGGCGTCCGTCGATGAACTCGTCGAAGCGAACCAGCCAGGGCAGGTTCTCCGGTTCCTCCGCCTTGAGGGAGGACCGCCCGAACCCGCCCGGTCCAGCACCACCGGGCTGCGCACCACCAGGCCCGGCCATCTGCCCGCCGCCGGGCAACCCGCCGCGGCCCGCCCCGGCACGCCGGGACTCACCATTGCGGGTCAGGCCGGAGAGTGTCGAGTTGCCCTTGAGCCGGATACCGACGCTGGGGATGGTGGCGCCGTCGATCGTGAGGTCCGCCTCGAGCCAGGTCTTCTCACCGTCGTCCCAGTAGTCGTCCAGGATCTCCTGGTAGTCCTTCTCCCGGTAGGTGAGCATGATCGTGTGGGCGACCCCGGCGTCGAAGAGGTCGACCGCGCCGGCGATATCCTGCGTGACCTCGTCGGCGGTCTGGTCGCTGCTGCTGACGACCAGCGGCGCGACCCGCACGGTGCTGAACACCACCGCGCAGATGACCACGAACGCGGCACACGTCACGAGCAGCTTCCAGTAGTGCCGCACCCGGATCGGAACCCGGTGCCGCAGTCGCCGTCGAGCCGGCGGGGGCGTCGGTGGGGGCGCGGACGACTCCGGAATCGCAAACCGTGGCATCACAGGTCCGTCTGGTCGTAGCCGGTCAGGACGGTCACCCGCTGGCCACCGGTACGCTCACCGAGGGCGTTGATGAGGTCACCCGGCTCGTGGCCCTTCTTCAACCGGACCGTGTACATGAGCTCGGTCAGCGCGCCGCCCCGGATGGACTCCATGCTGACCAGTTCGAACTCGCTGGTGTGTGCGATGAGCACGTCCTGGACGCTCGCGGTGTAGTTGCCGTCCGGCGGCACCTGGACCTTGACCACCTGCCGCTGGACACTCGATGCGAACCAGTTGAACCGGTACATCACCACGATGATCAGGCTGATCGCCACCGCAGCGACGATCGCGAGCGTGTAGAAGCGGGTACCGGCGGCCATGCCGACGCCCATCACCAGGAAGATGAAGCCGACGTCGCGGGTTTCCTTGATCGCGTTACGGAACCGCACCACGGACAACGCCCCCACCAGCGCGAACGCCCGCGCGATGTTCGACCCCACCACCAGCATGATCAATGCGATCAGCATGCCCAGGATGACCAGTGTCTGGACGTAGGACTGGCTGTAGGAGACGTTTCGGTGGGTGAACCGGTAGACCCAGCCAATCATCGCACTGAGCACGAACGACAGCGACAGCGCGATGGCGATGTCGCCGATGCTGAACGTGCCGGACAGATCCTGAACATCGAACGGCATTGTCACGCCTCACTTCGGTTGGCGGCCGGCACCAGGGCACCGGCGTCGTCGTCGGCAACATGAAAGATCGAGCGAGGCGCACGACCGAACGCCTCGACACTCTGGCAGTACTTGGAAACCCGCACCACGGACATGTTCATCTGGGCGGTCAGGTCGGTGAGCCAGCGAGGAACCCGCTCGTCGGCCTTGAGTTCCACCACGGCCAGCCGGGCCGGGACGATGAGACGGTTCTCGACGTCCGCCCCGAGATGGAAGTCCCGGTCCCGCCCCCGCACCCGGTGGTCGATCGTCACCCGCAGGCCGGAGTCGGCGTCCCGGCCGATGAACGCCTCCCGCTGATAGCCGGTCATCGCCACGGCCCGCAGATCCAGCCGGCAGAGAAGGTCGAGAACCTCATCGAGGAACGCCCCCTGCCCGGGGTCGTGGTCGACCGCCATCCGGCGGTCGCACAGATCCCGGGCGAGCCGGTAGGGCAACTCCACCCGCCGCTTCTGCGTGACCCGGTTGACCCGCTGCTTGATCTCCACGAACACCGGACTGTCGTCGTCGATTCGGAACCGGTCGCCGTAGTGTCGAAGCCGCAGCTTGCGCCGGAACCGTAGTCCCTCGATCTTCTCCCAGTAGAAGCGCAGGTCAGGCGTGTCGTAGTAGACGCTCCACACTCCGTAGCCGCCACCGGCGGCGTAGGCGTCGAGATCGAGCCGGCGAGCGAGGGCCTCGCGTAGCTCCGGCACCACGGCGTACGGCATCACGTACTTGATCTCGTACCGGTTGAAGGCGTGCAGCCTGCTCGGCGCCCGCAACGCGTGACCGGCCTGATCATTCGCGACCCGCAGCGCCGGATGCTCCGGCGGGACCGGCCCCGGCGGGCCGTCCCCGGTGGGATCGGGCGGTACACCTCGTCGTCGAAGGGGGTTTCGCATCTCTCGTCGCCCATCTGCAAACGGCTAGGACGAAAGGGAGGTAATCAGGTCAACCTCAGAGCCGGCTGTGAAGAACATACGAATTCCAGTTGAACGACAGGTGGACGGCACGACGGCGGCCCACCCCGCGCCGGGGTGGGCCGCCGTCGTGCCGGGAGCGGTCAGCGAATACGGCGCCGGCCGTACGCGCCTGCCGCGAGCGCCACGCCGATCGCGGCGAAGGCGACCTGGATGGCCAGTTCGATCCAGTCGATACCGCGGGTGTCGTCGACACCGAGCGCACCGGCGACGAGGGTGCCGAGGATCGCAGCGACCACACCGATGAGCAGGGTCAGCCAGATCGGGATGTTCTGCTTGCCCGGCACCACCAGGCGGCCGAGTGCGCCGATGACCAGACCGATGATGATCGCGGTGAAGAAGCCGGTAACTTCCACGAGAGCCGTCCCTCCGGAGGGGTTGTCGTCGGTTCCTATCCTTGCCCCTCCCCCACAACCGCCGAAACCAGCCACGCCGAGCGGTCCGGACCTCGCCGAGGCGACGCGCTGGCCGCGTGCACTACAGGTGCAGGCCCGTCTGCGACTTCCTTCCCGGCAGCCGATCTGGCAGGTCGAAGTCGGGCAGGGGCACGTCGAGGAACGAGACGACCTCGGCCACCCGGCGCCCCCGCAGCACGAGCAGGTCCAGCCCCGCCGGCAGGTAGGCGGCAGCCGCGTCGTTCCAGAGGTACGTCCCGAACGCGAGCTGCCCGTTGGCACTCGTCGGCAGGAACCGCCACCTCCGCCCGCCCGTCACCTCGGTCAGGAAGCCGCGGAGCTGCTCACGGCCCTCGTACCAGACGGTCAGCGGCGGCATCGAGTACCGCGCGTCCTCCGTCAGCATCGCAACGATCGTCTCGACGTCGCCGGACTCCCACGCGGCGGCGTACCGCCTGGCCACCTCCCGCTGCCCCGCGTCGCCCAGCTCGCCGAGGAGCCGATCCTGCCCTGCACCGGGCCGGCGGCAAGCTGCTGGAACTACCTTGAGGTCACCGATCCGTCCCCCCTGCAACCAGAGCAACGCGACTGGTTGCGTAACCATCTTCAGGAATTCCACAACGTCCTGCGGGCACCGAACTTCGCCGACCCGGTCACCGGCTACCGGGCGTACATCGACGTGCCCTCCTTCATAGACCAGCTCATCATCAACGAGCTGAGCCGGGAGATGGACTCGTACATCCGCAGCGCGTACTTCTACAAGGACCGCGACACCAAGATCTCCGCTGGCCCGCTCTGGGACTACAACCTCACCTTCGGTGTGGGCGGCTTTTTCCAGAACGACCAGACATCCGGCTGGCAGTACCAGCAGATCCGCCAACCGGTGGCCAACGACTGGTACACGCAGCTGATGCGTGACCCGGCCTTCGTCAACGAGGTGCGGCTGCGCTGGCAGACGCTGCGCCGTGGCCCACTGTCCGACGCATCGTTGCAGTCCCGAATCAACGCCCTCACCGGTCCGCTGACCAACGGGGCACAGCGCAACTTCCAGCGCTGGCCCAACCTGAGCACCCGGATGATCGGGCCCTTCGTCACGCCGACTTCACCGACTTGGCAGGGGCAGGTCCAGTTCATGCGGGACTGGATGCTGCGCCGCGCTGCCTGGCTCGACTCGACCACCGGTTGGGGCGGGTCGACCACGCCCCCGCCGACCACCCCACCGCCGACTGGCGGAGGCGGCTGTGCCGCCTCGTACACGGTGACCAGCCAGTGGTCGGGCGGCTTCCAGGGCGAGGTGCGGGTCACCGCGGGCGGCACGGCGATCAACGGCTGGACCGTGACCTGGACCTACCCCGCGGGGCAGACGGTCACCCAGGCGTGGAATGCGACAGTCACCAATCAGGGATCCGCGGTGACCGCCCGCAACGTCAGCTACAACGGCAGCCTCGCCCCAGGCGCCAGCACCACCTTCGGTTTCCTCGGCTCCACCACCAGTACACCCACCACACCGACACCTACCTGCACCGCGAGCTGATTCAGCCGCGCAGTGGCCACCGCGCGCCACACTACGCTCGCGCTCAGGGCTCGGCGCAAGGCGCTAGAGCGGCACGCACGGTAACGGGTTGCGGCCAGCGATCGCAGGAGTGCGTTCGCGGCTGGGTGATCATCGGTGGGTCAAAGGATGTGATTCTCAGGATCGCCGCTCGAGGCTGCCGGCCCGGCGCAACAAATACGTGTCCATGACCCAGCCGCGGCTTTGTTTCGCCGCCGTCCGCCGGGACCAGATCCGGTCGGCGACCTCGTCAAGGTTGCCGGCCACCAGTTGCTCGTCGGACGAGCCGAGGTTCGCGCCCCACCAGATCTGCCAGGCCGACAGTCCGGGGAGCTGGCGACAGGTCAATGCCCCGTCGAGCAGGACGACGAGGTTGTCGTGTGTCGCCGCGTCGTGGAGCAGGCGGCGACCGGTCGTGATGGTGATCGGGCCACCGATTGTGTTGAGGACGAGCCGGTGGTGTGCCGCCAGCAGTTGGATGCTGCTGAGGCCGGGTACGACGTCCACGGTGATGTCGACCCGTGCGCGTTCGGCGATGCGGTCGGCCACACGGATCGCCGAGTCGTACAGGGCCGGATCACCCCAGACGAGCACTGCGGCGTCTCCCGGGTTGTCCAGCAATGCCTGCTCGAACGCCTGGGCCCGTGCCTCGTGCCAGTCGCGTACCGCGCCGGTGTAGTCGGCCGGGTCGGCACGGTCGCGTTCCGGGTCGGGTACGTGCACGAGCCGCCAGGCGCCGGTGACGTGCCGGGCGCAGATCGCCTCTCGCATCGCGATGAGGTCGGCCGTGCCCGGGTGCTGTCCGGTCTTGTCGGCGACAAGGAAGTAGTCGGCCTCGTTGAGTGCCCGGACGGCCTGGGCCGTGACCAGTTCGGGGTCGCCCGGGCCGAGGCCGACCAGGGTGAGGCGCCGTGTCACGCCTGATCCTCCAGGTCTCCCTCGACCTCGAGGTACACGCGGGCCATCTCCGCCATGACCTCGGCGTCCGGTTCGGCCCACAGTCCACGGTCGGCGGCCTCGTTCAGCCGTTCCACGATGCCGCGCAGTGCCCAGGGGTTCGCGCGGCGCATGAACTGCTGGTTCGTCTCGTCGAGGACGTATTCGCGGGCCAGCGACTCGTACATCCAGTCGTGGACGACACCGGCGGTGGCGTCGAAGCCGTAGAGGTAGTCCACGGTGGCGGCGAGCTCGAACGCTCCCTTGTAGCCGTGGCGCTGCATCGCCGCGATCCAGCGCGGGTTGACCACCCGCGAGCGGAAGACGCGGTTGGTCTCTTCCTGCAGGCTGCGGGTGCGTACGGCGTCCGGCGTGGTGGAGTCACCGACGTACGCCCTGGGTTCGGCGCCGGTCAGCGCGCGGACCGTGGCGATCATGCCGCCGTGGTATTGGAAGTAGTCGTCGGAGTCGGCGATGTCGTGCTCGCGGGAGTCGATGTTCTTCGCGGCGACGGCGATGCGCCGGTAGTTGGTTCGCATGTCGTCGGTTGCCGCGGTTCCGTCGAGGCCGCGGCCGTAGGCGAAGCCGCCCCAGGCGGTGTAGACGGCGGCCAGGTCGGCGTCGTCGCGCCAGGTGCCGGACTCGACGACCTGGAGGATGCCGGCGCCGTACGATCCGGGCTTCGAACCGAAGATCCGCGTGGTGGCCCGCCGCTGGTCGCCGTGCTCGGCGAGGTCGTGGCGGGTGTGTGCCCGCACGTAGTTGCGCTCATCGGGTTCGTCGAGCCCGGCGACGAGCTGCACGGCGTCGTCGAGGAGTTCGATGACGTGCGGGAAGGCGTCGCGGAAGAATCCCGAGATGCGCACGGTAACGTCGATGCGGGGCCGGCCGAGTTCGTCGAGGCCGATCACCTCCAGGCCGTTGACCCGGCGTGAGGCCGTGTCCCAGGTGGGGCGTACGCCCAGCAGCGCCAGCACCTCGGCGATGTCATCGCCGGAGGTGCGCATCGCGGAGGTGCCCCACACGGAGAGGCCGACCGATCGGGGATGCTCGCCGGTTTCGGCGAGGTGCCGGGCGACGAGGGACTCGGCCATCGCCTGTCCCGTTTCCCAGGCCAGACGGGACGGAACGGCCCGCGGGTCGACGGTGTAGAAGTTACGGCCGGTCGGCAGGACGTTGACCAGTCCGCGCAGCGGGGAGCCGGAGGGCCCGGCCGGGACGAAACCGCCGTCGAGCGCGTGCAGGACGTTGGTCAGTTCGTCGGTGGTGGCGGCCAGTCGCGGCACGACCTGCTCGGCGGCGAAGCGCAGGACGTCGCGTACCACCGGGTCGTCGTGCAGCGCGTCGATCGCGTCAGCCTGCCAGCTGGCCTTCTCCATCGCCTCGATCAGGGCACGGGCCTGCGCTTCCACGGCGTCGACGTCGGCCGCCGGGGCGTCCTCGGCAAGACCCAGCGCGGCGCGCAGGCCGGGCAGTGCCCGGTTCTGTCCGCCCCAGACCTGTGTCGCGCGGAGCACGGCGAGCACCAGGTTGACGCGTGCCTGTCCGGTCGGCGCCTGGCCGAGCACGTGCAATCCGTCGCGGATCTGTACGTCCTTGATCTCGCACAGCCAGCCGTCGACGTGCAGCAGGAAGTCGTCGAACTCCTCGTCGCCGGGCCGTTCGTCCAGGCCGAGGTCGCGATGCATTTGTGCGGACTGCATCAGCGTCCAGATCTGCTGGCGGACCGCGGGCAGCTTTGCCGGGTCCATCACGGCGATGTTGGCGTGCTCGTCGAGCAGTTGCTCCAGCTTGGCGATGTCGCCGTAGCTTTCGGCGCGTGCCATCGGCGGCACCAGGTGGTCGACGATGGTGGCGTGCGCGCGGCGCTTGGCTTGGGCACCCTCGCCAGGATCGTTGACCAGGAACGGATAGATCAACGGCATGCTGCCGATTGCCGCGTCCGTGGCGCAGGCGGCTGAGAGCGCGGCGTTCTTCCCCGGCAGCCACTCCATCGAGCCGTGTTTGCCGAGGTGCACCACCGCGTCGGCGCCGAAGCCGTGTTCGAGCCAGCGGTACGCGGCCAGGTAGTGGTGCGACGGAGGCATGGCCGGGTCGTGGTAGATCGCGACCGGGTTCTCGCCGAAGCCACGCGGGGGCTGGATGAGGATGACGACGTTACCGGCGCGCAGGGTGGCCAGCACGATGTCGCCGTCGTCGTCGACGAAAAGCGAGCCGGGAGCCTCGCCCCAGGTCTCGGCCATGGCGTCGCGCAGCGCGGCGGGCAATCCGGCAGTCCAGCGCCGGTAGTCGTCCCGGCTGATACGCACGTGCGACTCGCTGAGCTGAGCCTGCGTGAGCCACTCCTCGTCCTGCCCACCGGCGGCGATCAAAGCGTGGATGAGCGCGTTGCCGGCCGTCGTGTCGGCATCCTCTCCCTCGACCGGGAGCAGCGGGTCGAGCCCGGGAATTGCGCCGGGTGCGCCGAGGTCGTAGCCGGCATCTCGCATCGCGCGCAGCAATCGGATCGCCGACACGGGCGTATCGAGGCCGACGGCGTTGCCGATGCGGCTGTGCTTGGTCGGGTAGGCCGACAGGACGAGGGCCACCTTGCGCTCGGCGGGCGGGACATACCGCAGTCGGGCGTGGTTGACGGCGATGCCCGCGACGCGGGTGCATCGCTCAGGGTCGGTCACGTAGCGGGGCAGGCCGTCGGCGTCGACCTCCTTGAATGAGAACGGGACGGTGATGAGGCGGCCGTCGAACTCGGGGATGGCGATCTGGGTCGCGGAGTCGAGCGGGGTGACGCCTTCGTCGGACGCCTCCCACTCGGCTCTGCCGGACGTGAGCGCCAGAGCCTGCAGCACGGGGATGTCGAGGGCGCGCAGCCGTTCGACGTCCCAGGACTCGTCGTCGCCGCCGGCGCTCGCGGTGGCGGGCCGGGCGCCGCCGGCGGCCAGGACCGTGACGACGATCGCGTCCAGGGTGGCGAGTTCGGCGTACAACTCCTCGGGCGCCGCCCGCAGTGACGAGACGTAGATCGGTACGCCGGCGGCCACGCCGGTGGTGTCGATGGCATCGGCGAGTTCGTGGGCGAACGCGTTGTTGCCGCTCACCTCGTGGGCCCGGTAGTACAGGACTCCGACGCGGGGCCGGGCGTCCGGGGCCGGCTGCCGGCTGACTCCCCACTCGGGCAGCACGGCCGGCGGTTCGAAGCCTTCGCCGGTCAGCAGCACGGTGTCGGACAGGAAGGCGTGCAGTTGGCGCAGGTTCTCCGCGCCGCCCTCGGCGAGGTAGCGGTGCGCCTCGGCGCAGACGCCGATCGGGACGGTCGACAGCCCCATCAACGCGGCGTTCGGCGTCCGTTCCCCACCGAGCACGACCAGGGGACGGCCGGTGCCGCGGATCAGCGCGGCGAGGTCGCGTACGTCCTCGGGCGAGCCGAGCACCCGCAGAACGACCACGTCGGCCTCGGTGGTCAGGGTGTCGCGGCGCTCGCCGGTGAGCCGGGCAGGGTTGGCCCAGGACCAGTCCGCGTTGCTGGCCCGCGCCGAGAGCAGGTCGGTGTCCGAGGTGGACAGCAGGGCGATGCGTGTCATGTTTCTCCTTCGGTGACACGGGAGCCGAGGCGCAGGTCGCCGACCGGACGGCCGGCGCGTAGGTGCTCGCCGACGAGGCGTGCCGCGTCGCCGGGTCGCACCGGCCCGTACCAGGTGCCGTCGGGGTGCACGACGGCGACTGGTCCGTGGTTGCACGGGAACAGGCAGCCGGTCTGGGCCATGAGGACGTCGGCGTCGGTGAGCTGCTGCTCGACGAGCGCGCCCACGATCGCGCGATAGGTCTCGTCCGCGCCGCGGGCACTGCAGCGCGGGCCGCGGCACAGCAGTAGATGATGGCGGTACGGCGGCAGGGTGTCCCAGGCCGGTGAGGTGAGTGGCGCCTCGTGCCCGGTGATCGCGCGCTCGCCGAACCGGATGACCGGCGGGTCGATCTGCTGACGGTGCCAGTGGCCGGCCACGCGTCCCACCCACGAACGGGCGAAAGTCAGGTCGTCGGTGCTCACCGGTTCCAGGCGAACCTCCCGGGCGCCCTCGGCGTGCAGCAGGTCGAGCACATGGGTCAGCGTCGGCTCGCCGGCTTGCAGGAAGGCCAGCCGGGCGCCGGCTGCCTCGGCCTGCCCGCGTAGCACCGGCGACGCGGCGTCCGTCAGTGCGGTCGCGACGTGAACGAGGACGCTCACGGGGTCAGGAGCCGGTGATCCGGTGCGATCGGGACACGGGGTCTTCTTTCGTCCGGGGCCTGTGCGCGAGGCCTGGATGGGCACGTGTCGCAGACGGATCTGCGGCCAGCAGGTCTTCGGACTCGGGATCAACCGGACGGGGCGCCTTCCCAGACCGTGGGTCCAGTGGCGTCGTGCCCCGCCCGTCACCCTCACCGCTGCGCGTCAGTCCCGGATTCGCACCGGGTTCCCTGGCTCATGGCTGAGTTTGACTGGCATCACGACGGTAGCACCGACAGCCGGTGTCGCCGGGGACGGGCTCTGGCACCATGTCGCCGTGACCGAGAGGACCCGCCGCGACCTGTGTCCCGGCCTGCTGCGCCCATGGATCGCCGACGACGGCGCGCTCGTGCGGGTGCGCGTCCCCGGCGGGATCGTGCCGACTGCGGCGCTGTGCGCACTCGTGGAGGTGGCCCGTGCGCACGGCGACGGCGCGGTCCACCTGACCAGCCGCGCCAACCTGCAGGTGCGCGGTCTCGAGCACGACGGTGGGCGGCTGCCCGAGACCGTCGTCGCCGACGTCATCGCGACCGGGCTCGTACCGTCCACGTCGCACGAGCTGGTCCGCAACATCCTCGCCTCACCGCTGACCGGACGCAGTGGCGGCCGGGCCGATCTACACCCGGTCGTCGCCGGACTCGACGCACGGCTGCGCGCCGAGCCCCGGCTCACCGCGCTGACCGGACGGTTCCTGTTCGTGCTTGACGACGGCCGCGGTGATCTGGTCAGCCGTGACTTGGACCTGGGGTTGGTGGCGCTCGACTCGGACACCGCGCAGCTACGCGCCGGAACCTCGGCGTGGGGGCCAGTCATCCGGCTGGACGAGGCCGCCGCGGCGCTGACCGGGCTCGCCGTACGCTTCGCCGGGCTCGCGGGTGACCGGCCGGACTCACCCTGGCACGTCGACGAGCTGCCCGGCGCCGGCGCCGCGCTGCTGGGCACCGTACTCGACCGTGCCGAGCGGACCCGGGTGAGCACACCTCCACCCGCGCTGGGCAGGATCGTTCAGGATGACGGCCGCGTCACCGCGCACCTCGCGGCTTCCGGCGGCCGAGTGGACGCTCCCCTGCTGGAGGAGATCCGCGCGCTCGGCGCCGGCGAGATCGTCGTCACCCCGTACCGCACCCTGCTCGTCCCCGATCTGGAGAACGCATGAGTCTCACCACACCGGCACGCCGCTACGACTACGTCACCGACGGCGCGGCGATCTACGACGCCTCGTTCGCCACCATCCGTGCCGAGGCCGATCTTTCGGGTGTGCCGGCCGACGCCGAGAAGGTCGCGGTGCGGATGATCCACGCATGCGGCCAGACCGACCTCACCCGCAACCTGGTGATCCACCCCGGCCTGGTGGCCGCCGCCCGCGGGGCGCTGGAGGCGGGGGCGCCGATCCTGACCGACGCGCACATGGTCGCCGCCGGCGTTACCCGCGCCCGCCTGCCCCGTGACAACGAGGTCCGCTGCTTTCTGCACGAACCCGAGGTCCCGGCGCTTGCCCACCGGTGGGCAACGACCCGGTCGGCGGCGGCGGTGTCGCTGTGGACCGACCACCTCGCCGGCGCGGTCGTCGCCTTCGGCAACGCCCCCACGGCCCTGTTCCACCTGCTGGAGATGCTGCGCGACGGCGCGCCACGACCAGCTGCGATCATCGGTACGCCGGTGGGATTCATCGGCGCCGCCGAGTCCAAGCAGGCGCTCATCGACCTCGCCACCGACGCCCCCGGCCTCGACGTGCCCTATCTCGTGGTGACCGGGCGCCGGGGCGGCTCGGCGATGGCCGCCTCCGCGCTCAACGCCCTCGCCCGGGAGGCGGAGTGACCGGGCGGCTGTCCGGCGTCGGGGTCGGCCCGGGTGATCCCGAACTGATCACGCTCAAAGCCGCCCGGCTGATCGGCGCGGCCCAGGTCATCGCCTACCACCAGGGTGTCGGCAAACAGTCCAACGCGCGCCGCATCGCTGCCGGGCTGTTCCCGGACGACGTGATCGAGGAGGCGCTGGTCTATCCGGTGACGACCCAGAGCACCGAGCACCCGGGCGGGTACGCCGGGGCGATGGCCGACTTCTACGCCGAAGCCGCCGAGCGGCTGCGGGCCCACCTTCGTGCGGGCCGCGACGTGGTCGTGCTGGCCGAGGGCGACCCGATGCTCTACGGCTCGTTCATGTACCTGCACGACCGGCTCGCCGGCGAGTTCGACACGCAGGTCGTCGCCGGTGTGCCCGCCTTCGCCGCCGCCACCGCCACCACCGCCCTGCCGCTGGTCCGGCAGACCGACGTGCTGACCGTGCTGCCGGGAACGTTGCCCGAGCCCGAGCTGGCCCGGCGTCTCGCCGACACCGACGGGGCGGTGATCATGAAGCTGGGCCGGACGTTCACCAAGGTCCGCTCGGCGCTCGAGCAGGCCGGGCGCGTCGAGGGCTCCTGGTACGTCGAACGGGCGTCGATGACCGCCGAGCGGGTACTGCCTGTCGCCGACGTGGACCCCGCCACGGTGCCGTACTTCTCGATCGTGCTGGTCCCCGGCGACACCCGGCCCGGAGTGGCCCGTTACGACCTCCCGGCCACCAGGGTCACCGAACCTTATCCCGGCGCCGAGGTCGTCGTCGTGGGCCTCGGCCCCGGTCCCGATCGGTGGCTCTCCCCCGAGGCGTCGCAGGTGCTCGCCGAGGCCGGCCACGTCGTCGGCTACGGCCCGTACGTCCAGCGCGTCGCGCAGCGCCCCGGACTCGTCCGCCACGCCTCCGGCAACACGGTCGAGCTCGAGCGGGCCCGGCAGGCGCTCGAACTGGCGCTCGCCGGTGAGCGCGTCGCGGTCGTCTCCGGCGGTGACGCGGGCGTCTTCGGCATGGCGTCGGCGGTGTTCGAGGCCGCGGAGGACCCCCGCTACGCCGGCGTCGCCATCCGTGTCGTACCCGGGATCTCCGCCGTCCAGGCGGTCGCGGCGCGCGCGGGCGCGCCGATCGGGGCCGATTTCGCGGTGATGAGCCTGTCGGACCGGCTCAAGCCGTGGGAGGTCGTGGTCAAGCGGCTGCGCGCTGTCGCCGAGGCGGATTTGGTGCTGGCCCTCTACAACCCGCGCTCACGCTCACGCACCGAACAGGTCGCGCAGGCCCGGGCCGTGCTGCTGGAGCACAAGTCCCCCCGGACGGTCGTGGTCGTGGGCCGCGACATCGGCCGGGCCGGGGAGAGTCTCACCGTCACCTCGCTCGGCGAACTGGACCCCGGCAGCATCGACATGAAATGCCTGTTGATCATCGGCGCCTCGGCGACGCGAGTCACCGCGGCCGGACGTGTCTGGAGCCCGCGCTTCGTGCCCTGATCAGCCGCGCACGCGGCGCTCGCGACCGGCCGAGTAGAGGAACGACTCGCCGCCACGGACGTCCCCGGCCAGCGCCGGGCCGACCAGGATGACCGCTGCCTGTCGCAGACCGGCCTGCTCGACCCGGCCGCCGATGTCGGCCAGCGTGCCGCGCAGGATGAGCTCCTGCGGCTGCGACACCCGGTGCACCACGACTATGGGGCAGTCGTGGCCGTAGTAGCCGGCCAGTTCGGCGGCCAGCTCGCGGGTACGCGTGACCGCCAGGTGCAGGGCGAGCGTCGCGCCGGTCGCGGCGAACGCGGCGAGCTTCTCTCCCGACGGCATGACCGTGGACCGGGCCTGCGCGCGGGTGAGCACGACCGACTGGGCCAGCTCCGGGACGGTCAGCTCGGCGCCGACGGCGGCGGCAGCAGCCGCATAGGCCGGCACGCCGGGCGTGACGTCCCACGGGACCCGGGCGGCGTCGAGCCGGCGTGCCTGCTCGTGCACCGCCGAGTACAGCGACGGGTCACCGGAGCACAGCCGTACGACCTCGGACCCGTCGGCGTGTGCCTGGACCAGGTGCGTGGTGATCTGGTCCAGGTCGAGGTGCTGGGTGTCGATCAGCCGGGCGTCGTCACGGCAGTGCTCCAGCACCTCGGCGTCGAGGTACGTGCCCGGGTACAGGCACACGTCGGCGGACTCGAGCAGGCGTACCGCGCGGAGGGTGAGCAGGTCGGCGGCGCCGGGCCCGGCCCCGACGAAATGGACGGTCATGAATCTCCCTTGACGATGGACCACTGGCTGACTGCCCGTGCGGGCGTCCAGCCGGTGAAGCCGCCGAGCGGTTCGGCGCGTTCGACGTGCAGGCGGACGAGTTCACCGCCGCGCCGGCTGTGCTGCTTCAGCAGCACCGCCTCGGTCTCGGCGGTGACACCGTGCACGACGAGCCGTCCACCGGCGCCGAGCGCATCCCAGCAGGTGTCCAGCACGCCGGGGACGGTGGCCCCGCCGCCGACGAACACCGCGTCGGGACGGTCCAGGCCGGACAGGGCCCCGGGCGCCGAACCCTCGACCAGACACAGACCCGGCACGCCGAGGGCAGCGGCGTTGCGGTGCACCAGCGCGGCCCGGTCGGAGCGGGGCTCCACCGCGATCGTCCGTGCCGTCGGCCAGGCCCGCATCCACTCCACACCGATCGAGCCGCTGCCGGCGCCGACGTCCCACAGCAGCTGACCGGGCGCGGGCGCGAGCCGGGCCAGGGCACTGGCCCGCAGGTCACGTTTGGTGATCTGCCCGCCGTGCTCGAACGCGTCGTCGGGCAACACGCCGCCCGAGGCCCAGCCCGGACCGGCACCGCGAGCTTCGACAGCGAGAACGTTCAACCGCGGCACGTCGTTCAGGTCCCACCCGGCCGCGGTGGTCGCGGTACACGACTCACCGGCGGCACCGAGGTCACCGAGCACGACCAGCCTGGACTGCCCCCAACCGAGCCCGGTCAGCACCGCGGCCACGGCCGCGGGTGTCGTCTCGTCGCTGGACAGCACGAGCAGCCGGCGCCCGGCCGAGAGCGCAGGCACGATCAGCCGTAGGTCCCGGCCGACCAGGCTGACCGTGGTGACGGACTCGGCCGGCCATCCGAGACGTGCTCGGGCGAGGGCTACCGAGGAGACCCCGGGCACGATCGTCACGCGCTCCGGGCCCAGGACGTCCAGCAGCGTCGTGCCGATACCCGACACGAGCGGGTCGCCGGAGGCCAGCACGACAACCGGCCCTCGCGCGGAGGCGAGCACACCTGGCAGATTGTCCCGCAGCGGCGACGGCCACGCCACGCGCTGCTGGCCGTCGACGGGCGGCACCGCCTCGAGGTGCCGCCGCCCGCCGAGCAGCGTCGCGGCCGCCCGCACCAGCGCCCGGGACGGCTCCGGCAGACCCACCCACCCGTCAGCCCCGATCCCCACCACGGTCACCCGCTCCTCCATGGAGATGCACCCTAGCCGCCCACCGGCCCTTGCCCCGGCCACCGGGGCGTCTATGGTGATGCACAGGTTCGAGGTGCCCCACGACCGTGGTCGCGGGGAGAATCTGGGAAGCCGGTGAGAATCCGGCACAGGGCCCGCTGCGGTGATCCAGGCATTGACCTGGGAAGTCCGAAGACCGGCCTCGATCCGATCCACGGCGCATGCCGCGTCGTGGACCGCCATGGCAGATCGAGCGGGAGCCCTACATGCCAGCGCAGTACCCCTTTTGTGCCGTCGTCGGCGCCGACGACATGACTCTCGCCCTCACCCTGGTCGCGATCGATCCGCTCATCGGCGGTGTCCTGATCCGCGGGGAGAAGGGCACTGCCAAGACCACTACCGTGCGCGGCCTCGCCGAGGTGCTCCCGGCGGTACGGGTCTATGCGGGCGACCGGTTCTCCATCGACCCGGACGATCCCTCGGCGGTCTGCCCCGACGGGCCGTTCGACGTGCCCACGCCCGTCGTCGAACGGCCGGTACGCCTCGTCGAACTACCCGTCGGAGCCGGCGACGACCGGGTGACCGGATCGCTGAAGCTCGATGCCGCGCTGCGAGACGGCGTCGTCGCGTTCGAGCCTGGCCTGCTGGCCCGGGCCCATCGTGGCCTGCTGTACGTCGACGAGGTCAACCTGCTGCCGGACCACCTGGTCGACCTGCTGCTCGACGCCGCGGCGACCGGCCGGGTCAGCGTCGAACGCGACGGTGTCTCGGTCGAGCATGCCTCCCGGTTCGTGTTGATCGGCACGATGAACCCGGAGGAGGGCGAACTGCGCCCGCAGCTGCTCGACCGGTTCGGCCTGACGGTCGAGGTCGCCGCCCCGCGTGACCCCGTCCTGCGGGTGCAGGCGGTCCGCCGCCGGCTCGCATTCGACGCCGACCCGGAGGGCTTCGCCACACGCTGGGCCGGCGAGCAGGAAGCCCTGCGCACCCGGCTGGCCGCCGCCCGGCGCTCGCTGGCCGGTGTCGTGCTCGACGACGAGACGCTGACCAGGATCGCCGAGCTGTGCGCCGCGTTCGACGTGGACGGCCTGCGTGCGGACCTCGTCACCGCTCGCGCCGCCGCGGCGCACGCGGCCTGGCGGGGACGTACGCGAGTGACACTCGAGGACATCCGCATCGCCGCCCGTCTCGCGCTGCCGCACCGCCGCCGCCGCAACCCCTTCGACGAGCCCGGCCTGGACCAGGACCGCCTGGACGACCTACTCGGCCACAACGACCCCGACCCCGGACCCGACGGTCCCGGCGGCGGTCTGCCCGACGACACCGGGCACGACGGATCGGCCGGGGACGTGCCCGGCTCTCCCGGCGAGAGCCCGCCCGTACCGGAGCCCGAACGGCAGGCCGCCACATCGATGGCATCCGCAGGCGAGCCCGCACGTGCCCGCTTGCTGGTCGTGAAAGGAACCGGCGACGGTCAGGCCGGCCGGCGGTCCCGGGCACGAACACCGCAGGGCCGTGTCGCCGGGCAGCGGCGGCGCACGTCCGGCGACGGCCGGCTGCACCTGCCGGGCACCATCACCGCGGCGGCGCCGCATCAGCATTCCCGGGGTGGCTTGACCGGCGGTCGCGGCCTCGCGCTCGTGCCCGGCGACCTGCGCCGGGCCGAGACCGTCGGGCGCGAGTCGAACCTCGTGCTGCTGTGCGTGGACGCGTCCGGTTCGATGGCGGCCCGCCGCCGCATGGAGCAGGTCAAGACCGCTGTGCTGTCGCTGCTGCTGGACGCCTACCGCCGCCGGGACAAGGTCGCACTGGTGACGTTCCGCCGGCACACCGCCGAGGTCGTCCTGCCACCGACCGGCTCGGTCGACGTCGCCTCCCGCCGCCTGGCCGACCTACCGGCCGGTGGCCGGACCCCGCTCGCGGAGGGCCTGGAACGCAGTGGGGAGGTGCTGCGCCGGGAGGCGCTGCGCGACCCGTCCCGCCGGCCCCTGCTCGTCGTGGTGACCGACGGCCGCGCCACCTCCGGCCCGGACCCGCTGGGTCGTGCCCACCGCGCCGCCGCCGCGCTCGCCACCAGCGGTGTCCAGGTCGTCGTCGTGGACTGCGAGACCGGACGATTCCGGCTCGGCCTCGCCGCCCGGCTTGCCACTCATCTGAGGGCCGAGCACGTGCCGCTCGGTGAAGTGACCGCCGACGGGCTCACCGGGGTCGTTCGCACGGCGACCGCTCCGCGGGCGGGGGTGGCCTGATGCCGCAGGGTAAGCCGCTCACCGTCCCGGACGACGGCAGCACCACCCGCCAGCGGCGCAACCGGCCGCTGCTGATGGTCCACACCGGAAACGGCAAGGGCAAGTCGACCGCCGCCTTCGGTATGGCGATGCGCGCTTGGAACCAGGGCTGGGACATCGGGGTGTTCCAGTTCGTGAAGTCGGCCAAGTGGCGCATCGGGGAGCAGACCGTCCTGGAGAGGCTCGGGCTGCTGCACGAGCAGACCGGCGAAGGCGGGCCAGTCGAGTGGCACAAAATGGGCTCCGGATGGTCCTGGAGCCGTAAGAGCGGCACCGAGGCGGACCACGCCGCGGACGCCGCCGAGGGCTGGGCGGAGGTGAAGCGCCGTATCCAGGCGGAACGGCACCAGCTCTACATCCTGGACGAGTTCACCTATCCGATGCAGTGGGGCTGGGTCGACGTCGGCGACGTCGTGGAGACACTGGTCCACCGTCCCGGCCGTCAGCACGTGATCGTCACCGGGCGCCGGGCCGACCACCGGCTGATCGAGGCAGCCGATCTGGTGACCGAGATGCAGCACGTCAAGCACCCGATGGACGTCGGCCAGAAGGGCCAACGAGGCATCGAATGGTGAGCCTTCCGCGGCTGATCGTCGCGGCGCCGGCCTCCGGCCACGGCAAGACCACGGTCGCGACCGGGCTCATGGCCGCGCTGGCCGCGCGCGGGCACACCGTGTCGGGGCACAAGGTGGGGCCCGACTACATCGACCCCGGCTACCACGCGCTGGCCACCGGACGCCCCGGCCGCAACCTCGACCCGCACCTGACCGACCCCTCACTCGTGATCCCGCTGCTGCTGCACGGCGCACGCGACGCGGACATCGCCATCGTCGAAGGGGTCATGGGCCTGTTCGACGGCCGCATCGGCGGCGACGGTTTCGCCTCTACCGCGCACCTCGCGGCCCTGACCGCCACCCCGATCCTGCTGGTCGTGGACGTCTCGCACACCTCGCGCAGCGTAGGGGCCGTCGTGCACGGAATGGGCACGTTCGAGGCCGGCGTCACCGTCGCGGGTGTCGTGCTCAACAAAGCCGGGTCCGCCCGCCACGCCGCCGAGGCGGCCCGGGCGGTGGAATCCACCGGCGTACCGGTGCTCGGGATCCTGCACCGCGACCAGGGTGTCAGCGCCCCGTCGCGCCACCTCGGGCTCGTGCCGGCAGCCGAACGTGAGGAGGCCGCCGCCGCCCTGGACGTGCTGGCCGAGCAGATCGCCCGCCACGTGGACCTCGATGCGGTGCTGCAGGTGGCACGCACCGCACCCGATCTGGACGCCCAGCCATGGGATCCCGCCGCGCACGTCCGGCGGCTGGGCGCCGGATCACCGGTGGTTGCGGTCGCGGCCGGGCGTGCCTTCACCTTCCGGTACGCCGAGACGACCGAGCTGCTGCAGGCGGCGGGCTGCACCGTCGTTCCGTTCGACCCGGCCCGCGACCAGCGGCTTCCCGCCGGGACACGCGGGTTGTACCTCGGTGGGGGGTTCCCCGAGGTACACGCGTCCACGCTGAGCGCCAACACGACGCTGCGCCACGAACTGCGCCAGGCCGTCCTCGACGGCGTCCCCACCGTCGCCGAGTGCGCCGGCCTGCTGTATCTGTGCCGCTCCGTCGACGGCCATCCCATGGTCGGGGCGCTCGACGCCGAAGCAGTCATGACGCCGCGCCTCACCCTCGCGTACCACCGTGCCGGACTCGGCTCGGACCAGCTGCTCGGCGAGCGGGGAACCGCTGCCACCGGCCACGAATTCCACCGCACTACCGTCACACCCGGTCACGGCGAGCACCCCGCCTGGCGCATCGAGGGCCGCAATGCCGGATTCGCCTCCCCCAGCCTCAGCGCGTCCTATCTGCACGTGCATTGGGCTGGGCACCCGCATCTGGCCCAGTCGTTCACCGAGGCCGTACACCGGACGGCTGTCTCCTCAGCACGTTAGGAATCACCGTCACATGCAGCTGAACCTTACCGGCCGTAGCGTGCTCGTCCTCGACGGGAGCGCACCCGCCGCCGTCACGGTCAGTGCGCTGCTGCACAAGCGGGCCCTGGTCACCGTCGCCGCGCCGGCCGTGTGCGCCGCGCTGGAGGACCTCGCCCTCCGCGGGCGCCTGACCTGGGTCACCACCCCGGTCGACGAGAGCCGGTTCGACGTCGTGCTGCGTACCGTCGCACCCTCGGAGGCCGGGTCGGCGGCAGCGGTCCGAACGGCCGGACACGTCACGCTGGTCGGCGCCGGCCCGGGCGATCCGGGGCTGGTCACCGTCGCCGGACGCGCGGCCGTCAAGCAGGCCGACGTGATCCTCACCGACCGGCTCGCCCCGTGGGAGGCCCTGAAGTGGGCGCGCCCGGACGCCGAGATCATCGACGTCACCAAGATCCCGTACGGGCGGAGCACGAGCCAGGAACAGATCAACGCGCTGCTCGTCGAGCACGCCCGCGCCGGACGGCACGTTGTGCGGTTCAAGGGCGGCGACTCGTACGTCTTCGGCCGCGGCTTCGAGGAAGTCACCGCGTGCGCCGAAGCCGGCGTCCCCACCACCGTGATACCCGGCGTGACCTCCAGCATCGCGGCCCCGGAGCTGGCCGGCATCCCGGTCACCCACCGCGGACTCGTGCAAGGCTTCACCGTCATCTCCGGCCACGTACCGCCCGGCCATCCCGACTCGTCGATCGACTACGCCGCCCTCGCCCGCACCGGCACCACCCTCGTGGTGCTGATGGGCATGCGCAACCTCGCGGCCATCGCCGACGCGCTCGTCGCCGCTGGTCTCGACCGGAACACACCCTGCGCCGTCGTCGCGGACGCCGCCTCGGCCGGCCAGCGGGTGCTGCGCAGTACCCTCGCCGACGTCGTCGCCGACACCGCCGAGGCCGGCATCGGCGCGCCCGCCGTAACGGTGATCGGCCACGTCGTCGCCCTCGGACCGGCCGCCGTGCAGGCAGTCGCGACAGCGTCGCGTTGCTCCGATACCTGATATGGTCGTGCCACCCTGCTGAAGGAAGCCGGTGTGAATCCGGCGCAGTCGCGCTACTGTGACGCCGCTCGCGGCGAAGCCAGACCCTCCAGCCAGGTCGACCACCCATCGACGGGACGCAGCATCCCAAGGAGTGTCATGCCTCAGGCGACCACGGCCATTCCGGCCGTTCTTCCCACCATCCCCGTTCGCGCGCTCGCCCCCTGGGCGCTGTTCTTCGCGCTGGTCACCGCCGTCGTCCTGTATTTCGTGGGCGCCGAGCAGGGAGCTTTCTCCGTCTTCGAGGGCACCTTCATCCACGAGCTGACGCACGACGCACGGCACGTGCTGGGCTTCCCCTGCCACTGACACCACGCCACGCGGCAGTTCGCCCGGCCCGGCCGGAGTTTTCGTCTTTCCTCGTCACCGGCGCTGCGGGCGTTTCGTGATGCCCGCGGCCGGCTCTCGAACGGACCCTTGATGACCCCTCGCACTTTTCTCGTTCACGGGCTGCTGGCCGGGCTCATCGCCGGTTTCGCGGCCTTCCTCGTCTCCTACGTCGTCGCCGAACCCCAGGTCGATGCAGCCATCGCCCTGGAGGAAGCCGGTGCCGCCGAGCACCCGCACGACAATGCCACCGCCGAGCAGTCTCACAGCCACGATGAGGAGGAGGCCGAGGTCTCGCGTGGCACCCAGTCCACCGGGGGCCTGGCACTGGGCACCATCCTGGTGGGCATCGTCCTCGGTGGAGCGACCGCGCTCGCTGCCGCCTTCGCCGCCGGGCGTCTGGGCTCCCTGTCCGCACGGGCCAGCACCGCGGTGGTCGCCGCCGTCGGTTTCGTCGCCACCGCCCTCGTGCCGTTCCTCAAGTACCCCGCCACACCACCGGCGGTCGGCTCCGGTGACACGATCAACGAGCGGACCGCGCTGTACTTCGGGTTCTGGGCACTGAGCCTGGCCGCCGCGATCGGCGCCGTGGTCCTGGCCCGGCGTCTGCTGCCCCAGCTGGGCGCATACTCGGCGGTGCTGGCCGGTACCGGCGCCTATCTCGTGGTCGTCGTGGTCGCCGGGGCTCTGCTGCCGACGGTCAACGAGGTCGGCGGTTTCCCGGCCGACACACTCTGGTACTTCCGCATCTCGTCGATCACGACCCTGGCCGCGACTTGGGCGGTCCTGGGTGCAGTGCTGACCGGTCTGGTCGGACGCGACGCGGACCGTGCCGCCGAGCGGCTGCGCCGCCAGGAGCTGGCGGCCACGCTCTGAACCTTCCCGGCTGAACCTCGCGTCAGGGTGCGGGCAACGCCCGCACCCACGCCAGGGCGGCGTCCACGTCACGGACCAGCGGCACTCCGGCCGGCGGCCCGGCGCGGCGCACGATCACGACCGGCATCGCCCGCTCGGCGGCGACCTCCAGCTTCGCGACCGTGTGGTCACCGCCGGAGTCCTTGGTAACTAGAACGTCCGTGCCCGCCATCACCTCCCGCTCGTGCGCGAGGGTGTAGGGACCGCGGCTGCGCAGCAGCTTCCACGACACCGGCAGAACGATGTCGGGCTCGTCCACCACGCGAACCAGGCACGCGTGCCGGCGCAACGGTTCGACGAAGTGCGCCAGCGACTGCCGTCCGACGGTGAGGAACGGCCGGTCGCCCAGACCGGCCGCCACCCGGGCAGCTTCACTGTGGTCACCGGCCCAGTACCAGGCCGACGCCTCGGGGCGAGCGGCCCAGCCGGGCCGTTCCAAACGGAGCAGGGGAACCCCGGCGGCCGGGCACGCCGCCGCCGCGTTGGCGCTGATCTTCTCCGCGAACGGGTGCGTCGCGTCGACCACGGCACGCACCCGGGTCTCCGCCAGGTACGCGGCCAGTCCTGCGATCCCGCCGAAGCCACCGACGCGGACCTGCCCCACCGGCAGCCGGGGACGCGCGACCCGCCCCGCCAGTGAGGTCACGACCACGGCACCGTCGTCGACGAGCGAGGCCGCCAGCGCGCGGGCCTCGCCCGTCCCACCGAGCACGAGAATCCTCACGCGTAGGGTCCAATCACCGGCGCCGCGGGAGCGCCCCGCTCGGCTAGGTTCAGCAGCGCGTCGACCTCCAGGTGTTTCTCCGCCAGGTCGGCGAGCAGATCCAGCCGGGCCTGCCGGGCCGGCTCTGCGCCCGCCGCCAGCGCCTGCACCCACTGAGCATGGCCGATCTCCGCCCCACCCGCACACGCCATCGAATTGTTCGCCATGTTCCGTGCCTTGAACGGAGCGACCCGAACACCGCGCCGTGCGAACGCCCGGCACAACGCGGTCGTCACCCGGCTCTTGCCCGCGTCCGACGTCGTGCCCGCCACCATGAGCCGCCCGGTTCGGCGAGCCTGTCCTTCCACCGCCCCAGTATCGCCTGCTGTCCATCCGCCGGACCGCCGGGCTCGGCGTGGGCGAGGTCCAGCCCGGGCTGGTGTCCGACGCTGCCCACCACTTCGGCCATCAGCAACGTGACCTCATGGACGAGTTCGTCCATGCTCTGCCCTGTCTGTGACTGGACCAGGGCCAAGGGCGAGTTCGGCGAGCAGCATGAAACCCGGGTGCGCACGGTCTCGTCGCCGATGGCGCCCAGCAGTTCCTCGGCGCCGGCGAAGTCACCGCGGTGTCTGGCCGCAATGACTCCCGCCGCCTGCTGCGCCGCGAGGAACGCCGGCCCAGCGCCGGCCTCGGTCATCGTGCCAGGATAATCGGGTTGCCGGCGCGGGGCGCGTCGAACCGCCGGGTCACGTCCGACCAGTGAACCGGTGGCCGCGTCGAGCGCCGCGTGCAGCAAACGGTTTCGCGCCGTCGAGGAAACACCTGTGCACGAATACGCCCAGACGCGCGGCCATCTGCTCGGCGAGCTGGTGGATCGTGTCGTGGCCAGCGTGGTGGGTGACCGACCGGGCACCGGCAGCACGTGCCGGGTCATGACGGCGGCCGGAACTCAATGACGGTCCGCCCGTCGTGAACCCGCACGTCTGCGTCGACGCCGTACACGTCGGCGAGCAGCGCCGGGGTGAGCACCCGTGCGGGTGGTCCCGCGGCGACGACCCGGCCGTGGTGCAGCACGACGACGGTGTCGCAGAACATGACGGCCAGGTTGAGGTCGTGCAGCGCGGCGAGGGCGGTGACCTGCGATCGGCGGACCAGGTGCAGCAGCTGAAGCTGGTGGCCGATGTCGAGGTGGTTGGTGGGTTCGTCGAGCAGCAGCAGTTCCGGCTCCTGGGCCAGCGCGCGGGCGAGCTGGACGCGCTGGCGTTCCCCACCGGACAGGGTCTGCCACTTACGGTCGGCGAACCCGGCCAGGTCGACCCGGCCCAGTGCCTCGACCGCGGCGGCATGGTCGCAGCCGGTGTCGGACCAGCGGGTCCGGCGGTGCGGGATGCGGCCGAGCAGGACCACGTCGCGGACGGTCAGGTCGAGGTCGGTCTCGGCGTGCTGGGCCAGCAACGCGATGCGCCGGGCCAGGGCAAGGCGCCGCAGCCGAGTCACGTCGTCGCCTGCGAGTGTGATGTTGCCGGTATCCGGGCGCACCAGGGCGGCGACGGCCCGCAGCAGGGTGGTCTTGCCGGAGCCGTTCGGGCCGAGCAGCCCGACCAGGCTGCCCGCCGGGACGGTGCCGGTGACGTGGTCGAGGATGCGGGCGGCGGGCACCGCCCACGAGACGTCGGAGATCTGAAGCATCAGCCGCGTACCTCCCGGCGGCGCAGGATCAGGAAGAACGCCGGCACCCCGACCAGTGCCGTCAGCACCCCGACCGGCAGCTCACGCGGTTCGAAGACGGTGCGGGCGGCGGTGTCGACCCAGGTCAGGAAGATGGCGCCGGCGAGCACGGCGACCGGTAGCAGCCGCCGGTGGTCCGGTCCGGTGATCAGGCGGGCGGCGTGCGGGAGGATCAGCCCGACGAACCCGATCGCGCCGCTGACCGCGACCAGCACGGCGGTCAGCAGGGCGGTGCCGACCAGCAGCAGCCACCGCAGCCGGTTCACCTCGACGCCGAGGCTCGCGGCGGCCTCCTCACCGAAGGCGAAGGCGTTGAGGGTACGGGCGTGCCAGCCGACCACCGCCAGCACCACGACCAGCACCGGTACCGCCCAGCCCAGGGCCGTCCAGTCGGCGCGGGCCATCGACCCGGACAGCCAGAACGTGATGCTCTGCGTGGCGTGCGGGTCGGCCACCCAGATGATCACGAAAGAGGTCAGTGCCGCGCACAGTTGTCCCACCGCGACCCCGGTCAGCACCACGCGCGTCGGCGACAATGCCCCGAACCTCCCGGCCAGGCCCACGACCAGCAGGAACGCGACAAGGGCGCCGAGGAAGGCGCCGCCGGTCAGCGCGGCTACGCCACTACCGATGCCGGCCACGACCACCAGGACCGCGCCCAGCGACGCCCCTGAGGAGACCCCGAGCAGGTACGGGTCCGCCAGGGGATTGCGGGTGACGGTCTGCATGACCGCACCGGCCGCGGCCAGGCCCGCCCCCACCGTGGCGGCGCCGAGAACCCGGGGCAAACGTAGGTCCCAGACGATGTGGTCGCGCAGCAGCGGCACGTCCGAGTTCGCGAGTCCCAGGTGGCCGGCGACGACCGTCCACACCGTCCCGACAGTCAGGTCGGCCGGGCCGATGGTGACCGCGACGGCCACCGACAGCACCAGACCGGCGACCAGAGCCAGCACGAGCGCGGCCAGGCCGACCGCCCGCACCGGGCGGTGGGTGCGCACCGGGGCGGGCCGGGTGGTGACGGCGGTCAGCTCGGGGCCCCGGACGGCAGCGCGGCGATGCCCTGGGCGAGGGCTTCGACGCCGAGGACGTTGCGGACACCGGCCGTGGTTGACGAGAACGGGATCACCACGTACCACTGCTGTTTGACCGCGGGCAGGTCCTTGAGGGTGCGGTGCCCGGCGAGGAAGGTCTTCTTCTGCGCGGCGGGATCCCAGCTCGCGTCGACGAGCACGATGACCTCGGGGTTGCGGTCGGTGACGGTCTCCCAGCTTGTGTCGCCCCAGCTGCCGGTGAGGTCGGCGAAGGCGTTGGTGACCCCGGCCGCCGACATGATCATGTTGGGGGCGCCGCAGCAGGCGCCGACGCTCGGGGCGTCGCTGCCGCCGTCCCACCACATGACCTTCACGTTGCGGGCGGTGCCTGCGGCCGTGGCGATGCGGCCCTCGTGGTCGGCGATCAGCTTCTCGCCGCGGTCGCTCACCCCGAAGATCGCCGCGAGCTCGCGGATCTCGGTGAACACGTCGCCGATGGCGAGCTTCGCCTGCCGGGTCTGCGCCGGGCACCCGGCAGGGGAGATGTAGGTGCCGACGCCGAGTTTCTGCCAGTCGGCGCGGTCACCGACCCCCTCGTCACCGAACGCGCTGTTGTACGACGCGTACACGAAATCGGGTTCAGCCTCGAGCAGCTTCTCCTTGGTCGGGTACTCCTTGGCCAGCACCGGGATCTTAGCGTAGGCGTCCGCGTAGGCGGGCAGGATCGCGTCGTCGAGGTAGGCCGTGCCGATCATCCGATCTTGCAGGCCCAGGGCCAGCATGATCTCCGTGGCGGCCTGGTTCATGGTGACGACCCGCATCGGTGGCGCCGCGATGGTCACCGGGGTGCCGCAGTTGGTCACCGCGACCGGTCCAGCGGACACCGCCGGTGGTGCGGCAGCAGGCTTGGCATCGGCGCCGCAGCCGGTGAGCAGCACAGTGGACAGCAACAACGGCGCGGCAACGCGCCAGGGCATGGGGAACCGCACAGCGGGACCGCCTTCCAACACCTCGTGGACGGGGACGAATGTGCCGTGGCCGGTCTCCTGGCTGACGGGACAAGCAACCGCCGGCCGGCCTTCCCAGGCATCTCTGCCCAGTGACCTCGCGAAACGACGAGGGCCGACGGTCTCCCGATCACAGTGGCGAGGGCCGCGCCGGCATCACACCGGCTTCCCGAACACCACGGCGTCCCCACCATAACGGCCCGCGCTCGCCGCGGATCCGGTCCGGGCACCCGCTGTGGGAAATCCGACGCGCCGGACCGGCCTCGGCGTGGCTGTCGGCCCGCAACCCATCCGGCTCCTTTCTCGTGCGCGGTGGCTGGGCGAGGGCACGTGATCGACAGTGAGCGCCGTGGCTGAGGCTGAGCAGCAATACGTGAGCGCAGGTGCGAGGCCACGTCCGCCAGCGACCGGCTCCTCGGTCGTGGGCATGAGGCCGGCGATGCAGACGTCGAAGAGCTCGACGAGCGAGCACGGTACTTCGCGATCTGGATCGCCATCCGACCTGCGTTGCCGACGGCGCCGAGGACAAGGACGCGCTGGCCCGCGGTGAAGTTGATGCGGCGCGTCAGCGCGATCCAGGATGACATCGCCCGGGTTCATGGCGGTGGCGATCCGCACCGGGTCCACGCCGTCGGGTAGAACCACGCTGCGCGAGGGTCGATCAGGGTGCGTTCGGCGAAGGTTCCAAGGGGCGTATCGTGCAGGACCACGCAGCGGACGTTGCCCTTCTCGTCGCGTACCACGCCGTCCACGCCGGGGACGAGCGGGAAGATGTTGTTGCTGGTCCCCGGCGATCGGCATCTGGGCGGCGACCAGCGCGCTGGGCTTCGCCGCCGGGCCGCCGATCGGCGGACTCGTCCTGGCTCACCTGCCCTGGGGTGCGATCTTCCTGGTGAACGTCCCGATCGTGGTGATCTGCCTGCTCGCCGGCCGGATACTGGTCCCGGAATCGCGGGACCCGACCGGTGGGCGTCTCGACCTGGGCGGGGCGACGCTGTCCACCGCCGGCCTGACCGCGATCGTCTCCCCGGGTTCCGCCCACGTCCCCGCCGGTCAGGTGGCCAGGCGCAGGTGACGCCGCTGCCGCAGCCGCACCGCGACAACCGCCACGACCAGCAACGTACGCGCGGCAGCGAAGGCCAGCCCGTCGGTCAGGCCTGCCTCCAGCTCGCGCAACGTGGTGGAGCGGTAGGTGGACGGCGAGCGACGCCGGTCCCGATCCGGGCCGGCGTCGCTCGCCGTCGGGCTCAGAGTGTGGTTTCGCTGGTGAGGCCGAAGTAGTCGTGCCATTTGGTGGAGGGGGCGAATGTGGTGCCGGTGGAGAGTGCGACGTAGATGTCGTTGGTGGTGCCTTTGGTGAAGACGACGAGGTCGTCTTTGCCGTCGCCGTTGGCGTCGGCGAGGTAGGGGAACTCGCCGGTCAGGCAGAAGAAGTCGTGCCACTTGATCGTGGTTCCGGCGAAGGTGGTGCCGGTGGAGGTGGCGGCGTAGACGTCGGCGTCGGTGTTGCAGGTGAAGGTGACGATGTCATCCTTGCCGTCGCCGTTGATGTCGC
>NZ_VISU01000041.1:0-32350 GCF_007827625.1 Micromonospora sp. CNZ297 | reverse complement strand
GGGCCATGATCCACGTCATGGTCACCCGCCTGGCCCGACACACGAAACCGGCCCAGGCAACCCACACCTGAGCCGGAATCTCAAACACTCACTTATAACCGTCCTCAATACGAAATCCAGGCATGCCGATGTCACTGTCCGGAGCGGCCCGGCGCGACATCAACCGCACCGGCCTCGTGTGGCAGGCACACGGTTGGCCTCCGCTCTCGGGGTCGATGCGCTGCTCGACGGGGAGGGCTGGTCGGGATGGGTCGGGCCTGATCTGCGGGCCGACGCCGCGCTGGGGGATGGACTACAGTCGGGCCGCCGGATGACGATGACAGAGCGGGGACTTCGAATGCGCCAGCGGTTGCCCAGGAACCATCAACCCGACGACTCCTGCGGGCGGCCATTTGTGCTCTTCGACCTCGACGGGACGTTGATCCGCCCGGGCTCATCCGTGCAGCGCGCCCACATGGGGGCGATGGCCGACGCGGTGCGGGCCGCCACTGGGCTGCCGATCCTCGACTTCACATACCAGCGCGGTCACCTGTCCTACGCGGGCGTCGACCTGGCCGGTTGCACCGACGCTGGAACGATCCGGGTCATGCTCCGGCGACACCGCGTCTCCGATCGCGACATCGACGGGCTCCTGCCGACGATCGTTGCATCCATGCCGGGGCACCTGGGTCCGCTCGAGGCCGGGGGCCCCGGCGATCTCCTGCCCGGCGTCCGCGTGATGCTCGCCCGACTGCAGGAGGCCGGTATCGCGCTCGGTATGTGTACCGGCAACGCCGCCCCCGTGGCGCGGTGGAAGATGAGCCGGACCAACCTGGCCGACCTGCTCATCGACGGCGGCTTCGGTGACCGTGCGGTCGATCGGGACGACATCGTGGTGGCGGCGTCGGACGCGGTTGCCGGCGGCTGCCGGTGCGGCGTGCTGATCGGCGACACGGTCAAGGACATCACGGCCGCCCACCGAGCAGGGTTGCGCGCGGTCGGGGTGACCACCGGCCCGGCCACGGTCAGTGACCTTCTGGCGGCTGGAGCTGATGCCGTGCTCGACGGGCTTGCCGACGGGTTCGGTCGGGTCGCCGCGCTGCTCGCGCCGGTTGGCCGGGCCGCCCGCGTACCGGCGTAGCCGGCGGGCCGCCGATGGCCACGGACACGAACCGTAAGATGCAACATATGACAAGCGATGGTCGACCCCGGCGACTTGATCTAGACCGGTCGATCGACGACGAGATCCTGCTGCGTACGGTGCCCGGCGCAGTGGATTACCTGTTCGAGGAGCTGCGCACCTTCTCCGGTGCCGAGGTGCGAGTGGTGGCCCGGCGGCGCGACGCACTGCAGCTCTCCTACCGGGGAACGCTGCGTCCGCTGGCCGCGATCCGCTACTTCGACACTGCAGCGATCTGCCTGTACCCGGACCCGGATCGGCGAGTACGGGAATCCACCGAGCGTGGTGTCCTGGCCGCGTTGACCGGCGACTCGCCGCAGATCCAGTTCAGGGTGGGTGACCTGGGTGAGGCGCGCTGGGACATCCGGGACCAGTTCGAGGCCGACCCACACTGGCATAACAGCGCCGGCAACTGGGACATCAACGTCGTCGACTCGCCCGGAGGACTGGTGGGCGAGGTGGGCGAATTGTACCTGACCGAGCGGTTCGGAGCATTGTTGCGGGCACCGGCGTCCACCAATCCGGTGATCGGCGCGGTGATGGTCCGTCTGGCGAAGATCGAAGACGGGCAGACCGTACTCGACCCGTTCTGCGGAGCCGGAACCCTACTGGTACTGGCCGGCGAGATGGCCAAGCCCGGCCTGCTGATCGGCGGCGACGTCCAATCGAGCTGGGCCCGGGCGGCCCGGACCAACGTACACAGCCGCGGGCTGGACGGTTCGCTGCTGAACGTCGACGCCCAGCGTCTGCCGTTCCCCAACGGCTCGATCGACCGGATCATCGCCAACATGCCGTTCGGCAAGCGGGTCGGCACGCACAAACACAACATCCAGATGTACCCGGCGGCACTGCGTGAGATCAGCAGGGTGATGACGCCTCGGGGAAGGGCGGTCCTGCTGACCGAGGACAAGCGTCTGTTCCGGGAGACCGTCCAACGCACGCCCCTGCTACGGGTGATCAAAGAGATCCTTCTTGAGCGGGGCGGGGCCCATCCGTCGGCGTACGTCGTGGTGAAGCGCGGCAACAGTCGGGCGGTTCAGCGCTGATCGGCGCGCCGCGGAATGAAATGGACACGGTGGGGGTCCACGTCGTACAGTGAAAGGTCGACCTCCGCACCGTCTTCGACGTACGCATTGAGCTGCAGGCAACACGTACCGTCGAGGTAGTCGAGGGCGGTGGCTGACGGGGTCGGGTCGTCGTCGAGGTACGCCAACGCGAGCGAGGACAAGCCGGCCAGGTTGACGACCCGTTCGCACACCATCTCGCCGACATCGTTCAGCAGATGGGTGGGGGTCGGCCGGAAACCCAGGCGCACCTTGAAATGCTGCAGGCCAGGCTTCAGGAGTTTGCTGTAGAAGTTGATGTCGTTGCCCAGCGAGAACAGTGCGCGGCCACGGTCACGGGCCCAGTCGGCGGTGACGAGGATCGCCGCTCTGGCCGCACCCAGATCGCGCAGGGCCGGCTCGAAGGCCGCGAAGCGCATCCGGAAGATGTCGAAGTCGGGCATGTCATACATGACCCAGCCGCCAACCAGTCGGCCGTCGCGGTGGACCGTCGCCATCCGGTGTGGCGAGTCGGGTGCGAGGATCTCGTCGCGCGAGTCCCGGGCGATGTTCAGCCCCTGCTCCATGCCGTCGACCATCGAGGTGTAGATGGTCAGCCATGGATCGAACACCTCCGCCTCGATCGTCGGGTGGAACCGGATGTCGAGCCCGTCGAAGGCCGCCAGCGCCTGCCGGGACCGGCGCCGTTCCCGCCCGGACTGGGCCGACAACAAGCTGGCTCGTCCGTCCGGGATCGGGCTGACCCAACTGATCCAGGTCGGCTTCGTGTCGAACATGGGGCGCAGCTGGTCGGCCGGGTAGCGGACGGCCGTCTGAATCATGTTGACGTCGTCCGGTGGGGTGAGCCCGCCGGCCACAAGCTGATCCGCCTCGGCGTCGGTGAGCTGCAGGATCTGCATACCCGCGAAGGTCATCCGTTCCATGTCACGCCTCCACCGCGTCGCGGAGCCGGTCGGTGGTGTCCGCGCCGGCAGCCAGGCCGAGGCATCTCAGGACCAGGCCCAGACCCCGGTCGCCGCCTGGATGCGGCGGCAGCAGCAGGGTCGGCATGCCGAACCGGATGGCCGCGCCGTCGGAGTACGGGTCGTCCCCGACCATCAGGCACTGCTCGGCCTGCACCCCGAGCGCCTGGGCGGCCGTCGTGAACATGAGCTGCTGCGGCTTCTCGATCCCCAGCTCGCAGGACAGCACGTAGGCGTCGATGAGATCGTGGATGTTCGCCCGAACGAAGTGCCGCCGCAGGTCCCACCCGATGTTGCTCACCACAGCCAGCCGTAGTCCGGCCGCATGCATGGTCCGTAGCGTCGAGGCCGTGTCGGAAAAGACCTCCCACGTGGCCTCCGCCACCAGCTGCGCGTAGAGCGCATCGGCCAACTTCTCCGACATCCCGGCCATGCGGTACCTGGTGATCAGGGCGGTCCGGTGGGCCTGCGGCGAGCGGTCCCGCACCTCCTCCATCGCGATCACGGTGGGATCGGACATCGTCTGCTGGAACCGCCGGGCCAGATCAGCGGCTTGATCCTCGGTCATCGACTCACCGGCTGATTCGGCCGCCCGCAGATACGGGCCGTAGCCCGGCGGCATGGCGAACAGCGTGCCGCCGAAGTCGAGCAGTACCGCGCGGATGTCAGTCATCGATTGCCCCCGAAGCGATGGATGTGGCCGACTCGATCAGGCTGACTAGCCGCGCCGGGCTCTCCACCGGGCGGCGGCCGTCGGTGGCGATCCAGTTCACCCACGAGGTCGGCTGCATGATCAGCTACCGTACCCGGAGCCGGCCGGTCCGCGCGCACGTCTTCATGGGTGCCGTAGCCGGCCAGGACGTCCGCCGTCCGCCGTGGATCCTCGGCCCTCACCGCGGACGGCCTCGGCTGTCGGTGCCTGGGTCCCGCTTGAGTGATGTGGACGCCCGCCTGGTCCAGCAGCTGCATCCGGCCATTATGCCGATCCGGGGCCGGCGTCGGCGGGGGCCGCCGATAGCAGCGAGTGTATGTATCCTCCGTCTGACGGCACCCAGATCACGGGCTGACCGCAGTACGGGGAGGCTGATTGTCCTGGCGAACCTCGAGTTCTTTGCTGCTCGCCACCGGGACGGCACCGAGAGCGCGATCGCCCAGGTGGCCAGCGAGTTCGGCGTGGAGTGCGGGAGTCTTGGTGCCCAGCAGTCGCTGCGACCGGTGTATGTCGACCCGGTGGCCCGGTACGCGTTCCTGGCCCGAATACGCGAGGTGTTCGGGTCGGGCGACCTCGCCGCGTGCTTCGATGAGCACAGCACGATCGCAACGCTCAGTGTCCACCTACGACGGCACGCAGACCGGCGATGGTGCCTGCAGCCCGCGCCGACCGTCACCCCTCCGGACGCCCCGACGATCTACTACATCCATTCCGCGTCAGGCAACGCGTTCGCGCTGGGTGCCGCCCGACCGGCACTACCCGCCCGGATCGTCGGCATCCGCGCGGCCGGGATCGAAGGCGAGTGCCCGATTCCGACCACGGTGCGGGGCTTCGTCGAGTACTACATTCCGCAGCTGAAGGCGTTCCAGCCACGTGGACCGTACCGGCTCTGTGGGTTCTCGGCTGGCGGCACGATCGCCCATGCGATCGCTGTCGAACTGCTGGCGGCCGGCGACGAGGTCGACCTGCTCGCGCTGTTCGACAGCGAGCCGCCCGCGCGAGACCGGGCGCCGCTGTCACAGTCGGACGTCATCCGGTACCGACTGATCGGGTTGCTGCGGCGTACCGGTTATCCGATCACCTATGACGATCAGCCGCCGACCATCGCCGAGGGGCACGCAATTCTGCAGGAGCGGCAGGCTTATCCGTTGGACACGAACGCGGATTCGCTGCGCTGTCGGCTTGAGGTGTTCGCTCGCACCCTGCAGGCCACCGCCACCCACGAGCCGGGCTGGTTTCCCGGTGACGCGCATTTCTTCCTCGGCGCCCACCCGGCCGACGTGACGGAACGATGGCGCCGCCACGTTGGCCGGCTGCACACCTACTACGTCGGGGGTGAGCACTTCGAACACAAGCTGTTCGCCGACCCGCGATTCAACGGACCGTTCTCGGCGCTCCTGCGGAACGTGTCCGGGCGCGGCCGCCCTGCGGGCCCACGTGGGCTCACCGCGCCGCTGACCGGTCGGCAACTGGCGATCTGGGCCACGACGGCCGTCCGGGGCGCGCCCACACCTCCGGTGGCGGTCCGGCTGAGCCTGCCAACGGGTGTCACTCCGGCCGACGTCCGGAGCGCGGTCGACCAGTTGGTCGCCCGGCACGCGGCCCTGCGCACCGAGATCGAGGTCCTTGACGGCGTTCCTGTGCAGCGCATCCATCCTCCGCAGCATCCGGCGCTGACCCGCGCGGTCGACGCGGTCACCGCCGCCGACGCCGGACCGCCTTCGGCGCCGGGCCCGTTTCCGTTGTGGGACCTCCGCCTGTCCGACCGTGGCGGGCCGGCCGTCGAGGTACGCATTGATCACACCGTCGCCGACGGCCGTGCGGTGGCGGTGCTCGCCGAAGATCTTCAGCGGTTGCTGGCCGGGACGTCGGACACCACCCAGGCGGCAGCCGACAGCACGGTGCGCTACGCCGACCTCGCGTTGCGGGACCGGCAGTCGCTCGACCCGCGACGAAACAGTGGTCCCCACGAGTTCTGGTCCGAGCGGCTGGCGGACGCAGTCGGGCGGTTGGTGCCCCCGGGCCGACCGGCACCGGCGCGGTGGGTTCCGGTGGTGGATGCGCCGCGCACCTGGACCCAGCTGGACGGTGTCGGGCACGCCGCCGACGCCAGCCCGGCGGTCGTCCGGTTGGCGGTATCGGCCCTTGCGCTGTCGCGGCTGACCGGGTGCACCGACCTGACGATCGGCATCCTGGCCGACTTCCGTACGCCGGCGACGAGGGACCTCGTGGGTTGCCTGGTCGGGGTCCTGCCGATCCGTGTCCGGGTCCAGTCAGGCCGGTCGTTCGTGGACCTGGTCAACGAGTGCCAGGAGCAGTTCGAAGATGCCGCGGCGCACAGCGGAGTGGGTTACGACTCGATCGTCGAGGCGTCGCGGCGCGGCGCCAACGGGCCGGGCATTCAGCTCGACGTGCTGCTCAACCATCTGCCCGAGCCGGAGATCGTGCACGGTGCGGTCCGGGTTCACGAGCACCACCTCGGGGCGGGCTTTCCGTTGACGATCGCGTCCCGCGGCACTGGCGAGCGGACGAGCATCGCCCTGATCAACGGGACCACTGGGCTGAGCGATCGGCAACTGGGCCGTTGGGCCGAAGCGTTCGGCCTGCTGGCGGCGGACGCGGCCGCCCGCCCGCACGTCGAACTGCGGCACTTGCGCTCGGCCGTGACTACCGATCGGGCCCCGGCGACCCGGGCCGAGGTGCCGGTAGCGGTGAACGATGTGATGGAGCGGTTCGTCGCGGCCGCGACGGCCGGGCCGGACCGGGTGGCCGTGGTTGATCGCGGTCGCGAATTGACGTATCGGCAACTGCAGGAGGCGGCGGGAAGCGCCGTCGAATCTCTGCGCGCGGCCGGCGTGCGACCGGGCGATCGGATCGGCCTGTACGCGCATCGGGGTGCCGAGTTCGTGATCGGGCTGGTGGCGGCCCTGTCCGTCGGAGCGGTGGCCGTCCCGCTCGATCCCGGCCAGCCGTCGGCCCGGTGCCAGGCGTGCTGTGAGATCGCTCGGCCCCGGTTGGTGATGTCGGTGGGCGCGACCGTCGACGAGGCGACCTCCCGCTACCTGGCCAACGCCGGCGTGCCCCAGCTCGAGGTCGATCCGACCCGGCGTGCCCGGCCTGCCTCGCCACTGCCCGCCATCCCGGAGGCCGGCTACGTCTTCTTCACCTCGGGCACGACCGGCCAACCCAAGGGTGTCCTGGGCGCGCGGGCCGGCCTGAGTCACTTCCTGCAGTGGCAGGCCACCCAGTTCCGGTTCGGCGCCACCGACCGGGTCGGCGCGATCACCGGGATCACCTTCGACGTCGTGCTGCGCGAGGTGCTGACCGTGCTCACCGTCGGCGGCACCGTCGTGTTCGGCGACCCGCTGCAAACCGGTGAGCAGATCCGGGACTGGGTGCGGGCTGACTCGGTCACCGTGCTGCACGTTGTGCCGTCACTGGCCCGCACCTGGTTGGACACCTGCGACGGTCCCGGTGAGACGCCGCTGCGGCTGGTGTTCTTCGCCGGCGAACCGTTGCAGGCCGACGACGTGCGGCGGTGGAAGGCTGCGTTCGGCCCGCAATGCCGGGTGATCAACCTGTACGGGCCGACGGAAACCACACTGGCGAAGTTCTGGTACGAGGTTGAGGATGCCTGCCCGGACCCGTTGCCGGTCGGTTGGCCGCTGCCGGAAACCGAACTCGCGGTGGTGGCGTCCGACGGCCGGCGATGCGGCACCGATGAGCCTGGTGAGGTGTGGATCGGCACGCGGTACCGGTCGCTGGGCTATCTCGGCGCCACCGCAGATCCGGCGAGCAGGCTTCCGGGTGAGGCGGCGACCGAGCCGCCGTGGTACCGGACCGGTGACCTCGGTTCGTACGACTATGACGGTCGGCTGTTTCTGCGCGGTCGGCTGGACGACCAGGTGAAGGTGAACGGGGTGCGGATCGAGCTCGCGGAGCTGACCACACTGCTGCGCGGCCTCCCCGGCGTCCGCGATGCCGTCGTCGTCCCGCGGCCCAACGCCGCCGGCACCGAACTTGTCGCCTTTCTGGTCAGCGACGGAACGAACTGGGCAGCGACCCGGGCCAGCGCCGCCGCGGCCGTCGCCCGGTGGATGCCGGCCGGGGTGGCACCGTCCCGCTTCGCCCGCGTCGACTCCCTTCCCCTACGCCCCAGCGGCAAGGTGGACCGGGAGGCCTTGCTCGCCGCCCTACCCGAAGCGGTACCGAACCCACCCGACGTCCAGTGGTCCCCGGCCGAGGCCCGGGTTCGAGCGATCTGGGCCGAGATCATCGGTAACCCCGGAGCCGGCCCCGATGACAGCTTCTTCTCGGCTGGCGGCGACTCGCTGGCCGCGGTACGACTGGCCGCGCGGCTCAGTGCGGAGTCGGGCGTACCGGTGGCCCCGGCGGACTGCCTGCTCCACCCGACGGTGGCGACGCAGGCGGCGTTGCTCACCGCGGCTACCAGAGGTCGAGAACGCCCTTGATCCGTGAGGCGTGCTCCAGCCGGCGCAGCACGATCAGACCGACCACCAGGTACCCCGCCCCAACCAGGAGCTCGACGCCCAGGTCGGGCAGGACGGCGCCGAAGGTCTGACCGTGCTCCAGATCCCGGGCGGCGGCCAGGCCGTGGGTGAGCGGCAGCCCCGAGGAGACAACGCGCAGCCAGTCGGGCAGCCGATCAAGCGGAATGTTGGCTCCGGTCAGGCCGAGCAGGATCATGTTCACCAGGTTGGAGCCGATGAAGACGTCGCGGTACCGCAGGCCCAGCGACCCGACCAGAACGCCGAGCGCGGTACACGACGTCACGCTGAAGAGCAGCGCCACGAAGATCGGGCCGAGCGTCGCGTACGGCACCCGGACTCCCGTGATGAGCGAGCCCACCAGCAGGCAGAACGTCGAGACCAGCAGCCCGTTGAGGATGATCGGGGCACCCCGGCCGAGGAAGACGGCGATGCGGCTGGCCCCGGTCGCCAGGATCGGCGCCAGTGTTCGGGTCGACCGCTCGTTGGCGATCGCCATGGTCATACCGAAGATCGTGGCCGTCGTGCAAGTCTGGAACGCGTTGCCCACCAGGTAGAACTGCTTGCTCTCGACGCCGTACCGGCTGCCCGTCGTCACGAAGAACACGATCTGCAGCAATGGGCCCAGCAACATGATGGGGATGTAGGCGCTAGGCGCGATCCAGTTGAACAGCGCACGGTAGCCCAACGTGCCCGACGCGATCGCCAGTCGCACAGTCTTCACAGCAGCTCCAGCGTTCCACGGACCCGGGCCACGAACATGGTCCGCCGGACCAGGAATTGGCCGATCACGAAGTAGACGGCGGATATTCCCAGGGCCCAACCGACCGACTGCAGTGCCGCTTCGCCGTGCAGCGCCTGGTCCAGCGCCCGGTTGCTCCAGGTCGGGGCGAGCGCGTACGACAGTGGCCGCAGCACCGCCGGCAGGTCCTCGACCGGCGTCACGAACCCGCACAGCAACCAGATCGGGTAGCTGAGCAAGTTGGTGATGACGTTCGACTGGGGATACAGGGCGAGCAGGTTGGCCAGCAGTACACCGAGCAGGCCAACCGCGATCAGTGCGCTAAGCAGCGCGATGAGTATCATCGGGAGAGCCGACAGGCCTGGCAGCGATACCGAGAACGCGAAGACGCCGAGCAGGGTTGCTACGCCCATGGCGTACAGGCCGTGCACGGAGCTGCCGATGCCGACGCCGGTCAGCATGGCGTAGAACGGGGCCGGCGACGACGCGAGGTGGGCCAGCGTGCCCTCGGCCCGCATCGACTGGAACATGTTCGCCGAGCCGAACAGCGCGGCGCTCCAGATTCCGATCTGGGCGACCCCACCGACGACGCTGAGCCGGTCGGTGTCCGAGCCGGCGGTCGCCATCACGATCAGCGCGATGACCAGAGGCTCGCCGAGCACAGCGAGCAGGAAGAAGCCGGACGCGCTGATGGTGCGTAGCTGCAACCGGGCCATCACGAAGGCGGTCGACAGCCAGCCGCTGCCGGGGCTCACGCCGATACCTGGTTCCGGACGGCGTCTCCCTGCCGCTGGGCCTCCGCCAACCGCGTCACGTACGCATCCTCGAGGTTCGGTGCCCGGGTGACCACGCGGCCGATCCGAACGCCGGCCAGCAGCTGGTGAATCGCCGCCTCGGTCCGCTCGTGGTCGTGGGTCTGGACCTCGAGAAGCTGCGCGGCGCCACGGTGACCGGCCGTCACGGCGACTACCGAGGGCAAGGCCTCGATCCGGGCGATCACGTCGTCAGGCACACCGAACGCCTCGACGTCAAGGATCCGCAGGCCCTCATCGGTCCGCTTCAGCTCCTGTGGCGTGCCGCGCGCGATGATCAGACCCTGATAGATGATGGCGATCTGGTCGGAGAGCTCGTCGGCCTCGAACATGTAGTGCGTCGTGAGCAGGATGGTGGTGCCGGCCGAGCGCAACCGGGCCACGACCTCGCGCAGTTCGCGGGCGCCAACCGGGTCGATGCCGTTGGTGGGCTCGTCGAGGAACAGCACCTCGGGGCGGTGCAGCATGCCGCGGGCAAGCTGCAGCCGTTGCCTCATGCCACGCGAGTAACCTTCGACCCGGCGGTCGGCGTCGGCGGTCAGGCCGACAACGTCGACCATCTCGTCGATGCGACGCTTCTGTTCGCGATGGTCCAGCCCGTACAGATGGGCGAACAACCGCAGGTTGTCACGACCGGAGAGACGCTCGTAGACCCCGCGGTCGCCGCCCAGCACCAGCCCGATCCGTTGGCGGACCGCCTGTGCCCGCGACACGACGTCGAACCCAGCCACCTTCACCGCTCCGGCGCTCGGTACCAGCAGAGTCGACAGCACTTTGATCAGCGTCGTCTTGCCGGACCCGTTGGGCCCCAGCAGGCCGAACAGCGTGCCCCGCTCGATGTCGAGGTCGATGCCCCTCAGCGCGGGCCGGTAGGTGACGCGGCCGAGCCGCAACGTGGACGATGTGTAGCCACGTTCCAGCTTGCGGATGCTTACCGCAGCGGCGTCCGAGCCGGCCAATTGCGCCTCCAGTGCATCGGGGTGTCCACGGCCGCCCCACGCCGGCCGCTACGCCTGATCGGTCACGACCAACTCAGCCTGAATCGCGGCGACAAGGCTGCTGAGCGTGCGGTTGTTGGCAATCAACCGGAAGCGTAGCCGGTGGCCGAGAGAGCGGCTGACCTTGGCCATCAGTTCGGCCGCACGTAGCGAGTCCCCGCCGATCTTGAAGAAGTCGGCGTCCGGCGCGGCACTTCCCGGCCCCAGCAGCTCGGTCCAGGCCGCCACGACGACCGTTTCGACATCGGCCGTCGCCCCGCCGGTGCGCTCGTGCATCCCCCGCCTCGCTCCCCCCGTGGTCACCGCGCCCGGCTCGCAGGCCCTGCTTGTATAACAGATGCTCTTGGGAGCGACAACTGCGCCTCTCAGCGATGAACGCCGGATCGCGGAAGTCCACACTGGCTCACATCTATCGAGATAAATCGATTCCGTCGGGGCATCATGGCGACCGTGGCGGGGGTAGCATGGCCCAAATCTTCTGGTGGGCGCGGGCCGCGGGTGGCCGCGATGCCCAAGACGCAGGGCAGCCAGTCAGTAGCGAAGGTTGGTCAGAATGCACATGGACAGCGAGACCCGGGTCAGCAATCGTGAGCTGAACATCCGCGAGTTCGAGCGGCGCCAGGCGGTCCTGTCGAGCCTTCCCCGGGTGTTGTTCGTCGAGTTAACGGAGAACTGCAACCTGTCCTGCACGATGTGTCGCTCCAACGGCCCGTTCGACCGCAGCCGCAACATGAGTCCGGAGCTGTTCGATGCGGTCGCGGCCGAGCTGTTCCCGACGGCGGAGATCGTCGACCTCCGCGGCTGGGGCGAAAGCACGGTTCTGAAGGACTTCCCCGCCTACGTGGAGAAGGCGCTCGACTACGGTGTCCGGCTCCGCCTGGTGACCAACCTGACCGTGCCGAACGAGGTGCTGTGGCGTCGGTTGGTGAGTACGCGATCGTTGATCGCGGTCTCGTTCGACGCCGCCGAGCCCGAGACGTTCGCCGCTCTCCGACCGGGTGCCAAGCTGAACGTCATCCTGCGGAACCTGGAGATTCTGGCCGATGAGGCGGCGGTCAGCGGCGTCGGCACCGCCGGCATCCACTTGAACGTCGTGGTTCAGCCGGCCGCCATCGCGGAACTGACCGGCATCGTGCGACACGCCGCTCGGTTGGGCATCCGGGTCCACCTGAACCCGCTGTCCACCGGACACGACGACCCTGACAACCTGCGGTTCCACCGGGCCGAGATGTCCGCCGCGCTGGCCGAGATGGCCGCGGTAGCGGAAGCGGAACAGGTCGACGTTCAGCTCAACACCGCCCTCGACCCGTCCTGGTCGTTAATGGAGCACGCCGACAAGACTTGCACCCATCCGTGGATGTACTGCTACGTCAACTACCGGGGCCAGGTCGGCTTCTGCGATCATCTGATCGGCGTGCCCGACCAGCAGTACCTGCTGGGCGATCTGACCACGCACTCGTTCGCGGAGATCTGGAACGGCGAACTCTATCAACGGCTGCGCACCGAGCACAGCGGCGGCGTCCTGTCCAACCGTTTCGAGGAGTGCCGGTGGTGTTATCGCAATCGGTACATCGACTTCGATGAGGAGTCGTACCCGCCGTACGCCGAGCATCGGGTGATGCTCGACCAGGCCAGTTGCAAAGGTTTCACGGTCGGGCCCGATGAACCGCACCGACGGGTCCTGCCACTGACCGTCAACGCCTGACCCCGCGCCGAGGAGTTGGCATGTCGCAGGAGCTTCCCCGTATTTCGGTCATCGTGCCCAACCATAACCGGACCCCGCCGCTGCGGGCCACGCTGCGGTCACTGCACCGGCAGCACCTCGAAAACGACTGGTTCGAGGTGATCGTGGTCGACGACGGGTCGGCGGTTCCGGTGGAGCCAGACATCGCCGACCTGTTGACCGGCGGCCCATCGATCCAGGTGATCCGCAACGACACCGCCGTCGGCGCGCCGGCGGCCCGGAACATCGGCGCTGCCCGGGCCCGCCATGAAGTGCTGCTTTTCCTGGACGCCGAGTGTATGGCGCACCCGGGGCTGCTGGCCGCTCACGCGCGGGCGCACCAACTCTTGTCGGCCTCCTACTGTGGCTACACCTCGGCCCGGGAACTGACGCCCGAGCAGTGGCCCGTCCTGCTCGGATCGGACTGGGACTTCGAGGACACCGAGACGGTCTTCCGGGCGGTGGAGCGCAATCCGCTGTTGCACGATCCGCTGGTCGACCTGCTGGCCGAGCCGGCCGCGACGGACTGGGCGTTCTTCTGGACGTCGGCGGCCAGCGTACCGGCCAAGGCGTTTCATGATGTCGGTGGCTTCGAGACCGCATTCGAGGTGAAGGGCGTCGAGGACATGGAGCTGGCCTACCGGATGGCGCGCATCGGCCTGCCCACATACTTCTTGCCCGACGGCATCTGTTTTCACCAGCCGCACGATCGGCCGAGGCACATGGAGCTGATCCGGGACCGGCGAAACGACCACATCATGTTGGCGCTGCACCCGGAACTCGAGGTGGAGGCGGTGTGTGCCTTTGGGGTGCTGCCGGCCCGCGGTCTGTTCCCGGCCCTGCACGCATTCGGGCAGCGGCTCCCGGCGACCTCGGGCGACTGCGCCAAACTGGGCGATCTGGCCGAGGTGCTGGCCCTCATCGATGCGGCAGACGGCCGCACGCTGCTGCTCGGGGATCCAGGTGGCTGGCCGGCGACCACGGCAACGCCGCACGCGGTCGTCTTTCCGGGACAGGCCGGCGGGCCCGACGTGACGCACCGACTGCTCGGGGCGAGGCTCCCGTACGCCAACCAGGAGTTCGCAGTCGGCATCATCACCGACTACTGGCGGTCGTTGCCTGAGCGCACGCTCTGCCGCGTGCTGGACGAGCTGCTGCGAACCTGCCGGGAGGTGATACTGCTGGCCGACGTCAGCACGGCACCGCCAGCGGTGCCCGATGCCGACCTGGCCGCTGCGTTGGCGGTGCATGACCGACCGTTCTGGGAGTTCACCGTCCGGCTTCGGCGTGAGTTGCACGAATTCCAGTTCACCGCGATGCAGGAAAAGGCAGGGGTTCGGTCCTACCGGGTCACCGGGCGGGACTGGTTGACGACGACCGTTGCCGACGCGCTCGATGGGGTGACCGTACGGCGGTCCGGACCGAATGATGGGGATGAGGTCGAATAGTGAGTGTCCTGAGCGCACAGCAGCGCGACTACTTCCACACCTATGGATTTCTGGTCCTTCGCGGCTTCCTGTCCGCTGAGCTGAACGCGGAGCTCGAGGCCGAGGTACGCCGGAGCCTGAGCGAGAACTACACCATCGAACCGTCCGCGCATCGTCGCCCGGCGACCGGGGATGACAGCGTCTTCCTGCCCATGATGGGTCCTCGTACGCCGGTCAGCCGTGCCCTGGTGGCCGACGAGCGGCTGGTCGAGATCGCGCAGGTACTGCTGGGCGGCGGCGTGATACCTAAGCCCGCCAAGGGGAACTTCTACAACGACGCCTCGTTCTGGCACAGCGACTCGTTGAGTCGGGACCTTCAGGCCATCAAGGTGGTGACCTACTTCGACGCCCTCGACGGTCCGTCCGGCGCGCTGCAGGTGATGCCGGGCTCGCACTGGCCCGACCTGTTCGACAAGCTGGCAGCGTTCCGGGCGGCGTGGCCGTGGTCGACCGGAACGGACAGCGAAGCGGTCGAAGAACGCTGGTGGCCGGGGCAGGTCCTCGCGACCCAGCCGGGTGACGTGATCATCTTCGACGTGCACCTCTGGCACGCCAGTCTCGGCGGCAGGGATCGCACGCAGTGGAGCGTGTCATACGTGGCTGAACCTACCAATGACCAGGAACGGGACGCCGTTCGGGCGTACCTCATGTCCTTCATGGAAGCCGGCCACGAGTACAACGACGAGAACTATCCGTACTTCGACCCGGACTGGGCGACCGATGACACCGGGCCGTTCGCCCGCGGACTGAGGGCGATCGACTACGCCGCATCATTGCGCTGATCCGACCATTGGCCGACAACAGGGGACGTTTGTGACCAACTTACTGATCACCGAGCTGCCCGCTCATGCCCGGATCGTGATCGTCGGCGGCGGCATGGCGGGGCTGGAGCTCGCCGCCGAGCTGGAGCGGCGCGGCCAGACCGGCGTGCTCGTCCTCGAGGCCGGACCGGCCGCCGACCCGCGCCACGTGTCGTACGCGTACGACCCGGAAAAGGCTGCCGAGGTGAGCTCTCAGCCGGAGTCCGACGAGTACTTCCGGCGGTCGTGGACCTCCGACTCGCCGCCGTTCTACGACAGGAACTCGGGACTTCGCGCTCGCCTCGGCGGGCGATCGCTGTACTGGTTCGGCCTGGTGCTGCCGCTGGAGCCCTGGGCACTGGCCGGGTCGGCGTGGCCAGCGTCGATCGTGGCCGACCTCACCGAGTCGTGGCGGGGCGGCCGGTCTCTCTATGACCGACTGTCGGACGATCTGGGCGTGCCGCTGCGCGGGTACATCGACCCGGCCGATGCCGGGCCCGAGACAATCACCCTGGGCGGACACGTGTTCGGGCCGGCGCCTCGGGCCTACCGCGGTACCGACGACCGGTGGTGCGCCTACTCACCGCTGGACCATTGGCGGGATCCGCAGACCGGTGAGTCGGTGGGTGCGCGTGGCGGCGTCGAGGTGGCCTGCGATACCGAGGTCGAGTCAGTCGTCGTCGGCGGCGGCAGGGCGACCGGGGTACGGGTACGCCGCGCCGACACCGGCGAGATCCACGACATCACGGCCGACGCGGTGGTGCTCTGCGCGGGCACGGTGGACAGCGGTCGACTCGCCATCGACGCGATCCAGCAGGCCGAGCCCTCGGCGCCGGCCCACCTGTTCGGGCTGAGCGACCACCTGGCTCAGGGCTTCGCGGTCGAGGTCGAGCCCGGCGCGGCACCCGACAGCCCACTGCGGTTGGGGAGCTTCACCGCGGTCGGCGACGGATCGGCTCGGTCGAACTTCTTTCTCGAGGTGGAACCGACCGAGGACGGGCGGTGGCGTGTCACGGTGACCACGCTGGGTGAGCAGGAGCCGGGCGCCAACGGGCTGATCCGGGTGCCCGGCGAGGCCGGTGACCAATGGCGGGTGCGGGCCGAGATCGGTCCGCGAGATCGCGACGTGCTCCGAGCCCAACAGGAAGAGCTCGAGCGGATCTGGGAAGCGGTCCGTCACCTGTACGACCTCAAGCCTCACCGGCTTGAGTTCGCGGAGTACGGCGCCGCGTCACCGTCGTCCGACGTACCGCCCGGCACCCCGTACACCGGCAAGAGCACACTGGGGACGCTCCAGCACGAGGGTTGCCTCGTGCGTATCGGCGACACGCTCGACAGCGACCAGCAGTTCGTCGCTGTGGCCAACCTGTACGCTGCCGGGCCGACGACGTTCCCGCGGATGGGGGCGGCCAACCCGACCCTGACGACCCTGGCGTTGTCGCGACGGCTGGGTGCGCACCTGGCCGACCGGCCCGGCAGCGCGGACCGCTAACGTCCGCCGGTTGGAGCTGCTGCGGTCAGCCGTAGCAGCTCCAACCGGTCAACCTTGCCGTTGGCCGTGACCGGTAGATCGTCCACGGTTCGCAGCACCTCCGGCACCATGTACTCGGGCAGCAGCCGGCTCAGGTGGACCCGCATCGCCTCGACATCAAGCTGGCCGCGGCGGCTGGTGTAGAATGCCACCAGCCGTCTGTGCCCGCAGGTGTCATCGGCTACCGCGACAGCCTCGTCCACCAGCGGGTGGGCCGACATCGCGGCTTGGACGTCGCCGAGCTCGATCCGGTATCCCCGGATCTTCACCTGGTCGTCGAGTCGCCCGAGGAACTCGATGTTGCCGTCGGGCCGCCATCGGGCGCGGTCGCCTGTCCAGTACATCCGGGCAGCGCCACCACCGAACGGGTCCGGCAGGAACTTCCGTGCGGTCAGCTCCGGATCGCCGAGGTAGCCCTCGGCCACACAGATACCAGCTATGTACAGGTCTCCGGCCTCGTTGACGGGGCAGGGCTGCCGATCGGCATCGAGAATGTGGTACCTCGCGTTCTGCATCGGCCGGCCGTACGGGACGCTGCGCCAGTGGTCCTCGACCGTGTCGACCACGAACGCGTTCGACCAGACGGTCGCCTCGGTGGCGCCGCCCAGCGCGATCACCTCAGCCCGGGGGAAGAACTCCCGGATCGTGCCCGGCATGGCCAGGGGAACCCAGTCGCCGCTGAGGAAGACCCGCCGTAGTGACTCGATCGGCCCGGCATCGCCGGCCGCCGCGCGTGCCGTCGCCGCCGACAACAGCACAGCCATGGCGGCCGGCGCAGAGTCCCAGAACGTCACCCCGCCGGCCTCGATCGCGTCGAGCAGTGCGTCGGGATCGGCTAGCTCATCGTCCGCCACCAGGCGGACGGCTGCGCCGGCAGCGAGCGTGCCGAAGACGTCGTACACCGAGAGGTCGAACGCGAACGAGGTGACGAACAGCAGGATGTCCTGCTCCGTCACGCCGAAGGTCCGGTTGACCCAGTCGATCAGATGGACCACCGAGCGCTGGGTGACCATGACACCCTTCGGATGGCCGGTGGAGCCTGACGTGAAGATGCAGTATGCCAGGTCGGATGGCTGGCCGACCGCGGCCGGAAGGGGTTCGACCGCCGTCATGTCCCGAGCGCCCCACAGCTGAGGCCGGACCACCCCGGGCTCGGCGCCGCCCGGGCCGAGCACCACGTCGTAGCGGCGACCCAAATAAGGGTCGTCGCGCAGCGGCGTGTCGGCTCGGTCGACGATCGTGACACCGCCGTGATCGGCATGGCGCCCAGTGAAGTACCGCCGAGGAACGGCCAGTAGCTCGGGCCGGTCGGCGTACACCGGATCAACGACGTCGGCGACTACGAGGTGCCCGCCCGGGGCGAGCAGTCGACGGCACTGGTCCATGACGTCCGTCAGATACCGCGTACCGGGAAAGAACTGGATCGTGCTGGCCAGCACGATCAGATCGAAGGGACCGTCAACCAGCTCGCTGACCTGGTGCGCGAAGCCGTGGACGAGTTCGACGGACGCTCCGGTCCCGTCAGCCCAGGCTCGGATGCGGGCCAGGGCGACCCGGGATGGATCGACGGCGACGTAGTGGCCCGCCGATCCGGCGAGCTCGGTCAGAATCAGCCCGGATCCACAGCCGATTTCCAGTACGCGTGTCCCCGGGTTGACGAACGGCGCGGCCAGGCCGACCACGTGACACTGGTAGGCGTCGGCGCGGGCGATGTCCGCCGTAGGATCGGTGTCGTCACGGAGGCCGAAGCCGGCCGCGCGATGCGGTTCCGGCTGCTCGGCCACTGTGTCCCATAGGTCCTCCACCGCGTCGGCATCGAGCATCCGCTCGAGATCGGGTGGATCGCCGTCGACCAGGTGGATGTCGGTCAGGGCGGGCGCCAGTTCGATCAGCCCCGGCACGCGGCCGGCGTGGGCGCGATCCACCACCAGATGCCGGCAACCGGCCTGATTCAGCGCGTCGGCTATCCGGGGCAGGGGCCATCGGGGGTCGATCGGCACGTACGCGGCGCCGGATCGGTTGATGCCGAGCAGCCCTCGGATCCCGGCCGTGTGGTGCCCGCAGAGGAAGCCGACGTACTCCCCCGGCCCGACGCCGCGTCGGCTCAGGTGGGCCGCCACCTGAGCCGACGCGGTCCGCAGAGCGGCATGGGTGTAGGCGACACCCGTGCCGTCCACCAGGGCCGGACGGTCCGGAAACCGCGCGGCCGCGCGATCCAGCAGCTCGGCGAGGAGCAGCGATCCGTCGTACGGCTGCTCGGTGCGAAACCACTCCGGGTCGGGCAGCCGCCATCCGGCTGAAACACTGGAACCATCGCCTGTACGCACTTCCGCCCCCATCGACCAGCGCCGGCCTGCCGAACATCTGGCACGATAGCGGCTCGCGACCGGGCGCACCGGCCCGTCAGACCTCCGCCGGTGCCGTCGAGCCGCTACGCAGTTCCGGTAACACCTCATCGGCCAGTAGACGGATGTGGTCGATATCGTGGACATCCGGAAGCTGAAGGTAGATCCGCTCGCAGCCGGCCGCTGCGTACTCGCGGACGCGCCTCACCACCTCGTCCGGACGGCCGCCGGCTTTGCGCTCCCGATACCGTTGCGGTGTCGAGCCGCCGGCCGATGCCCGGGCGGCGAACTCCTGCTCGGTCCGTCCGCACGCGACTGCCACCGCAGCCGAGTAGACCAGCTCGCCCGGATCACGGCCGATCGCCTCGCAGGCGCGCCGTAACCGGGCGAACTGGTCGGTCATCTCAGCGGCGGTCGCGTACGGCACGTTGAACTCGGACGCATACCGGGCGGCCAACGCCGGAGTTCGTCGCGGACCGAGGCCGCCGACGATGACCGGTAGGCGGTCCTGCTGCGGCTTGGGCAATCCGCGGCACTCGACCAGCTGGTAGTGGCGGCCGGTGAAGGTGACCCGCTCGCCGATCCGGCACGACCACAGCCGCGTGATCACTTCGAGTTGTTCGCAGAGCCGGTCCAGTCGCGTGGAAGGCGCGGGGAGGCCGATCCCGAACGCCCGATGCTCATCGGCCCACCACCCCGCGCCGAGCCCGAGTTCCACCCGACCGCCGGACATGCGGTCGACCTGAGCGACCTGGACGGCCAGCACGCTCGGATGCCGGAAGGTCGCGGCGCTCAACAGCGTGCCGAGCCGGATCCGGTCGGTCTCCCGGGCAAGGCCGGCCAGCGTGACCCAGGCTTCGACCGGGCCGGGCTCGCCGTCGCCGTCCCCGAAGGCCATCAGGTGATCTGCCACGAAGAACCCACCGAAGCCGCCGTCTTCGACAGCCCGGGCCGCCCGCAGCACGTCCGCGTACGTCGCGCCCTGATGCGGTTCCGCCACTATTCGCACGTCCATCGGGCAGCAATATGCCACATCAGGCCCGGCTGCGAAGGACCCCGAATCACGGGATAGTCAACTCTCGACGATGTGTGTAGGGTGGCCCGATGCCGCATGATCGTCGGCACTACGGGGGTGACATGGTTACGGGCTGGACGCCGCAACGACTGTCGCGTCGGGCGCGTACTGACCTGGCCTCTCTGTGGTTGCGACGGCGGCTGCGTCGGGGCGAGCCCTACCGGTCGGCGCCCGTATGGGCCACGGTGGCTGGGGCCGATGTGGAGACGTTCAATCTCGACACGTTGAGCTACCTGGTTCGTGAGATCTTCGTCGACGGCTGCTACGAGATGGGCGATCTGGGCGACCGCCCCACGATCGTCGACGTGGGAGCCAACATCGGCCTGGCGTCGCTCTACTTCCGTCGCCGCTATCCGCGGGCGTCGATTACCGCCATTGAGGCGGACCCGGACGTGTTCGCACTGCTGGACCGCAATCTGCGCCGCAACGTCGTGGCCACCCACCTGACCACCCACCACCTGGCTGCCCATGGCCGTGGTGGTTCGGTCGCGTTGTACCGTCGAGCGGCCAAGCCGGGTCGGCTGACCACCAGCGTCGAGGCGCACCGCGGCGGACCGGAGGCGGTCGACGTTCCGGCGCGCCGGCTGTCTGAGCTGATACCGGGGCCGATCGATCTCCTCAAGGTCGACATCGAAGGCGGCGAGCATGGTGTCATCGCCGAACTGGCCGAGGCGGGCGCTCTGGTCCAGGTACGGCGCATCGTGCTGGAGATGCACTCGTCAGGCGACGGCGACGACCGGGTTCAGGCAACCCTCGATCACCTTCGACGCTGCGGTTTCCAGCTCCTGATGGGCGATGGGGCCAGCGACCTTCGGGGTCTGGGGACAGGCACCGCCATCGTGAGAGCGATCCGTTGACCGCGTCGCGGCCCGGCTCGGAGAGGAACGCATGCAAAGCCTGGGAATCGGGCAGGTCGGCGTGGGTGGCATCGCAGCCACTCATCGTGAAGGTTATGACGCCCTCGGCCTTTCGGTAGTCGCTGGTTACGACATCGCCACCGCCGCGCTGGCCGGTTTTCGCGAGGAGCGCCCCGACGCGGCCGCGTACGACCAGCTGTCCGCCCTGCTTGCCGACCCCGCGGTCGGCGTGGTGGACGTGGCCGCGCCGCATCAGCAGGGGCTCCGGACCGAGCTGCTGGAGGCCGTGCTGAAAGCCGGAAAGCCGGCGTTGGTGCAGAAGCCGCTGGCGGTGTCCTATCCAGAGGCCGAACAGATCGCCGTTCTGGCGGAGCGGTTCGGAGTGCCGGTGATGGTCAACCAGAACATGTGCTTCGCGCCGAACCTCCTTGGCCTGCAGCACCTGGTATGCGTCGAGCGGTTGATTGGTACTCCGTCGTACGCGCAGATCCGGACGGAAGCGAAGTTCGACACGGACCGCCATCCCTGGTACGGCCGGTACACCCGGTGGTGGACCGCTGCGGTGGGGGTGCACCACCTGGCGCTCGCCCACCACCTGCTGGGGCCGCCGGAGACCGTCTACGCCCTCATCGGTCACGAGCCCGGCCAGCCGGGTGTCACCGGCAACGACGGTTACGGACACCTGGCCCTGAAGTACGCCAACGGCATGCAGGCGCTGGTCATCCTGTCGGGCACCTACTACGGCGCGCACCAGGTGAGTCACGGCTCGGAGTTCATCTGGGTCCAGGGACCGGACGGCGGTGTCGATTGTCGGCCCGACGGCGATCTGGTGGTATCGACCCGGCGCTCGGACAGTCGCCGCAACATCGATCGCATTACGCGGCCGCGCATGATCAGCGGTGACTGGTTTCCCATGGGCTTCGGCTTGTCGATGCGGCACTTCCAGGACGCCCTGGCCGAGGGTGTGGCGCCCTGGTGCTCGATCACCGACAACCTCTACGTGGTTGCCGCAATCGAGGCCGCCTACCGGTCGGCGGTCGAACGCCGGGAGGTCAGCATCGAGTCGATCATGGATGATCGGTATGACCCCGCCTACGGGCCGGGCTCGACGCGCGCGATGACGGACTGGGTGGCCGGCATCGCGACGGCGGAGGCACTGTATGACGGCGCAACGTAGCCTCGATCGCTCAGTTCGCGGATCCGGCATGCGTTGCGCCCGTGGATCCGATCGCCGCCTGGCGACCGACGGACGGTTGAACGGGGAAGATTGTGCCTGAGGTTGTGGTAACCGGGGGGCTGGGTTTCATCGGCTCGACCATTGTGGAGGCGTATCTGGCCGAGGGCACCGAGGTCAGGATCATCGACTCCGGTGTGTCGTCGGTCGTCGACTCTCTGTTCGACGACGATCCGCGTGTGACGGTGGTCCGCGCGCCGGTGGAGGAGTACCTCGCCAACGGGGACGGCTTCCAGGGTGCGGAGCGGGTCATCCACTGCGCGGCGCGACTGGGCCCGGCCGGGATCCTCGAGCACGCCGGCACCTTGGGGCGTGACCTGGTCGTCTCCACCTCCGCCGTGATCGAGGCGTCGCTGCGGGCTAAAGCCAAGTTGTGCGTGTTCAGCTCGGCCGAGGTATATGGCCACAGCGGCGTCCTGGCCGAGGACGCCGACATCCGGGTACCGGCCAACTACAACGCGCGGATCGAGTACGCCGTCGGCAAGACCCTGACCGAGGTGATGGCGCTCAACAGCCGCTACCGCGGCCTGGACGTGCTGGTGATCCGACCGTTCAACGTGGCCGGCGCACGCCAGTCCGGGGCTGGTGGTCACGTTCTGCCGACCTTCATCCGGCAGGCGCTGGCCGGGGAGCCGATCACCGTCTTCGCCTCCGGCACCCAACTGCGTTCGTTCTGCTCGCCGACCGACCTCGCTGAGTTCGTGGTGCACCACATGGATGCGGCAATTGGCGCTGGTGTCGGCGTCGTCAACATCGGCAGCACCAGCAACGAGATCGACATGATGGGCCTGGCGCATCGGGTTCGCGAGTTGGCTGGCAGCACCTCGGAGGTCGCGCTTGTCGACTCCCAGTCGATTCACGGCCCGCGTTACTTCGAGGCCGAGTCGTTCCGCAAGATGCCCGACCTGACGCTGGCCACCGAGCTCGGTTGGAAGCCCCGGGTCGGACTGGACAACCTGATCCTGGATGCAATCGAGTATGCCCGCAGCAGGCAGAGTAGGGATGTGCGTCATGCCTGACTTCCGACGGGTCCTGGTCCTGGCACCGCACGCCGACGACGAGGTGCTGGGCTGCGGTGGCCTGCTCGCCCGGCTGCGTGACGAGAACGCCGCCGTGCGCGTGCTGTTCATGTCGGTGGATGGAATGCATCACGCCGGCCTGGACCGTCGCGCCGGCTTCGCCGAGCGGGTCGCCGAGATCGAAGCCGTACGCGGCATCCTCGGCTTCGAGTACTCCATAGCCTACCCAGACAAGGACATGTGCGAGCGACTGGACACGGTGCCGCGGCGCGAGCTGGTTGACCTGATCCAGTCCGCCGCCGACGAGTTCGAGCCGGACCTGCTGTTGCTCCCCAGCGGGCACGATTACGACCAGGATCATGTCGCCACGTTTGCCGCCGGCTTCGCGGCCGCTCGACCGATCGCCCGGCAGTTTGGCCGCTGGCTGGTACCGCACGTGTTCAGCTACGAGATCACCAAGATCCAGTGGTCGGCCGAACCATTGCCGCGGGCGGCTGCATTCGTCGACATCACCGACCAGCTCGACACCAAGCTGGCCGCGTTGCAGGCCTATGCCACGCAGCATCGCGCAGTACCGCACATCCGCAGCGAGGAGGCCGTGCGTGGACTGGCCTGCCTGCGTGGGGCTGAGATCGGGGTGCACTACGCGGAGGCGTTCGAAGTGCACCGGACGACTCTGTAGATGAGCCAGCACTATCGAGGCATGGGCATTACCGGAGAGGGTGGGTACGTGACGGTGGAAGATTGGCCCCGCTGGCCGGAGACCGACGACTCGACCATCCGCCGCGTCGGCACGACCTTCCTCAGCGGCCGACTCGCGGTCAGCGGCGCCCGCAGTCGATGGCGGTCGCGCAACGTGGCCGCCGCCGAGCGAATCGCCGACACCGTGGGGCGCCGCCATGCGATCCTCACCACCAGCGGCTCCAGCGCGATCGTGGTCGCGTTGCAGGCGGCCGGCATCGGGCCCGGCGATACGGTCCTGATGCCGGCGACGACGTGGGTCAGCTGTGCCACGGCAGTCATGCGGGTAGGCGCGATGCCTGCCTTCTTCGACGGCACGGCGGACTCGCCCTGCCTGATCGGCGCGGCCCCGGACGTCTCGCCCGCCGCGGTGCTGGGCATCCACCTGTATGCACAGCACTACGATGTCGGGGCGCTGCGCGCGGCGTACCCGTCGGCCATCCTTATCGAGGACGCCTCGCACAGTCACTTCTCGGCCGTCGACGACGGTCGTCGGGTGGGGACGTTGGGCGACATCAGCATCATGAGCCTGCAGGCCACCAAGATCTTGGCCTGCGGCGAGGGTGGCGTCGTACTGACCGACGACCCGGAGCTGGCCGCCCGGATGGAGTCCCTGGTGATGGATTCCCGGCGCCGGGCGGCGGTGACCGCGCGGACCGCCACCAACGAGCTTGAACCGGCACTGCTGATGCACGGCGCGAACCACGCGTTGTCAGAGGCATCAGCCGCTCTCCTGCTGGACCAGCTCGAGCGCTTCGATGACCAGGCTGCCCGCCGAAGCGACGCCGCGCACCGGTTCGTCGATCGGATGTCCGACGCCGGCTGGCGGGTGTTTGCCGCCGCCAGCGCGCTGAAGACCGGGAATTTCTACGGCATGGCGGTGGAGGTCCCCGACGCGCGGGGCGACCGCCAGACCTTCATCGAGCAGGTGGTCACCGACGCGGGGCTGTCGCTGGACACGGTGTATCCGCCGGTGCCCGAAGGCCCGCTGTTCCGACCCTTCTCGGTCAAGCAGTACGAGCGGATCGCCCACCACGCACCGCCCACCCCGGTGGCCCGCCGCTGGCACGAGCGGCACGTGGTCGTCCCGCACCACGCGTTTCTGGCCGGGCTCGACAACATTGACCGGCTGGCCGACGCGATGATCGGACGACCGGTGTCGGCTCGACCGGTCCAGGCCCGCCCGACCGTTGACGTAGTGGTGATCAGTGGCGGTACTCGGCCTAGTCTGACCGCCGCCCTGGACAGCGTCCGAGCGCAGCGGGTCGACGCGAATGTACGGATCACCGTATGGCTTGACCTCGCGGCCGATGGTGAGCGGCCGGCGTGGCTCGACGATGCCGTACGCGGCCTGCCCGTCGCGGAGTTGCGCGCACGCGGCGGCGTCCTTCCGGCGCAGCCCTTCGAGCGCATCTCCGCGCTGCGGCAGCTGGCGGCCGGCCGCGCTACCGGCGATTTCGTGGCGTTTCTCGACGACGACAACGTATGGGACGCCGACCACTTGGCAATGCTGCTGGCTGCGGCGCGATCGGGCTTCCCGGCGGTGCACTCCTGGCGGCGCCTGGTGGGCGAGGACGGCAAGGATGCGCCGGTACGCGCGTTCCCGTGGTTGCCGGCCGGGCCGGCAGCTGACGAACGGCTCGCCGCGATGGAAGCCGCGGGAGTGATGAAGCCGGGTGACAGTGTGGTCCGCGACCGTGTCGACGCCGGCATGGTGGACATGGGCGAGTGGCTGTTCGACCGGGTGCTGCTGTCCCAGCTGCGATTCGGGCGATCCCGTACCGAGCGAGAGGTTGCCGAGCGGCTCGGCGAGGACGACATCATTCTCGAGCAGCTGCTGGAGGCCGGCGTGCCGGTGCGGTGCACCGGGAGGGCCTCGCTGCGGTACCGCCTCGGCGGCATGTCGAATCCGGAGTCCACCAGCGATGGCGAGGTCGGCTGATGGTCGCGCCGCGAATCGCCGTGGTCGGTGGTGGGCGAATCGGTGAGGTGCACGCGCGAAATCTGGCAGCTGCGCGGGCCCGGGTCGTCGTCGTGGAGCCCGATTCGATGCGGGCCCGCGCCGTCGCGGACCGGCTCGGGCTACCGACCGTTGCCGGTTTGGACGCGCTGGAGCCGGGCGCGCTCGACGGGGCGGTCGTCTGTACGCCGACGGACAATCATGAGGAGTCTGTCCGGGCCCTGTTTCGGCACCGCGTCCCGATCCTGCTGGAGAAGCCGTGTAGCGCCGATCCGGTGGCGAGCCAGGCGCTCGGCGAGGAGGCCGAGAAGCGCGGGGTGGCTCTACGGATCGGGTTCCAGCGGCGGTTCGCTCCGGAGTACCTGGCGTTACGTGACCTGGTGCGGTCCGGGACCGAGCGGATCACCCTGGCCACGTACACCAGCCTGGATGGTGCTCCGCCCCCCACCGGCTATCAGGTCGCTGGTGGAAGCCTCGCCTTCGATCTGCAGATTCATGACGTCGACCTCGCCCTGTGGACATTCGGGACCGAGGTGGCCGACGTCGTCGCCGTCCAGGTCGATCTCGACGGGGTGGCCGACACATTGCTGACCTCGCTGCGGCACTCGGGTGGAGTGGCCTGCTCCTTGGTCAGCAAGCGGACCAGCGGTGGCGGATGTGAGGTCTACGCCGAGGTGATTGGTGAGCAGGCCACCTTCTCGACCCGGTCAATGGTGGCGCCACAGCGTTACGCCGACTTCCGGGATAGGTTTCGGCAAGCGTACGTCGAGGAGATCCACAATTTCCTCGGGCTGATCGCCGGTCGTCGAGATCGCCTGGCCACCTGGTCGGATGCGGTCGCGGCGGAGAGCGTGTGCCAGCGCATCGACGTTGCCGTGGCGGCTCGACTGTCGCTGAGTCCGTCCTGATACCGCCGGTCGTGCGCTGCGGGGCTGGCGGACCGGCGCAGCCACAATGACGTGGTCCAGGTGGGCCGGGAAGTTTCGAATCAGAGACCGTGTGATTCGTAGGTCCGGCTGCCTCCGGGCGGGCGGCGAACTCCCGGGCAGTGGGGAATACCAGGCCGCCCCGCGTGGAACCCCCGATGCCGCCCGAACTGATGTGGAGCGCCCATGATCGGCGTTACGGATCCGCGCGCGACAGTCGCGGAGGTCGACGCCCTCCGCCACATGTGTGACCACTTCGGGCTCGGCGATGCCGATCGGGTCACGTTTGCCGCCCGCGGCTCGATGGGGCGGGTGTATCGGGTCGATTCCGGTGGTCGCGCGTACGCGCTGAAGATGTTCTACGACCATCCGGACCCAGACAGGGTCGCCGCCGAGGTGGCCTTCACCGAACTGGCGATGGCCCGCGGGCTGGCCGCCCCACAAAGCATCGCCGCCAGGAATGGTGGCTTTGTCGTACCGTCCGCCCTGCCCGGGGTCGCCTACGGCCGGCTGTACACATGGGCCGACGGGAGCCAGATCAGTTCGGCCGCTCGCCACCTGAGCGATGCCGCCGAAATTCTGGCTGTCCTGCATGGCACCGATCACCGCACCGATCGGGCCATCGACCCGTGGTACGAGATCACGCCCAGCGCCGACGAGTGGGACTCCCTGCTGGCTCGACTGGCTGCCGTCCGATCCCGGTGGGCTGAGCCGCTGCGGGTCCGCCGGGCGGACCTGGTCGAGTTCTCGGGTTGGGTGGTGCCGACGGCTGCACCTGCCGGTTACAGCTGCCATCTGGACGTCAAGCCGGCCAACATCTTGATCACGGCTAGCGGCCGGCGGACGCTGGTGGACTGGGACAACGCGGGACCGGCCGACCGCGACCGGGAACTCGTCTGCACCATGCTGAACTGGACCGGTACTGATCCGGGCGTCGCGGCTGGTGCCATCTCCACCTTCATGCGGCGTTACCGCGAGGCAGGTGGCCAGGCCCGACCGCAAGGTCTCCCGGCGCTCTCGATGTACCTGGCGACCACCATCAACTATCTGTACGTCCTGGCGTTGGCGGCACTCGACGGCGCCAACCGGCTGGACCCGGCCGAGATCCCCAGGTTCCTGCACGGCCTGCCAGATGCCTCGACGTTGATGGGGCTGAGCGCCGAATGGGAGCGGTATTAGCGCGACCGGCCCCGGCCTCGGGACCCCGGTGCGGCCAAGATCTTCGTGCGGATCGGGGGCGGGTGCGAAATCCCGCCATCCATGCCCTCGACAGCCAGGCTCACACGTCATGGCGCTGACTGAACCGCCCCGGGTTTGGTAGCGGCCCGACCTCTTGTGGAGGATCGAGCCATGTCACGCCCTTCCCCTTATCCCCGTGAGTTGCGTGAGCGAGCGGTGCGGATGGTCGCTGAGGTGCGGCCGAACTATGAGTCGGAGTACGCGGCGATCGGCGCGGTGGCGCACAAGCTGGGCATCGGCACCGCGGAGACGCTGCGTAAGTGGGTGCGCCAGGCCGAGGTCGACGCCGGCCAGCGGGCCGGGGTGAGCACGGACGAGTCGGCGGAGTTGAAGCGGCTGCGCCGGGAGAACGCGGAACTGCGTCGGGCGAACGAGATTCTGAAGGCGGCGTCGGCTTTCTTCGCGTTCATGCCAGCCTGATCGTCGTCCGGCGGGGTTCGCTCGTTTCTTTGCTGCCCCGGCATCCTGGTTTGGTGGCTTCTCGTGCGATGTGCGGCCCTGTCGGACACCTGCGCCGGGCGCGGTGTGGCTTGATAGGTGCGTGCCGATGCTCGATGAAGGCGTGCCCCCGCCGCCCGGCTGAAGGTTCCAGCTGGTCGGGCAAGGGGAGGCGATATGGTCGTGATCGGGGTCGATGCGCATAAGCGCAGCCACACGCTGGTGGCGGTGGATGAGTTGGGCCGCAAGCTCGGCGAGCGGACGGTCGGAACGACCAGCGATGGGCATCTGCAGGCGGTGCAGTGGGCGGCGCAATGGCCGCAGGTCCGGTTCGCGCTGGAGGACTGCCGGCACCTGACCCGCCGCCTGGAGGGCGATCTCCTGCGCGCCGGGCACCAGGTGGTGCGGGTGCCAACCCGGCTGATGGCCGCGGCGCGTCGGAGCTCTCGGCAAGCGGGTAAGTCCGACCCGATCGACGCCTTGGCGGTGGCGCATGCGGCGCTGCGTGAACCGGACCTGCCGGTGGCGCAACTGGACGGCCCGGCCCGGCAGGTCAAGCTCCTGTCGGATCACCGCAGGGACCTGGTCGCGGAGCGGACCAAGCTGGTCAACCGCCTGCGGTGGCATCTACACGAACTCGACCCGGGCCTGCAGATCCCGTCCCGAGGCCTGCGCCGCTACTGCGTCATCGACGAACTCACCGACCGGCTCTCCGATGCCGAAGGCACGGTCGCTCGGATCGCCCGGGACCTCCTCGTGCGATGCCGCGAGCTGACGATGCAGATCAACGGCTTGGAGCGGGAACTACGCGACCTGGTCCGCGTCCTGGCGCCCAGCCTGCTCGCCGTCCCAGGCTGCGGTGTCCTCGGCGCGGCCATGATCCTGGGCGAGACCGCCGGCGCGGCCCGATTCCGCTCGAAGCACGCCTACGCCCGATTCAACGGCACCGCCCCTATCCCCGTCTGGTCAGGTAACACCGTGCGCGTGCGGCTCAACCGGGGCGGCAACCGGGTCGTCAACACCGCCCTGCACATGATCGCCGTCACCCAGGCCCGCGGCGTCGGCCCTGGTAAGGACTACGTCGACAAGCAACTCGCCGTCGGCAACACCCGCACCGAAGCGCTCCGGCTACTGCGCCGCCGGCTGTCCGACCGGGTCTTCACCGCCCTCAACGCCGACGAACGCGGCACCTCCCAGCCCACCAGAACCGTCACGACATTGCCTCCTACCAGGGTGAGAACCGCGATGACCGCGGCGGCTTGACATAGGAGCATCGCCGAGCTCGACCGGCCACAGCCGCGCTCGTGAGGTTCATCGACGAGCACAAGCAGGTGTTCGGCGTCGAGCCGATCTGCCGGGTCTTGCGGAGCACGGCTGGCAGATCGCCGCCAGCACCTACCGGGCCGCCTCCCGGCGCACACCCTCCACCCGCACGCGCCGCGACGCCTGGCTTGGGCAGGAGATTCGGCGGGTGCACGCGGCGAACTACGGCGTCTACGGGGCTCGGAAGGTGTGGCTGAGCTTGAACCGTGAAGGGGTGCCGGTGGCCCGGTGCACCGTCGAGCGGCTCATGCGGCAGCTCCGCCTGCGCGGGGTGGTGCGGGGCAAGACCCGACGCACCACGATCGCCGACGAACACGCCGCCCGGCCGGCGGACCTGGTGCAACGCCGGTTCACCACCGAAGCGCCGAACCGGCTGTGGGTCGCCGACTTCACCTACGTGCCTACTTGGTCCGGGATGGTCTACGTCGCGTTCGTCATCGACGCCTACTCCCGCCGCATCATCGGCTGGCGGGCCGCCACCACGATGAAGACCAGCCTCGTGCTGGACGCGCTGGAAATGGCGATCTGGGCCCGCGGCCGTCAGGGCGCCACGGATCTGGCCGGGCTGGTGCACCACAATGACGCGGGCAGCCAGTACACCTCCATCGCGTTCACCGAACGTCTCGCCGCCGCCGGCGTCGACCCGTCCGTCGGATCCGTCGGCGACACCTACGACAACGCTCTGGCCGAATCCACGATCGGCCTGTTCAAGACCGAACTGATCAAACTGCACGGGCCGTGGCGGACGTGTGACCACGTCGAGATCGCCACCCTGGAGTACGTCGACTGGTACAACCACCGCCGCCCGCACAGCGGAGCCGCGGACCTACCACCAGCCGCCTTCGAAGCCCTCTACGATCCCACCGAACACCGGCAGACCCAGCCGGAAACCCAACCCATCTAGCCGCTACCAAACCCGGGGCGGTTCAGACTGCCCTTGCGGAGTTTTCGCGAGCCGCTGGCTCCGCCGATACACCGGATCGTCCCGTCCCTTACGCAGCTACCCGGACAGGTCGTGGGTTGCGTCCACAGCAGAGTGAGGCCGATCCGGTGCCGGTGGAGCGGCCGGATCCGGGATCGTGGTTCCTCGGCGCGCAATCAGTTCCGCAGCGTCTCGTGGCTCATCCGGAGCCAAGCGCCCTCCCTCTGGACGAACGTCCAGTTCCAGGGTGTCCCGATATCAGGGGGAAGCCAGCTACCCTGCCACAGGTCGCGGGACGACCGGGTGTCGACATCTCAAGGAAACATCAGGTTGGCAGTACATCTTCTCGGGGCCACCATCGCCGCATAGCATCAACCGGCTGACGACGTTCCGCACGGGGTGTGAAAGGAGCGGGCACGTGTCTGTCGATCTTGTGGTGCTTGGACTCGGTTACGTTGGACTGCCGCTGGCTCAGCAGGCGTTGAGGGCCGGCATGTCCGTGCTCGGCTTCGACGTCAGCTCGACGGTCGTCGAGGCTCTCAACGGCGGCGTCTCACACGTGGATGATCTTTCGGACGCCGACGTCTCCGAAATGGTCCGATCCGGGTTCCGCGCCACGACTGCTCATGCGGAGATCGCCACCGCGGCAACGGTCGTCATCTGCGTGCCGACACCGCTGTCCAAGGACGGCGGCCCCGATCTGGGAGCGGTCAAGGCCGCAGCCCACACAGTGGCTCGTAACCTGCGTCCCGGCATGCTAGTCGTGCTCGAATCAACGACCTATCCCGGGACAACCGACGAGATCGTCCGCCCCATCCTCGAACAGTCCGGTCTCGTCGCAGGCGTGGACTTCTTCCTCGCCTTTTCCCCTGAGCGCATCGACCCGGGAAACGAGCGTTTCGGCACCCACAACACGCCGAAGGTGGTCGGAGGTGACACTACACAGAGCACCGAGCGGGCAGTGGCGTTCTACGGCCGGTTCATCCACACGGTCGTCCGAACCAAGGGAACCCGGGAAGCCGAGACGGCGAAACTGCTCGAAAACACGTACCGGCATATCAACATCGCCTTGGTCAACGAGATGGCCAGATTCTGCCACGAACTCGACATCGATTTGTGGGACGCCATACACGCCGCCGCGAGCAAACCGTTCGGTTTCCAGGCGTTCTACCCAGGTCCCGGCGTAGGCGGCCACTGCATCCCGATCGACCCGAACTATCTGAGCCACAAGGTGCGGGCAAAGCTCGGGTACCCGTTCCGGTTCGTCGAACTGGCGCAGGAAATCAACGCCACTATGCCGACGTACGTCGCGAGCCGGGCGCAGAACATCCTCAATGGTGCCGGGTTGGCCATCAACGGTGCAATCATTCTGCTGCTCGGTGTGACATACAAGCCCAACATCGCCGACCAGCGCGAGTCTCCAGCGGTGCCGCTGGCGCGCCGGCTCGCCGCTCTGGGCGCGAAGATCAGCTACCACGACCCGCACGTCGAGCATTGGACGGCGGCGGGAGTCGACTTCCCGAAAATAGATGACCTTGAGGGCGCAATCGCCTCAGCCGACCTTGTGATCCTCGTGCAGAACCACCGAGAGTACGACGCCGACCATCTTGCTGGGATTGCCAAACGATTCTTCGACACAAGGGGAGTCACCTCGGGAGCGATAGCAGACCGGCTCTAATACTCCAGCCGGGGATGTTGACCTTGGCTGAGCTGGGGCTTGGTGTGGTGTGTGAACGGGTGCAGCCACCGTCGATCATGGGCGGTTGTGTGGAC
>NZ_VISU01000040.1:0-34005 GCF_007827625.1 Micromonospora sp. CNZ297 | reverse complement strand
TGGCGGGCGAGTTTGTCGAACAGCTGCCGCAGCCGAGCCTCGGTGTTCGGCAACGCCGCGTCATGCAGCCGCTTGCCGTCCGGAGCCAGCCCGACCGCGTGGTGATCACCCTTACCGACGTCCAAGCCCAGGAAGACGCCATATCCGTCGTGCACCAGACCCGCCTCCACGCATCGCATCGTGGCCCTCGGCCGCAGTCAGGGCGTCGGACTGCCGGCAGCCACGTTACGAAGAGACCTACCCCAATACGGGTGGCCGTGTCCCTATCAGCGGTCCGCCGACGCCACCCGACCCGGCGACAACACCCCCCGGATCATCCGAACGACAGGGGCAGGAAGTCATACCGGGCCGGGCGACCGAGGATTCCCCGGCTGGGGACGATCAAAAAGGTAACGGGGGGGACCAGCGCCGGCGGGTGCGACGGCGAACTCTGGATCTCCTTGAACGCGCCACCGATCGCCACCGGGCCGAACGGCCGCGTCACCGGGGCCGACCTCGCTGCGGCCATGGTGGCGCGTATCGCTGAGGACGCTACTTGCACCGGCCCGGCCGATGGCCGGCGGCGCTGAGCAGCCCGGTTGTCCCGTCCGCCAGCTCGACCGCGACCACTCTGATCCGGGTGGCAGTAGCGGCGCTGCCGTCCGGTACCGCACACCGGGCATAATTGCCGAGGGATCTCACCAGTCGCAGGCCGTGGATGGCTTTGGCCCGGTCCGGCGTGCCGCCTGCTCCCGAGCAGGCCTGGGGGCGCGGAAGTGCTCGCACGACGCACAGCCGTACGGCACACGAATGGTGAGACGTCAGGCGACGGGCAACACAAAAGGATGCGACCACGGTGACCCAGGTGATACCGAATGCGACACGTAACACCCGCCAGCGTGGCGAGGTGCTGGCGCTGCTGCGCGAGGTGGAGGGGTTTCATTCGGCGCAGCACCTGCATCAGATGCTGCTGTCCCGGAAGGCGCGGGTCGGCCTCACCACCGTGTACCGGACGTTGCAGCTACTGGTCGACGCCGGCGAGATCGACTCCACCCGGCTGCCCGGCGGCGAGCAGCTGTACCGCCGGTGCAGCCAGAGCAAACATCACCACCATCTGGTCTGCCGCGACTGCGGACGCACGGTGGAGGTCGCCGGACCCGCCGTGGAGCGGTGGGCCGACCAGGTGGCCGCCCAGCACGGCTTCACCGACGTCGGCCACACCTTGGAAATCTTCGGCGTCTGCGCGGAGTGCGCCCGCTGATCGACGCCGGCCGGGGAAAGCCGGTAGGTACTGCCCCGACCCGATCCGCGACCGCGCTGCCGGCTCAGCCGAGAGCCCGTACCGGAAGCCGTGCCGCAGGCCCCATCACGAAGTCGGGGTCGATCTGAGCGGTGAGATCCGTGCCGGCCCGCTCGTTGGCCCAGGCGTGGGCGTTGCGGCGGTGGAACTCGTGGGCGTGGCGGGTGAACGCCTCCCAGTCCTGGTCGGTGGCGTCGACGGCGTCGGCCAGTTGCGCCAGTACCGCACGGTTGGCGGGCTCCAGGTCGTCCAGGGCGCCGATGATCCCGCGTTCGGCGCGGCGCACGTACGCCGACCGGCTGACCCAGGTGAGCAGGTCCGCACCGACGTGCTCGCGGAGGAAGTCCACGTCGGCGGCGTCCTCGACCTTGTTGCCGACCACCGACAGGGCGACGCCGTAGTCGCGGGCGTAGCCGGCGTACTGGCGGTAGACGCCGACGCTGCGCACGGTGGGCTCGCAGACCAGGACGGTGCGGTCGAAGCGGGTGAACAGGCCGGAGGCGAAGGAGTCGGCGCCGGCGGTCATGTCCACCACCACGTACTCGGCCGGGCCGTCGGCCATGTGGTTGAGCAGCAGTTCCACCGCGCCGAGCTTGGAGTGGTAGCAGGCCACCCCCAGGTCCTCCTCCCGGAACGCGCCGGTGACCGCCAGCCGCACCCCGCCCACCTCGCGGACGCACCGGTCGTACACCGGGTTGCTCTCTACGACGCGCAGCAGCCGGGAACCGGCACCGGGTGGCGTGGTCTTGACCATCTCCGCCGCCGAGGCGATGCGCGGGTTGTCGCCGCGCAGGTACTCCTTGATCTGCGGCAGGGCGTCACCGAGTGCTGGCAGCTGCGCCGCGACCTCCTCGCCGGCGCCGAGCGCCACCGCGAGATGCTGGTTGATGTCGGCGTCGATGGCCAGCACCGGCCGGTTCCCGGCGGCGAGGTGGCGAGCGAAGAGGGCCGCCAGCGTGGTCTTGCCGCTGCCGCCCTTGCCGACGAACGCGATCTTCATTCAGCCTGCTCCACGATGATGTAAGTGGAAACCATTTCCACTGACGACACTGTAGCGGCCAAGGCTGTGCTACGTGCCGAGACTGGCCTGTGGCCATCGTGGCTCGGCGGCGTGTCGCGGTCGGGACGTTGCTCGGGCTGCGCCACGGCACCCATGGTCACGTTTGGCGCAGGTCGCGCAGATTCCTCTGAGGTCGAGTCGGTCCGGGTGCGGGGTGAAACCGGTGTGCTGGTGCAGTTCGGTGAGCCAGCTCGTCACGACCTCGGGTGGGCACTCGGTCACCGTCTCGCACCCGGTGCAAATCAGGTGCTGGTGCGGTGCCGTTCCGCAGTGGCGGTAGGCGCGTTGGCCGTCGAGGTCGAAGGTGTGCAGCAGTCCAGCATCGGCGAGGCTGTGCAGCGCGCGGTAGACGGTGGTCAGGCCGATGTGCCGCACGGTACTGGTGAGTTCGGCGTGCACCTGCTGGGCGGTGAGCGGGCGGGAACGTCCGGCCAGCAGCGCCAGGACGGCGCGGCGCTGCGCGGTGGGCGCCAGACCCACGACCCGCAGCTGCGCGTCCGCCACGAGGAAGGTGGTCATGGCGGCTCAGGGGCGGACGCCGAGGTGCACGCTGCGGGCCGACAGCCGGAACAGGTCGCCGCGGTGGCCCAGCCACTCCTCGTCGGCCGGGTCGAGGAGGCGGTCCCAGGCGCCGAGGTCGGCGGCGGTGAGCAGTCCGGTGGGCCGCAGCCTGCCGACCCGTTCGGCGAGGGCTTCCAGGACGGTCCGTCGGGTGCTGTCGGGCAGCGGTGGTGGCTGCTCGTCGAGGGTGGTGCGGGTCGTGACCGGCGACAGACCAGCCCGCTGGAGGGCTTCGGTCCACCCGTACGGCATCCGCCGGCTGCCGGGAAGTCCTGCCCGCATCCGGGCGAACCAGCGGTCCTGGGCTGCGTGCAGCCGGCCTTCCAGGCCGGGTTCGCCCAGGCCGACGTCCCAGGGCAGGTGGCGCTCCGGTAGTCCGCCCTCGGCGAGCGCGAGGCGTCCGCCGGGGGCGAGCAGTCCGGCGAGGGCGGTGATCGCGGCCTGTTGGTCGCCGACGTGGTGGACCGAGGCCGATGCCCAGACCAGGTCGGCGGGAGCGCCGAGCGTCTCGCGTAGGGCGTCCGTCTGGGCGGGGATGTCGGCGCGCAGCGGCTCGACGCGGACGCGTGGATCCGCCCACTCGGCGCGGATGTGACTACGTGCGGCGTCGAGCACTGCCGGATGCGCGTCGACCGCGACGACCCGGCCGCAGGTCATCATCCGGGCGATGGCCAGGGCCATTCCGGCGGCGCCGCAGCCGATGTCGACCGCGAGCCGGTCGCCGGGGGCGACCAGCTCGCGGGCGATCGTCAGGTACCAGGCCCGGTCCTGCTGGGCGGCGTCGACCAGCTGCGGCGCCAGTCCGGTCCAGTCGACCGGCGGGTCGGTGCTCATCCGCCCTGTGGTCCGCGGCGGGCGTACTTGGCGCGGAACTTCTCGACCCGGCCGGCGGTGTCGAGCAGGCGCTGCTTGCCGGTCCAGAAGGGGTGGCTGGCCGAGGAGATCTGGACGTCGATGACGGGGTAGGTGTTGCCGTCGGTCCACTCGATGCTCTGGTCGCTGGTGGCCGTCGAGCGGGTGAGGAAGGCGAAGTCGGCGCCCTTGTCGCGGTAGACGACGGGCCGGTACTCGGGGTGGATGCCGGGCTTCATACGGGTCGTACTCCTTCGGTGTTGGTGTCGGTGTCGGCCGGTTCTTCCACGACGAGGGGGAAGCAGCCGGCGAACGGGTCGGTGTAGGTGCGCCAGGTGTCCTCGCCGTCGGCGAGTTCGGCGTCGGTGAGCAGGCAGCCGGCGAGGGTGCGGTGCAGCTCGACAGGGTCGACGTCGAGGCCGATGAAGACCAAATGCTGGTGGCGGTCGCCGTAGTAGGGGTCCCAGTCCAGGGCGGCGGCGAGTCGGCGCTGGTCCTCGACGTGCTCCCAGCGGTCCTCGGGCAGGCTGACCAGCCAGTGCCCGAGGGATCCCATGGACAGGCCGCCACCGGCGAACTCCCAGGCGATGACGGTGTCGGGTTGGCTGGCCAGCCAGAGGTGACCTCTCGAACGGATCACCTCGGCGTTGACCTCTTCCAGCACGTCGTGCAGGCGCTGCGGGTGGAACGGGCGCCGGGCGCGGAAGGCGGCGGAGACGACACCGCAGTCGGGCTCCGGCTCGTGCGCGCCGAGGGTGTAGCCCTGCAGGCCGCGGGCGAGCACCCCCGGAGTTTCCGGCCGGTGCCGGTGGGTGTGACGTAGCTGACGGGTCAGCGCGACGGCATCGATGAGGTCGCCGTCGACCCGCAGGTGGGTCGCCCAGGGGGCGATCCGCTGGAGCAGGACGGCCAACCGCCCGGTGTCGAACTCTCCGCCGCGGGACTGTCCCCAGAGCACCAGGGTGTCGGCGTACTCAATCTGCCGGACGACGACGTCGGCGAGCGCGCGGTGGTCGTCGTCGGCGGCCTGGATGCCGAGCGTGCTCAGGTCGTCGGTGGTGGCCAGGCCGTCGAGCAGGTGTTCGGCGTCGAGGACGGTGACGTAGGAGTCGACCCGGATGAGGTCGGTGATGGGTGCGCCGTCGACGAGGCAGTGGGCGCAGGCGGCGGCGACCGCCTCGGGTTCCACCACCTCGGGCAGCATCAGCACCAGGTCCCGGCCGGGGTGGCTGCGGGTGAGCCGGGCGAGGGTGGGCAGCACGTCCTCACGCAGGGTGCAGGAGGCGCAGCCGTGCCGCAGCGCGACCTGCTCGTCCTCGATGACGCCGGTGCCGGAGCGGATCACCCGGCGGACGACGCCGTCGCGGATGCCGGCGAGGTCGTGCCGCACCAGCAGCAGCGACGCATCGGCGGCGAGCAGCGTGCGCGCGACGGCGAAGGTCGCCGCCGGCCAGAACCCGGACAGCACGGTCAACGACGGGCGGGTATCGGCGTCGGCGGTCACGGCGCGGGTCGGTGCCTGTGGTGAGGACGACATCGGCTTCCCCTCGACTCAGTTGAAAATGATTGTCATTTAAGCATATGCGAGGTGGCGACGGGGACAGGGATGTGCCGGTGTGCGCGGACGAGGGCGCCACGAGCCGACGACGTTCCCACCGTCACGGTCGGCACGGTGTCGATATACCGGTGGCGACGACGCTGCGGGGCTGGGGCTACCGCCTGGGCGCCGACCGCTCGGCCGAGATCGCCGACGACCCCGGCGTGGAACTGGCCGAACAGCTGATGTAAGACTGAAAACCGTTTTCGTTACCGTTACCGAGTTGAGTGAGGAGTCATCACTGTGTCCCGACGTTGTGACGTCACCGGCGCGAAGCCGAGCTTCGGCAACGCCGTGTCCCACTCCCACCGGCGCACCCGCCGCCGCTGGAACCCCAACCTGCAGAACCACCGCTTCTGGCTGCCCTCGGAGCGCCGCTGGGTGCGACTGAACCTGACGGCCAAGGCGCTGAAGACCGTGGACCGCAAGGGCATCGAGAAGGTCGTCGCCGAGATGCGCGCCCGGGGAGTGACGCTCTGATGGCCCGCCAGACCGACGTCCGCCCGATCGTGCGGCTGCGCAGCACCGCCGGCACCGGCTACACGTACGTGACCCGCAAGAACCGCCGCAACGACCCCGACCGCCTGGTCCTGCGCAAGTACGACCCGGTCGTACGCCGCCACGTCGAGTTCCGCGAGGCCCGCTGATGGCCAAGAAGAGCCTGGTCAACCGGCAGACGCGCCGCGAGAAACTGGTCGCTCGGCACGCGCAGGCGCGGGCGGCGCTGAAGCGGCTGGTCGCCCATCCGGACACCGACCCGGACGCACGCGCCGAGGCGGTCCGCCGGCTCAGCCGACTCCCGCGCGACTCCAGCCCTGTGCGACTGCGGTCACGCGACCAGATTGACGGGCGCCCGCGCGGGGTGCTGACCCGGTTCGGGCTGTCCCGGGTGCGGTTTCGCGAGCTGGCCCTGCGCGGCGAGATGCCAGGAGTGCGCAAGGCCTCGTGGTGAAGGCACCACATGAACCACCGCGCCAGGCGCGCGGTGTGAAAGGGGAGGTATGAATGCGACAGTGAGGGCTCGCGGTTTCGCGGCCCTGCTCGCCGGGGCGGTGGTGGTCGCCGGCACGGTGCTCGCGCCGACCGCTGCGTCGGCGGCGGAGAAGGTGGTGCTGTCCAAGGGGCACACCGATGCGGTCGACGTGCACTACAGCGACGGGAAGCTGTCGTTGAAGGTCAACGACGACACGGTCAGCCCCGCGATGAAGCGGGACCCGGCGGATGTGACGTTCCAGGTCCTGCCGGAGGCGGCCATGGCCGTTCCGGACGATCCCCGGTTCGCCTTCCTCGGGCCGGCCGGCAGCCAGGTCTGGCTGCTGCCGATGACCCAGGATCCGGATCTGCTGTGGCCGGGTTGGAACACCACGACGCTCGACTCGGGTGTATTCGAGGGAAACAAGGTGCGGCTGAGCCTCGTCGGCGTGCAGGGGCCGGGCAACGTCACGCTGTTCACGCAGGACTCGTTCGGCGGTCCGATCGTCAAGTTCCGCGGTGACGACGGGCTGCCCGACGCGATCGACGTGCCAGTGAAGACCCACGCCCACTCGAACTGGGCGTTCAGCACGCAGGGCAGCTACACCCTGAAGTTCCAGGCCGATGCGACGCTGACCGACGGCACGACGGTCAGCACCGGGCCGGTCGACTACACGTTCGTCGTCGGCGAGCTGTCCGGCGGTGGGCCGGAGGTGAGCCTGTCGGTCAGCGGCATGGCCGACGAGTACCAGCCCAACGACACGGTGACGCTCACCGCGGTGCAGACGCCGCAGACGGAGCTGGACCACTACCACTGGTTCAGCAAGTGTCCGGGCGCGGCGGACTGGACGGTCATCGCGGGCGAGGCGGGCGCGAGCTACTCGTTCACCGCGACCCGGGAGCTAAACGCCTGCGAGTACGTGGCCAAGCTCTACGACAACGACCACGGCGTGGCCGCGACCAGCGAGCCGGTGACCCTCTGGGTGGCGTTCCCGCCGCAGGAGCCGGGCACGTCGCAGACGATCACCGCGTCGATCGACGAGACGCAGGGTGCGCTGGTGATCAGCGTCAACCCGGACGACCGGGCCGTGGTGCTGCCGCCCGCGCAGCTCACCGCAGGCGGCGACCGGTGGGAGAGCACCGGGGAGCTGCGGCCGGTCACGGTGACCGACACCCGCGCCGGTCAGCCGGGATGGAGCGCCTCCGGGCAGATCCCGGCCGACTTCACCGGCCCGGACGGTGTGACGTTCAGCGCCGGTTACCTCGGCTGGACCCCGCAGGTCCTGACCCAGGGCGCTGCGCAGGGCGTGGTCGCCGGCCCGCAGGTGGCCCCGTACGTCGTCGGTAGCGGCGGTGGCCTCGGCACCAGCGCGGTGCTGGGTTCAGCGCCGGCCGGCGCCGGGCGTGGCACCGCCCAGCTGGGTGCGGGGCTGCGGCTGAGCCTGCCCACGGAGACCGCCGCGGGAACCTACACCGCGACCCTCACCCTCACCGCAATCTGATCGCCCGAACCCGTCCGGTGACCCGGCGCTGAGCCGCGTCACCGGACGGCCGCGGGGTGGGCGAGGCGTTGCCGCGCCGCCCACCCCGCCCCATCCCTCACTCAGGAACGGAAACCGTCTGCACCATGCGCCTGCTCGCCGCCATCGCCACCGGCATCGCCCTGCTCGGCGCGGCGCCTGCTCCGCCCGTGCCGACGCCGAGCGCATCGTCGGCGCCGTCCGCCGTGACCTGGGGGGTGGCGCCGTCGAGCGCGAAGGGTCCGAATGGCCGACCGGCGTTCGCCTACAAGCTTGACCCGGGCGCCACCCTGACCGACTACGTCGCGGTCACCAACCACTCGGCGCGCCCGCTCACCCTGAACCTCTACGCCAGCGACGCGTTCACCACCGCCCAGGGCGGCTTTGACCTGCTGGCCGGCGGCCGGCAGCCCACCGATGTCGGCGCCTGGGTCCGCCTCAAGCAACGCCGCGTGACCATTCCGTCGACGTCCCGCCTGATCGTTCCGTTCACCCTCACGGTGCCGGACAACGCCACCCCGGGTGACCACGCCGGAGGGATCGTTGCCTCACTGGCCGCCACGACGGCCGACGCCCAGGGCAACCAGGTCGCCGTCGACCACCGCGTCGGCGCGCGGATCTACCTGCGGGTGACCGGTGAGCTGCAACCGGCGCTGGCCGTCGAAGACCTGCGGGTGCGGCACAGCGGCTCGCTCAACCCCCTGGCTGGTGGCACGATCACCGCCACCTTCACCGTCCGGAACACCGGCAACGTCCGGCTCACCGGCCGGCCAACGCTCGGCGTGGCGGGTCTCTTCGGTCTCGGCCGGCGCTCAGTGGACGCGGCGGCCCTGCCGGAGATCCTGCCTGGCGGTGAGCTGACCACCACCGTACGCATGACGGGTGTCCCGCCGCTGTTCCGGCTGACCGCGAGCGGCGCTGTCACGCCCGCCGCCGTGGGCGACCAGGTCCTCGACCCGCCGCCGGGGGTCGACACGGCGCGGGCCTCGGTCTGGGCGGTGCCCTGGTCGCAGCTGGTCCTGCTGGCCCTGCTCGCCCTCGCGGTCTGGGCGCTGATCGCCGCTCGCCGGCGGCGGGCGCGACAGATCGCGCGGGCGGTGGCCACGGCCCGGGAGCAGGGCCGCATGGAGGCCAGCCGGGACACCGACCGGACCTCCGGCGGCCGGGACGCCGCGGTTCCCGCCGCGATCGGTGCGAGCGCCCCGTCCGGCGGCGACGACGCGACGACGCCGGACCGTTCGACGCCGCGGGTCGATCGGCCCGACCAGGGCCGCGACAACCGACGACCGGACATCGACCACACGGGGAGGGACACGCCGTGACCCGGTCACGCCCTATCTGCCTGCGGACCGCGTCGGGCAGCGGCACCGGCCACGCCGTCGCGACGGGGCACGACGACACACCACCACGTTGCCTGGGGAGCGAGCAATGACGATGAGAAGCATGCGTGCCGGCGCCGCCGGCCTCGCCTTGGCCGTGCTGGCCCTGACCGCAGGGACGACGCAGGCGGCCGCGGAACCGGCCGCGATCACCACTGTCGGCGCGGACCTGGTCTCGGTGGCGCTCGACGGTGACGCGCTGTCGCTGCGCATCCGGGACGCCGCGCAGGTAGCTCGCGACGTGCCCGGGCATGACCCGGCCGAGGTGATACTCGGCCCCGAAGGCGGCCTGGCCGGCCGGGTACCGCCCGGCAAGGCCTTCGCCTTCCTCGGACCGGCGGGCCAGCCGGTGTGGTCACTGTCCGCCGGGGACACTGGGTTCCCGGCCCTGGACACCACCGGCGTACGCCCCGACGCCCTCGCCGACGCCACGGTGACCCTCACCCTGGGCAACATCGAGGGGCCGGGAACGTTCACCGCCTACACCCTGTCCGGTCTCGGCACGGCGAGCCCGCTCTTCGGCAGCGGCGCGACGGTGACCCGGTCGGTGAAGCTGCCAGCGGCAACGCGCACCGCCGGTGTGGTGTGGGCCTTCGACGCCGCCGGCGACTACCGGCTCACCCTGGCCGCATCGGCGGCCCTGCGCTCCGGTGGAACGGTCAACGCGGAGGCGACCTACCGGATCCGTGTACCGGCGATCGTCCCGGCCGGGCAGGTACCGCCACCGGCGGCGCCGCAGCGGACGACGCCGGACGAGCAGCCGACGGCGCGCACGTTCGCCGCTCCCGCTGAGGCGAAGCCGGCTGCGGCACCGACGCCCGCCGCCGCGCCACCGCCGGCCGCGAAGGCGGCGACCACGGCGGCCGGCGCCCGGCAGGTGATCGCCGACGGGCACGTCGACATGGGCCCGCAACTCGCGGGCGACGCGTGGACGATCCGGATCAAGGACGACCGCACCAGCCCCGCCGTGTGGCGGGAGACCGCCGACGTGGTTCTGCAGGTCAAGGACAACGCGAAGATCACCGTTCCGGCCGGCGCGGAGTTCCTCGGCAAGCAGGGCGACACGGTGTGGCTGCTACCGCAGTCCCAGCAGGCCGGCATCGTCTGGCCCGGCTGGAACACCCAGCACCCGTCGGTCGTGTCCGGCATCAAGGGCACCGTTACCTGGACGCTCAAGGGCGTCACCGGGCCCGGCCGGTACGCCCTGTTCCTGACCGGCTCCTTCGGCAAGGCCGACGTGCTGTTCGACTCCGCCAAGCCCTTCCCGCAGCAGCTGAGCGTCCCGCTGAACACCCACGCGCACGGCAACTGGGCGTTCACCAAGCCCGGCCTGTACCGCCTCGCAGTGCAGATGAGCGGCACCACCACCGCGGGCAAGGCGGTCACCGACACCAGGACGCTCACCATCGCCGTCGGCGACAGCACCGACCCGACTAGTGGCTTCGGGCCGGGCAGCGGCTCCGCAGGCGGCGGAGACAACGACGGGAAGGAGCAGGGCGGTGCCGGCCGTCTGCCGCGTACCGGCACCGGGTGGGTGCTGTCGGCCGGCGCGGCCGGCGTGGTCCTCGTCGCCGCCGGGGCCGTGCTGGTGATGCTCACCCGTCGGCGCCGCGCCGGCCTCGCCGACACCGAGACGGTGAACACGTGAGCCCGCTGGTCGCGCCGCGGCTGTGGCTGCGGCGGGCGATCCTGCCGCTGCTGATCGTGGGGCTGGTCGCCGGCTGCCGGTCGGAGGTGGCGTTGAGCGCCAACGACGAGCGCCTGCAGGTCATCACGACCACCGGAATCCTGCGGGACCTGGTGAGCAACGTCGGCGGCGACCGGGTAGCGGTCAGCTCGTTGGTGCCCGACGGCGCCGATCCGCACAGCTACGAGCCGTCGCTGCGGGACATCCGCGACGTCGTCTACGCCGACGTCGCGTTCAGCAACTACCTGCTGCTGGAGGAGCAGGCCATCATCAAGGCGCTGGATGCGAACCTGCGCGACGGCGTCCCGAACATCTCGCTGGCCGAGGGAGCGGTGAAGTACGCCGCGGAGATCATCCCGCTGGTGGAGGACGTGTCGCTGGACACCATCTGGCTGGGCATGCGGGTACGCGGCACCGGCGCGATGCTCGGGGCGAACCGCGCCTCGGACGTGTTGGTCAGCGCCACCTCCACCGACGGCCCGGGCGAGGTGGTCGCGTACCTGACCGAGTCGTTCGGCAACCCGTCGTTCTACGTCGACTCCACCGACGGGTTCGATCCCGCAAACGGCTTCCGCGACGACACCGCCACGCTGCCGCCCGATGCGCACACGCATATGAGTTGGGCGTTCACCAAGCCCGGTGTCTACCGGCTGACCATGCGGGCGCAGCTGGCCGTCGATGCGCAGTCGCCGCCGGTGGCGATGGGCGAGCAGGTGTTCACGTTCGCCGTGGGGGTGGATCCGCACTCGGTGCCGGGCATGACGGGCGCGGCGGTTCTGAACTCCGGGCACGCCGACCTCACCGTCGACCTCGACCAGCGGCGGCTCTACCTGTTCGCCGATCCCGAGGGCAGCGGCGAGGCCAGCCAGCGGGTCTACGACCCGGCCCGCACCGTCATCGAGGTCCCGAGCAAGGCGCTGCTCGAGGTGCCCGGTGACCGAAGGTTCCGGTTCCTCGGCCGGCCCGGCACCCAGGTCTACCAGCTTCCGCAGGCGGTCCTTGGCAAGCACGTGCACGGCGAGATCGACCCGCACCTGTGGCAGAACGTCCGCAACGCCATCTCCTACACCGAACTCATCCGCGACACCCTCATCGCAGCCGACCCCCAGGGCGCGCCGGTCTACCGGTCGAACGCCGCGGCCTACATCCGGGAGCTGGAAGAACTGGACTCCTACGTCCGGGACACCATCGCCCGGATCCCGCCGTCGCGGCGGCATCTGATCACCACCCATGACGCGTTCGGCTACCTGGGACAGGCGTACGGCATCCAGATCTCCGGGTTCGTCACCCCGAACCCGGCTGTCGAGCCGAGCCTGGCCGACCGGCGCCGCCTGGTCGAGACCATCCGCAACCTGAGGATCCCCGCGGTGTTCCTGGAACCCGGCCTCGCCGCCCGGTCCACCACCCTGAATGAAGTCGCCCGCGAGGAAGGGCTGCGCGTGTGTGCGATCTACGGCGACACCCTCGACGGCGACATCACCAGCTACGTCCAGATGATGCGGTTCAACGCCGAGTCGCTGCACGAGTGCCTGACCACCGACAAGCAGGGGAGGACCCAGTGACGGCAGGACGGCCGCGACACCGCACCCGCGCGACCGAGCTGATGACGCAGTGCGCGCTGGCGACGCTGATCGCAGTGACGATGACGCAGACGCCCGCGACGGCCAAGGAGCCCACCCCCGGTCTGAGCCAGTCGATCGCCGCCGACCAGCCCCTCGCCACCGACCGGGCGGAACTGTCCGCCGGGCACGTCGACCTCGGCCCCCGCTACGTCGACAACCAGTGGACGCTGCTGATCCACGACGGCACCCAGGCCCGGCCGGTGTGGCGCAACCCCGACGAGACCGTGCTGCGGGTCTCCGACGCCGCGCTACAGACCGTTCCCGACGACCCGGCGTACGCCTTCCTCGGCGTCGACGCCGGCGAACGGGTGTACGTGGTGCCGCAGGTCCAGAACCCCGACGTCGTGTGGCTCGGCTGGAACACCCAGGACCCGCGGGTGATGCAGAGCATCGACCGCGGCGTCACCCTGACCCTGCTCGGCGTACGCGGGCCAGGCAGTCTCACGACGTACCTGCAGTCGGGCACCTTCGCCGCCCCGCAGCCGCTGTGGCGCTCCACCGAGCCAAAGGCGCAACCCTTCTGGGCCGAGGTCAACACCCACACCCACGCCAACTGGGTCTTCACCGCACCTGGCGTCTACCTGATCGCGGTGCAGGTCTCCGCCGACCTGATCAGCGGCGAGACGGTGACAGCGACCCGCACGTTGCGGTTCGCCGTGGGAGACGCCACCAGCACCGACGAGGCGTACGCCGCCACCGCGGACATCCCCGTGCCAGCGGGGCAGGCATCGCCCGCCGGCGATCGGACCGGAGCCGCCGAGCGGACCGACGGCTCCGACAGGCCACTGATGGTGGGGCTGACGGTCGCAGCCGCCCTGCTGGCCGTCGGTCTGGTCCTACTGCTCCTGCGCGGGCGCGGCGCGAAGCGGCGAGCCGAACGGGAACGCGCCGCCTCACCGTCGAAGGAGAAGCTGTGAGAGCGCTCGACATCGAAGGGCTGGACGTGGAGCTCGGCGGCCGGCCGGTCCTGCGGGACATACGCCTGACGCTGGATCGGGGCGAGATGGTCGGGCTGCTCGGACCCAACGGTGCCGGCAAGACCACCCTGCTGCGCGCCATCCTGGCCCTGACCCGCACCCGCGCCGGTCGGGTGCTCGTCGAGGGCAAGCCGTCGCGGCCCGGCCGGTCCGGCATCGGCTACGTTCCCCAGCGCCACGAGTTCACCTGGGACTTTCCCATCTCCGTCGAGCAGGCCGTCATGACCGGTCGGGCCGGCCGCATGGGGCTGCTGCGCCGCCCCGGCGTCACCGACTGGCGGGCCGTCGGCGACGCGCTGGACCGAGTGCAGCTCACCGAGCTGCGCCACCGACCGGTCGGCGAGCTGTCCGGTGGGCAACGCCAACGCGTCCTGGTCGCCCGGGCCCTCGCCCTCGCGCCGCGCATCCTGCTGCTCGACGAGCCGTTCACCGGCCTCGACATGCCCACCCAGGAACTGCTGGGCCAGTTGTTCACCAGCCTGGCCGGCGAGGAGCACGCGGTGCTGATGACCACCCACGACCTCGTCGCCGCGGTGGACACCTGTAGCCGCCTGGTGCTGCTCAACGGCCGGATCATCGCCGACGGACACCCGGCGGACCTGCAGGACGCCGAGCTGTGGACCAAGACCTTCGGGGTGAGCGCCACTTCCCCCCTGCTGAAACTCGTGAGGGCGACCTGATGTCGATCACCGATTTCCTCACCGACCTGCTCAACCCCGACCTCGCGTTCCTGCCCAAGGCGTTGGCCATCGCGGTCATGTCCAGCATCGTCTGCGGCGTCGTCGGCTGCTACGTCGTCCTGCGCGGCATGGCGTTCATCGGCGACGCCGTGGCCCACGCGGTCTTCCCCGGCATCGCGCTCGCCTTCGTCCTGCAGGGCAGCCTGGTCCTCGGCGGCGCCGTCGCCGGTGTCGCCACCGCACTGCTGATCGCGATCTTCGCGCAGAACCGGCGCGTCAAGGAGGACTCCATCATCGGCGTCTTCCTGGTCGGCGCGTTCGCCCTCGGCATCGTGATCATCTCGCAGGCCCCCGGGTACGCCGGGTCGCTGCAACAGTTCCTGTTCGGCTCGATCACCGGCATCCCCGACCGGGACCTATACGTCGTCGGCGGCGCCGGCCTGGTCATCCTCGGCCTGGTGCTCGCCCTGCACAAGGAATTCGTCGCCGTCTGCCTCGACCGGGAGATGTCCCGGGCGATGGGGCTGCCGGTCTTCCTTCTCGACATCGTGCTCTACGTCCTGGTCACCCTCGCCGTGGTGATCTCCCTGCAGACCATCGGCACCATCCTCGTCCTGGCCCTGCTGATCACCCCCGCCGCGGCGGCCCGCCTGCTCACCGACCGGCTCGGCGTGATGATGCTGCTCGCCCCCATGATCGGCGGCACGTCGGCGACCGTCGGGCTGTACCTGTCCTGGAGCTACGACACACCCGTCGGCGGCACCATCGTCCTGGTCGCCACCACTGTTTTCCTCGCCGCCTGGCTGATCGCCCCACGACACGGCCTGCTGACCAGACGGCGGCGACGTCCGAGTGGGCAGGATCCCGCTGACCTCACCCGACCCGCGCCGCTGTCTGACCTCGCACACCCGCAGGACCCGTCACCGGCCGTGCGATAGAAGCCGGGCGCCGGTGGGTGACCCGGTCGCCGGAGCCGGCAACGCTTCCCGTGAAGCGGACCTCCCCGCCGGTGGCCCGTGGGGTGCGCCCGGGCGGCTTCTCAAGGAACAGAGCGTGGGTGACCTCCAGTGTCCTGCCCGGCACGACCGTCCGGTGGCCCAGCCACCGTGGGCTACATGAACCCGGTTATCATTTCTGTGATCCGTCGAGGAGCGTGGTACCTCCGGTGGGCGGATCTGGGGAGACGTGGCGGTCTCGGTGACGAGGCCGCCACGTCGGTACCGGTGCCGACCCAGATGAACCGGCCGCCTGCTGCGAATGCCATCGCCAGGACGCGTGCTTCCCATTCCGTTGTTTCGCGCCGCCGCGCCTACAGACATGCCGCCTCGTCACCTCGGACCAGGTGCGAGCCGCGTAGCGCCGGACATCCCGCACACCTCGCATGCCGCGACGGCGGCGCCGGACAAAGAGGCTGAGACGGTCTGGCCGGTGTTCCAGCGGCGCTGGCGAGTACCTGCGCCTGGACACGTACCGATCACGTACCGGAAGGCAACGCAGGCCGACAGCGGCGGGCGGGCCGACCATGGCCGCGGTCGCCGCCGCAGCCGCACCGTGACGCCTCGCCGGAAGCGCACCGCCGGTGCGGCCGTCACCGCCTCCACCGATCAGCCCTTCCCCCCATTATCGCTAACGACTATCATTTCCAATAACTGCGGTCCACAGGGGATCGCGGGAAGGAGTCCTTCGTGCGCAAGCCCATCCGCCTGCTGCTCGCCACCGGGGCGGTGACCGCGGCGCTGCTCGCGGCAGCGCCACCGGCGCAGGCCACCGTCGTGACATTCAGCTCCGGACACCTCGACCTCGTCGACATCGCCTACGAGGCCGGTGAGCTGGAACTCGGCATCCACGACGAGGACAACGACGTCGAGTACGCCACCGACCAGGTCAAGATCGTCGTCAAGCGACAGGCCAAGGTCACCGTCCCCAGCGATCCCGCCTTCGGCTTCCTCGGCACCCCCGGGGTGTCGAAGGTGTGGATCCTGCCCGAGATCCAGAACACCGACCTGATCTGGCCCGGCATCGCCGCCGAGGAGATCGAGCCGGGCACCTTCACCGCCGACGCACTCACCCTCGGCGTCCAGTCGGTCAGCGGGCCCGGACAGCTCGCCATCTACACCGAGAACGCCGTAGGGCAGCCCACCGTCCTCGCCGACAGCGGCGACGGCCTGCCCGACACCATCGCCCTGACCGCCGGCGACCACCTGCACGCCAACTGGGCCTTCGACCGCGCCGGCACCTACTGCATCACGTTCCGGGCCACCGGCACCCTCGCCGCCACCGGGCAGCAGGTCACCAGCGAGCCGGCCACCCTCCACGTCGTGGTCAGGGCGTGATCGCCATGCGTACCCGCAACCGTATCCTCGCCGGCCTCGCCCTGACCGCCGCCCTGCTCGCCGGCACCGCCGCCCCCGCCGCCGCGGTGCCGATCGTGCTGTCCAGCGGCCACGTCGACGTCATCGACGTCGACTACGCCGGCGGCGCGCTGAGCGTCAACCTGCTCGACGACACCGTCAGCCCGTCGGTGGAGCGCAACCCCGCCGACGTCGTCCTGCGCGTGCCCAACACCGCCAAGCTCACCGTCCCCAGCGGCAGCGCCTGGTCGTTCCTCGGCACCAGCGGGCAGGCCTGGGTGCTACCCCAGGCCAGCACCACCGGACTGCTCTGGGGCGGCTGGAACACCACCGAGGTGCCCAGCGGCGTGTTCCAGAACAACCGGGTCACCTTCAAACTCACCAAAGTCACCGGACCGGCCGGCTTCAGCGTCTACACCGTCTCCGGCGGCACCCCCACCGTGCTGTTCGACAGCGGCAACGGACTGCCCGACAACCTCAACGTCAACCGCAACACCCACGCCCACCTCAACTGGGGCTTCGACGCCGCCGGCACCTACAGCGTCACCTTCGAAGTCACCGGCGTACTCGCCTCCAACGGCAGCACCATTAGCTCCGGCGCCAAGACCTGGACCTTCGACGTCCTCCCCTGACCACCGCCACCCCGTAGTGGTCCAACACAGCCGTCCGCCGAGGTAGGGGGTACCTGCAACCGGCGGACCCGGCCGGCGCGAGCCCACCGCCCACCCGGGCCTCGCGCCGGCCGACCCCCACCTCTGCCGGTCTGCACGACCAGAAAGAACACAGTGGTCCACGTCGTCGAGACCGACGGGGGCCATTGACGCAACAGACGGTGCGTGGTGTGCTCATGACGCGCCGCTAACGACAACAGTGATCGTTATCGTGTGAGGAGGAGCATGTCTCTCGCCGTGCCACCGAACCTGTTGCAAGCCGCCGAAGCAGGTCCCGTCGACGACGAGGCGTTCGTGGCCTGTGTCCGCGACTCGCTGCCGTACGCCTGGCAGGTCGTCAGCCGCGTGGCGGCCGACCTGGAGTCGTCCGACGCCGACTTCGCCGACAACGTCGTGCCACCGCCGAGCGAGACCGAGCGGGGCCAGCTCCTGCGCGCCCTGGCCAGCGACGCCATCCGGTCCAGCCTTGAGCGCCACTTCGGTGTGAAGCTGGCCTTCCAGAACTGCCACCGCGTCGCGGCGTTCCGGCTGGCCGCCGTCGACTCCGACACCTACCGCCGCTTCGTGTCCACCCGTGGTCAGCTGCTCAACCAGTCGCCCGAGCTGCGTGACTGCTGATCCGGTCACCGCCCGGCGAGCAGGTCGCGACGTGGACGTCCACCTGTTCCTGCTCGCCGGGCACCGCCCGGGCGCAACCCACGCCACGGCTCTCGCCGACGCCCACGCCTACGGCCGGGCCGCGGAGGTCGCCGGGTACTCCGGGGTGTGGATCGCCGAGCACCACTTCATCTCCTACGGCGTGTGCCCCTCGGCGATCACCTTCGCCGCGCATCTGCTCGGCGCCACCCGCACCATCACGGTCGGCACCGCCGCCTGCATCCTGTCCAACCGCCACCCGGTCGCCCTCGGCGAGGAGGCAGTGCTGCTCGACGAGTTGTCCGGCGGACGGTTCCGCCTGGGCGTCGGCCGGGGCGGCCCGTGGGTCGACCTGGAAGTGTTCGGCACCGGCCTAGACCGCTTCCACACCGGCTTCCACGACGCGCTGGAGCTTCTGGGCCGGTGGCTGTCCGGCGCCCCGACGGTCGCCGGCAACGACCGGTTCCCGTTCCGGCCCGTGCCCGTGGTGCCACGGCCCGCGCGGCGGATACCGGTGTGGGTCGCGGCGACCTCACCGCAGACGGTCGACCTCGCCGCCCGGCACGGCATGCCGCTGCTGCTCGGCCTGCACGCCGACCTTGACGAGAAGGCCGGCCTCCTCGACCGCTACGCCCGGGCCGCCGCCGCGCACGGCCACGACGTGCACCGCATCGACCATGCCAGCGCGCACCTAGCGCACGTCGAGGACGACGACGCCCACGCCGCCGACGCCGTACGCGCCGGACTCCCGGCGCTGCTGGCCGGCACCCGCGAGTACGTCCGCCTCGACGGCACTCCAGCCGGTCCCTCGGACCTGGCCTCGTACGTGGAGCGGCTCGTCGCCATCCACCCCGTCGGCTCGCCCCGCCGCTGCACGGAAACGCTGGAGCAGGCCGCCACCCTGCCCGGCATGCGGCACCTGCTGCTGATGGTCGAAGGCGCCGGCGGACGCGACCGTACGCTCGGCACGATCCACCGCATCGCCCAGGATGTGCTCGGCCTGTCACCCGAGCGGTCTCGAAGCCAGCCGACGGCGCCGACAACGCAGGCGGCGGCTTCAACCGCCACATGCCGCTGAACGTCTGTAACGGGGCAGCGCATGTCGGCGCCTACAGAAGGGATGCGGCTGTGAGCGTCCGTGCGGCAGGGGCGGGTACCCGACACCCCTACGCCCCCCAGAGGTGAATCCCGTCCCTGCCGCCGCACCTCAACAGTCGCGACCACACGCCGCCTGAGCACACCAGACTGTCGTGCGGCGGCTAGAGCGACCTGCGGTCCCTGCCGATGAGTCGCCTGGAGACCCGCCGGATTCGGGCATCGCTTGCCGTCCGGCCGAGTCTCCACCTGGCTTGGCATCCCCGCGTAGCCCGTACACCCGAAGGCTTGCTCCGGCGACTCAGCCCGCAGGTCACTGACCTGGCGTCGGATCTCATCGCCCGATGCGGCGGCGTCGAGGACGAGGCGCGCGGTGGCCTCGGCCGCTTCGCGTTGGGTGTCGGGCAGGACGCTGGTGTAGGTGTCGGCGGTCAGGTGGATGGTGGCGTGCCCGAGCTGGTCCTGGACGGTCTTGAGGTCAGCGCCGGCGGCGTGGGCGAGGGTCGCGGCTCCATGCCGCAGGTCGTGCAGCCTAATCGGAGGTAGCCCTGCCCGGCCGACGAGCAGCCGCAAGCGTTGGGTGAGGTAGCCGGGATGAATCGGTAGCCCGTCGGGACCGGTGAACACGTAGCCACTGTCGTGGCCCACCTTCCCGGCGTCGATTCGCGCGGCGCGTCGCTGGCGCTGCCGCTCGCGGTGCTGGCGCAGCACCCGAACGGTGTGCTGGTCCAGCGCCACGGTGCGGCGGCTGGCCTGTGACTTGGGTGGCCCTTCGTGCACGTCGTAGCCGGCGGTCGTGCGCTGCCGTACCACCGATAGTTGGCCGGTGTGCAGGTCGACTTCGGTCCAGCGCAGCCCGGCGGCCTCACCGCGGCGCAGCCCCCGTAGGGCGACCAGCCACCAGAAAGGGAACAGGCTGTCGTCGCGGACGTAGTCGAGGAAGGCGGCAAGCTGCGTCGGCGTCCACACGGCGATGGTGGGACGCTCGCCGCTGGCCTGCCACTCGGCGACGCGAGCTTCGGTCCACACCTGGGCCTGCGGGCGGGGGCGGGCGGGTAGCTCGATGCGACGTGCCGGGTTGTCCCGGATCAGCCCTTCGCGGACCGCGCCGGTCAGTGCCGCCCGCAGCGTGGTGTGCAGGTGCTGCAGGGTGCAGGCGGACCGCAGCTGCCCGGCACGGTTGCGGGTGGCCGCGATCGCGGCGAAGGCGGCGGTGAGCTGCCGCGAGGTCAACTCACCGAGGATCAGCTGGCCGATATGCGGGATGAGGAACTGCTCGATGTCGCGGGTGTAGTGCATCCGTGTGGTCGGCCGGATCCGGGTCCTGGTCGACAACCAGTACCGCAACCAGCGAGTGACCGTCCACGACCGGCCGGCCTGCTCCTCCCGGGACAGCGCCAGCAACTCGTCGCGTGCTCGGCGGGCTGCCGCCTGCGACGGGTAACCGCCCCGGCGTATCCGCTCGGCCTGGCCGAGCAGGTTGCGGGTGGAGCAGTGGAAGTACCAACTGCCGTGCTCACGCTCCGACAACCGCGGGCAGGAACTACCCCGGCGGCGGCCCGTCGCCGTGTCGAGGCACCCGCACCGCTTGCCGATGACGCCCTGACTGTTCATGGTCTCTCCCTTGACCTGGTGTGGGCTCATCGTCGCGACACCGTCGATGACGAGGGACGCTTTCGGTCTCGATGTTCGGCATCCGCCGAGTAGAGATGAAATGGGCTGAAAGGCGCCTGCAGCAGATCGATGGTCCGCGGACCCTCGAACGGTCCGCCACCGAACCGGCCCATTGCGAGGGTCGTGCACACGCTGTCCGTCGTTGGGCGAGAAACGTGCGTGACCATTCCGGGATGGTTGACTTGTTGAAACCGACCGTCAGTTCGCACATGGCGACACGCCTCGACGGTTGCCCGCCGTGGTGCGTCGAGGTGCACGCCGGGGAGGCGGTGAGTGCTACGGGCGGGCGGACCCGGCGGCACTCCCGGACGTTCATGGAGACCCTCGACGGCGGGGCCGGCGGGACAGCAGTGGAGATCCGCGCACTGGAGTACCTTGAGCGGCCCGAGGAGAGCGCACCGACGGTGGTGCTCGTGTCCGCCCGGGAGCCGCTCAACCTCACCGACGCCAGCTACCTCGCTACCTCCATCCGCACGGCGGTCACATTGGCCCGCCAGACACACCGGCCGTACTGGCTGAAGCGGGCGTGTCCGTCCTGGTGCAACGCGACCCACCTCGACGGCGACCACCTCGATGACCGACTCCACTGGCCAGACGACACACCACCGGTGCTGCTGTCGCTGCACGATGCGGTGAGTACGGCCGGTGAGTCGTGCCGCGGTCAGGCGTACCGGCCGCCGCAGTTGGAGATCGACCTGGAACAGCACGCCGACGCGGTCGAGCCGGTGGTGAAGTTCGTGGTCGAGGGTGCCACGGCGGTGTTGCGCCTCACCCTCGACGAGGCCGAGCAGGTACGGACGGCCGTTGACCGAGTGGTGACCATGGCGCACGACGCAGACAGCCAAGCGACCGAGGCCACTCAAGCCCCGGCGATTCCGGTGCCGGACCGGCCCAGCCTCGACCCGGCCCTGGTCGACCGAGTGATTGACGACCAGGGCCTGACGGCTGCACAGAAGATCAGAGTGCTTCGCGGCGCGGTCGCCGCCAGGATGACCGAGCAGGGCCTGAGCGTCCCTGAGCAGGCCGCGCGGTTGCACTGCACCGAGGAGCAGACAATGGACGCGGTGGTGGACCTCGCGATGTGGTCGCACGCCGGCTACCTGCTCCCACCCGCGCGGCCCTCCGATCCGGAGTGCCCGGCGTGGTGCACCGGGAACTGCCGCGCCGACGACGGCGTCCGTCTGCACGACCGGCACGTGGCCATCGTGCATGGGCAACACAGCGACGACGCCAACGACATCAAGGTGGTCACCGTCGACCTTGCCGCGTTCAACTCGCCCGACGGATACGACGAGCCGCCATCAGTGACGCTGGCCATCGACAACCCGGAACCGCGCACCGCCGACATCGCCAAGACCGACGGGATGGACCACGGCACGGTCCGGAACCTGGCCGCGTCGCTACTGTCGGGCTGCTGGGACCGCACGACAATGCGCCTCACCCCACAGAAGGCGGCGGAACTCGGAGCGTCACTGATCGCCGCGTCCCGCGCCGCCCACAACAACACGGCAGTCACGGCCTGACCACGGCGAGGATGTAAAGCGGGGCCCGGACCGTGTGCAGCGAGGTCCGGGCCGATCGTTCTTGAGAGCTCCACCCGTGCCGATGAATTGCCTCCACACCGGTCACGGGTGCCTTGGAGTCCTGGGGCCGCTGCCGCCGCGGTTGATGATCGGCGCGGTGCTCCGCCTCCGCCTCCGGCAGATCTGCCGTGGTGCGCGATGGTCGCTCGCGTTGCGTCAACGGGGGAGTGTCGGGGGTGCTGGTTAGGGTGACGGTCACCAGAAGACCCCGCAGCCACTGGCGCACGGGGGCGACGGGCTACGGGGTCGTTTCTTGATTCGCACTCAGGAACATACCCGGTGAAGGTTGCCGGCGGCAGATGATGTCGCCGCCGGGCGAACCTGCTCACGCGCGCCTCCTTCGTGCTGTGCCTGCGGGTACGCCACGGCCGGACTCCGGTCCGAGAGGAAGACGCGATGTCGTTGGAGGACCAGCTCGAAGAGGGTCGTAAGGCCCTCGAGGTCACGCTGGAGGAACTGCGCGAGGCCCGCAGACGGCGAGGGCTGCTGGCGGCTGCGTTGCTCGACGCGTTCCCCGGTTCCCGTACCTACATCAACGGATCGGTTGCGCACGGCGACGCGAACACGCCGCTGACCGACGTCGACCTCGGGGTCGTGGTCGACGTGGCCGGATACGGGCCGGACGGCTCCGGGCCGCTGCCGCTGATGGAGCAGGCCCGCGACGCGATTCGGGAGCACCTCGAGGACGAGTTCGACAACCTGACGGTCACCGTCGAGGGTCAGAAGCGGTCCGTGCTGGTGCGGTTCGGCGCCCCGGTCACCCCCGAAACGGACTTCACCGCCGACGTGATCGTGGCCTTGGACCACCCGAACAAGGGGTTGTGGATCCCGAACACCACGATGGCGGCCGGGTGGGACCGGGCGCACCCGGAGAAGCACACCGAGCTGGTCCTGCAGGCCAACGAGGACACTGGCAACGTGTTCGCTCGCACCGTGCGGCTGCTCAAGCACTGGCGCACCCACCACGGCAAGCCGCTGTGCTCGTGGAACATCAAGGCCTTGGCCCTGGGCTGCATCGCGGACGAGAAGCGGCCCCTGTTGCAGGCGCTGCACGACTTCTTCACCTACGCCGCCGACGAGATGGCCGTCGGACTTACCGACGACCCTGCGGACGTGGCGGGGACGATCAAGCTGCCGTCCGGGATGACCCGCGAGGGTGCGGCCTGGCGGCTGGGGTTGGCGCGGGACAAGGTGGCGGCGGCCATCGAGCACGAGCAGGCCGGCCGGCACGCCCTGGCTCAGCACGCCCTGCACAGCGTGCTGCCGCACGTGGTTGCTGACAGCGACCAGGGCGCGCAGATGGCCGAGCAGGCGCTGCTGACCACCGGCGCGTCGGCCGCCAGCCTGATCGTTCCCGCGCCGGAGACTTCCGCGCGGGCGTGGTCGCCGCGGTGATCGACTGGTACGGCCGGCGAGCGTCGTGGTGGGTCCCGCTGGAAGCCGCCGCCCGGCGGCGGCTTGGGCCCACCCTGTCCCACCAGTACGTCTTCGAGCCGGCTTGCTACGGCAGGGAGTGTGAGATCCTCGTCTACCGCGTCGAGGCGCTGGAGGTGGTCGGCGACCCGGAGCCGGTCGACGTGACGATCCGCTTCCACAAGCTGCCGCCGTACGACACGTACGGGCTGCCCCCGCAGGATTATCCCCGGGTCTTCGCCAGGCCGGGCGCCACTTCCAAGCACCGCATGCCCGACGGGGCGTTGTGCATGTGGATGCCCCTGGACCCGCCGCAGCGGCGGTGGACCCACGACAAAGGGCTGCTCGAACTCGTCGAGCTGATCCGCCAGCACCTGTTCCTCGAGAACTACTGGCGCCAGAACGACGGGGTGTGGCTGCTCGAAGACGCACCCCACGGTCTTCCGCGAACCCAGGGAGGTGACAGCACATGGCCTACGCCCAAGCCGCGCAGAGCGGCTGGACGGCCGCCCAGACGGCGATCGTCATCGTCGCCGTGATCGCGATCCTCGGTGGCGTCGTCTCCGCCTCCGTCACCTACACGCTCAACCAGCGCGCGACCCGCCGGGAACGGCAGGCCAAGGCGTTCGCCGAAGCCCTCAACGCCGTCGAGGACTACGCCGAGATGCCGTACCGGATCCGCCGCCGTCGAGACACCCCCGAGGCCCGCTACGACCTCACCGACGAAGTCAGCAAGATTCAGTCCCGGCTGGCGTATCACCAGGCACTCCTGCAGATCGAGGCACCCGAGGTCGCCGCCAGCTACGCCGCGCTCGTCCGCGCCGCCAAGATTCAAGCTGGAGGGCAGATGCGGCAAGCGTGGGAACAGCCTCTGCTCACCACGGACGCCGACATGAACCTGCAGGTCCGCTACCCCCGAGATCAGATCGATGCCGCCCGAGGGGCCTGCATCTCCACGATGCGCGAAGCCCTGCGACGACACCGAACTCGCCGCGCGCCCACCCTCCCCACCGCCAACAGCGACCAACCGCAGATTCCTCGTGCGACCGGTGAAGGCGAAGAGCGATAGACGTGGCGCGGGCGGCGTATTCGGCTTGTCCGCGGGACCTGTACACCGCGACGATGGGTACTCCGTGGCGAGTTGACCTTCGGGGGACACGTGGGAGTGCTTGACGACAAGGACCCGACCGGCGCTGCGCGGCTGAAGGAATGGGCCGACGGCCTGCGGGGACTCCCGCCGGGCGCGCCGCCTACGTTCGAGTTCCAGCGGATGATCCACCCCGGGATGGTGCCGGCGGACGGGGACGGGTTGCTCGCCGCGGACGGTCAGGGTCTGCTGGAGGTTCCGGGTGAGCACATCCAGTCGGTGTCGGTCCTGCACTACATGCGCGCGGGTTCACCGTCGGAGCAGTTCGACGTCGTCGGCTGGGACGCGATGTTCGGCGCCCTGCTGACCTTGGTGACCGACCGTCGCTGCCAGGTCGTTCCGGAGGTCATGGCGAGGGCCGAGGGGCAGGAGCATTCCGTCGCGCTGCCGCTGGCCGGGGCGGTGGATACCCGTCTCGGTGCGCCTATGCCTGACTGGCTGCAGGTCGACGTGGGGTTCCGCAACGCGGTAGCCCGGCTCACCAGCCTCCCCGACGATGACATGCGGGCCCTCAGCGCGGCGATCCATATGCATTACTGCGCCTCGCTGCTGACCACCCGTGATCTTGTCGGTGCGTACGCGCTGATGGTCGGGGGCATCGAGTGCCTCGCGCAGCACTTCGGCAGTCCCCCGACGGAGTGTGCGGACTGGGACGAGTCGGCGAGTTGGGAGAAGTTCATCGCCCGCCAGGGCTTCACCCAGGCCCAGGCCGCGGCCCTGCGTGCCCGCCTGATGAAGGACAAGCACATCAAGCTCGCGGAGACCTTCGCGACGTACGCCGTGACGCGGCTGCCGGCCGGTTTTTGGCAGGAGCCGGTGCGCTCCTACACCTGGGGCGTGGACGCGATGAGCGCCCGCCCGCGGGAGGGTTCCTGGTCTGATCCGCAGCCGCGCGGCTCAGTATTCGCCGACGATCCGGCGGTCCTGAAGGCGGCGCTTAAGACCGCGTACAAGCTCCGCTCCCAGTTCCTGCACGCGGGCAAGCGGGCGATCTCGTTCGCCGGTGACGTGTTCGCGACTGTCGTGGCTACGGACCGACCCGCTGGCGAAAGTCCACGCCTGAGCGCCGCCCAACTGCGCGCCGTCCTGCGGACCCTGATCCTGCAGGAGTTGACCGACCGTGGCAGCACCGATCCTCGGGGCTTGGACGAAATCACGTTCGTCACACGTTCGACGCCGACGTCCTGAGCTGGACCGCCCCAGATGTCGGTGGTGGTGTCGAGACCGTCCCGCGGACCATGGCCGGCGGATACCGACGGGAGGTGCTTACTGCCAGCAGCGCCAAGGCGCGCGGCGGTGAGCGGGCCGAGAATGTCGGACGCGAGGTAGACCATCGGGATAGTGGCCAACACGTCGCGGCGAAACGTGCGGTGAGAAGGGCGAGATGATCGGCGAGAACGGGCGGGATGACGAGCCGTGGCGGTGCTGGGTCGACGACATGATCGACTCGGATCCGAGCATCCTCGACGAGATCCAGCAGTGGTGGGACACGACCTCGCCGGTGCTGATGGTCGGCAGCCGGCACCACACCGTCCCGCGCCGCTATCTCGAACGCTTCTCCGCCTCAGGTCAAATCCGTGTCCGCGACCGGATCACAGGACGGGCGAGCGTGCGCAACATCAAGGACGTTGGCGCGATCCGCGACTTCTACACCTTCATCAACCTCGACGGTGAGCGAGACGGTCGACTCGAACGGATCCTCGGCGTGATCGAGGACGGGGCGACCGCGGTCGTCGACCGCATCCTCGACCCCTTCCGGACACCGCGACCGCTCACGCCGGAGGAATCACTGCACCTGAGCATCTTCATCGGCTTTCAACTGCTGCGTACGCCCCGACACCGTCGTGAGGTCGAGTTGATGGGCGACTACCTCATCCGCTCGTCGCGGCCGGACATCCGCGGGATCACCGAGGTGCGGGTGGTTCCGGACCCGAACCTGCACCTCGACTACCTGACCAAGAACGCCCCCAAAGTCGCCGAGGTGTTCTTCGGCCGCCCGACGACGCTCATCACGATCGACCAACCGCTGTTCATCACCTGCGACGAGCCGGTGATCCTGCGTACCCGCGGCGACGTCAGCCACGTCCAGCACCTGCCGAGCTGCGCCAAGCCCGAGCGGCGGCGGAAGAAGGACGCACGTAAGCCCAGCAGAAGCCGCGCCCGCAACGCCGACACGGTCCACGTGTACCCCAGCCGACCCGGCGTGGCCCAAGCGCACGAGGTAGCCCTCCCGCTCACACCGCGAGCATTGCTCATCATCGGCCCGCCCCACGTCGCCCACGTCGTACCACATCGTCGTTTGCAAGGTGGAGCGGCCGTCGCCCTCGCAAACGACGTGAACTCGAGACTCCTCACCCACGCCTACCAATGGGTCGCTGCCCACCCCGCCCACCCGACGTTCACGGACATGGAACTTCCTGAACCCGGGCCCATCGTCCACGCCTGCGACGGCGGCACGACCTTCGCCCGTGAGCTGCAACAGCCACCCGCACCTCGACAACCCGAGCTGCTGGGCCGCCGTGGTCGTTGAGGGGAGGGCCACGAACGCCAATGTAGCTGGCCGGTGGTGGGATGTGGTCAGGTCAGGCTGCTGAGGAGCTGGCCGGCCACGGCGTTGCCTCGACCGTGGAGGCGGGCGAGGATTTGCCGTCCATTGTCTGCGGTGGGGCCGGAGCCGCGCAGCGGGTTCGGGGTGCGAGTGGAGATGGTGACCAGGAACTCGGTGACTGCGGTATCCATCCGCTCACTGGTGGGGTTGGAAGAACATTCGCGGGCGGCGAGCCAGCCGACGGCGTCCTGGACGAACGCTGCCGCAGCCGGCTCCTGGAAGAAGCGGACGGCCGCGTAGGCGAAGTCGTCGTGGCCCATGTGCTCGCCGAACCACGTCGACCACGTCGGCACGGCTGCGCGGAGGGCGGCTGTCTGCTGCTCGCTGACCGGCGAGTGCCCCCACTCGCCGAGGCCGGCGACGGCGAGCGCCAGGACGCCTCTGCCGGAGTGGCCCTGCCAAGTGCTGGCGGTGGTGGCGAAGTGGAGCATGTCTGCGACTAGGGTGGGAAAGGCTTCTGGCCATGGGTCCTTTGCGCAGGCGGTTCTCCAGACCTGGCTGAGGTAGTTCTCCACCCAGGAACGTGCGGTGGCGCCGAGGGTGAGGATCGGCTCCCAGATCGTCCGGGCCTGGGTGGCGTTGGCGCTGATCGTGATCTCAGCGAGTAGCTTAAGAGCGCTACGTTCCTCGTCGTTGGGGTAGCGGGGGAACGATTGGCGGCCTCGGTCGGGGTCAGCCCGGAGGCGAGGAACGTCGCGAGGTCGGCGGCGAACTCGACCGCTCGTGCTCGCGTGAGCGTATCCGCCGCAGCAGCAAGGGCTGTGAAGTGCGGGCGGGAGGCGACGAGGTAGCCGAGGTCGAGGGTGCCCGGTGTGCGGGAGCGGGCTTCGCGGGCGTCGGGGAATCTAATCGTGAGGGTGGTGGCGATCCAGTCCGCCAGCCGGGGCACCTCGGCGGGCAGGCCGCCGTTGGCAAAGGCGTCGAATGCGGCCTCCGCGGCCGCCTCCAGCTCCGGGAGGCCGTCGATCGGGCCGTGGCCGGGTTCGTCGTCCTCTTGGTTCACGTCGAGTCCATCGGCTTCCTCCGGGTCGGTGTCGAAGTCGAGGTTGTCGGCTTCTTCAAAGTATGGGTCGATGTCGTAGTGCGACATCGGCAGCCGCGCGCGGTGCAGCGTCAGGTGCTCGAGCTTGCGCAGATCGTCGGTGAGGTGGGGGTGTGCGGCGGCGAGTCGCATCACGGTGGTGAGGGTGAGGCGGCGGGGAACGAGCAGCAGCCGTGCGATGGCCGCGCGCACGGTGACGTCGTCGGGGGTCTCGGCCCACAGGGCTGTGAGCGCTTCGGCGCAGAAGACGTCCCATTCATCGTCGGAGGGGCTGTCGGGGTATGCGTCGGACCGCGTGGCGGTCGGGTCGGTAAGGGGGCGCGTTAGTACGGCCCGGCACCACTCATCGCGGTCGGGGTGGTTCTGCAGCCAGTCGCGGGCGCACAGCACCAGCCACGCCGCGTACCCGCACCGGAGGTCCTCCACACTGCTGATGGAGCTCGGCGACTCAGCGTCTGGGGCGAGAGCGTCGAGTTGGGGCTGTACGGTGGCCCACTGTTCCTCGAGCTCGGTGTCGCTGGGGCGGACCTGGTCGGTGATGTTGCGGCGCATGGTGTGGGCGAACATCATCCAGGCGCGGTCGCGGTCGAGGTGATCCCGCATCTCGCGGGCTTCTTCCTCAAGGGCCGCCGGCGGGTTGTACACGAGGTAGGTCCTTCCGTCCGTGGCGCGGACGGCGTGGTAGTTCGCAATGTCGGTCGCAGCGAGCATCACCCGCCACCGGTGTGCGTCTGTCGCGGCCCAGTGCTCTCGGGCGGTAGTGAGCTGCTCGGTGAGCCGGCCAGTGACGAATGCGCCCAGGTGCACCAGGTCCAGGAGCGGGATCTTGCGGTGGTCCATGGTGTGCCACTTGCGGGCTCGCTCAGCTCGGGTGGGATCCATGACGAGCGGGAGCACGCTGAAGGAGCGCATCTGGACACTCATCCGGTCGTCGTCGAGCAGGTCGGCGCTGGTGACCAGGGGAGCAAGCGGGCCTTCCAGCAGTGCAGGAGTGTGGCGGGCGATATCGGCAAGCAGCCCCCATGTCGCGACCGATCGGCTGCCGGTGAGCTGGACGAGGAGCGCGGTGATGTCGCGGCCGTCGTCGAGGGCCTTGTAGAGGTGGGCCTCCAGGGCCATCACCGCCGCCGCCAAGATGTCCGGAACCCGGTGGCCACCGTGGCTCCAGGCCAGGACGGTGGCGTCACCGACCAGCGCGACAGGGGCGCCGTCGATGAGCAGCTCGAACGCCGGCCGCTCCTGCGTGGGTTCCTGGCCGCTTGACACCGGGGCGTTGCAGGTGCGTCTCCAATGGGTGGTCGCGTGCTCGATGAGGGCGAGCACCACGTCGACGCCCTGCGGTTCAGCGTTGATGAGCATTGCGCGGAACGGACCGCACTCGTGTATCGGATCGAAGGAGCGCGGGGCGCTGGCGATGCCGAGGCCGTCACGCAGCCGGTGATGGACGTAACGGCGGTGATGGCGGTCGGAGTCGATGGATGCCCGCAGCACCAGGTCCCGGGCCATCTGCGCGGACGCCGGCAGCAACGGCATCACGGTGTCGACGTCCAGCAAGGCTGCACGGAGTCTTGTATGGCCGCGACGCTGGCGGCCACTGATCTGGCCGCTGCGCTCGAGCTGGCTGTCAATAGGGGGCAGCAGCGTATCGAGGAAGCTGGCGACGGCGTCGGGTTCGACCGCGCCGGCGGCGATGACGCACCGCCACAGCGCCGGCTCGACCGTGTCGTCGAAAAAGCCTCCGCCGTCGATGTGCGCGACGATGTGCCGTCCGACCGCCAGGCCGATCACGGCAGCCTGATCGCGGGCCGGCCACGTGTCGGGGGCGTGCCGCAGCCACAGGTCGGCGATCGCGGCGACCTCCGGGGCGGCCGAGGCGACTGCGGTCTCATGCTCCGCCGCGAGGACGCGTAGGACGGGAAGCCACAGCGGCCACACGGGCAGCCGCGACTGCGCGGCGGCGTAGACCGCCACGTCCGGCATGTCGGCAAACACAGTGATCCAACCTGAGTCCGGAACGGTCGCGGAGAACCTGAACCTGCGCAACAGCCGTGCCAGCAGAGCGCTGTCGGCGGCGAGGCGCGACCACAGCTCGCCCAAAAGCCGGTCGGCGTCGTGAGCGTAGAACACTGCATCGAGGTACAAGTCCGCCACGAGCGGCTGGTCGGCGGCGTCCAGGGCAGAACGGTCGGCCTCCCACCGGTCGACACCGTGCTCGCGGAGCACGCCGGCGGCGTGCAGGCGGATCGCTCGGTGCCACGACGGCAGCGCCGACTTCTCCGCGATCACGCCGATGACGTCGTCACGGGAGCGCAGGTGATGCAACAGCGTCCAGTCGTCGAACAGGTCGTGGGCGAAGGAGACCCGGCCGTCGACCTCGGAGAGGATCCCGTCGACGCGCAGCTGGTCGACGAGCCCAACGGAGTCGACCGGCAGGTCGTCCAGGAGAGTGTGGGCCCGCAAACGGTCGGCCTGCTCGACGGCGATCCGCCGCAGCAACGTTTGGCGGGTTGCGCCGTTCGGGCCCCCGCCGGCCAGGCGCTGCCACCACAAACCAGCGATTGACGGCTCGTCGCGGATAGCGGCAACCGTAGCCCCGGGCATCCGCAGCACCAGGTCGAGGACCTTCGGGCGTCGTAGGACACCACGGAGCCCACCGGCGACGACCACCGCGGCCAGGTCCGGGTGCCCGCGTAACACCAGATTGATGTCGGCGTCAGACAGGTCCCCCATCACGAGCGGGGCGGCCTGCGGGCCGTTGGCCTGCACCAAGCGCTCCGACACTCGGGGGAACTCCGACTGCTGCGAAGTGATCAGCAACCGGATCCGGTCGCCGGTGGCGGCCGCGAGGCGTGCCAGGGCAGCCGTCGCGGCGAACGGCTCGTCGGTGTAGACCCGGTCGAGGCCGTCGACGACGACGCGGACCTCTCCGGGGGCAAGCGTCAGCACCTCCTCCAGGCGCCGGGTCAGCCCGAGTCGCGCGCCGACGCCGGCCTCGAGGCCCGCGGCCGACAGCCAAACCGCCCGGTGCGTGCCCGAGGCGGTCAGCCACCTCTTGGCGGCCACGGTCTTGCCGCAGCCCGACGGCCCGGACAGCACGTTGACCGCCCCGGCGTTGGCGAGCACGGCGGTCACGTCCTCACGGACCAGGATCACGTCGTCGCCGAGCCGGTCCCGGACCCGGGCCGTCATGTTGGTGGTGTGGGCGGTGAGCAGGCTCCAGTCAGGGGCTACATCCGGGCGCAGCTGGAACGCAAACTGACCGCCCAGCCGGTCAGCCACAAGCTGCCAGGTGACTGCCCCGCCTTTGGGTCGCAGGTCGGCGACCACCTGGAGCAGCGCCGTCCACAGGTCCACAGCCCTCCCGGCCTGCTGCGGGACGAGCGCGGCGCGGCACCGCCGGATCGCGTCCGCGATCGCCTGGGAGGTAGGGGTGAGGAAGTCTAGGCGCAGAGGCAGAAGCAGGGCCAGCAGCCGGGCGGGAGAGGAGTCCACGTTGACCCCGTGCTGCTCGGCGAGCGCCGTCGGACACTTCGCCGACTCCCACAGCGAGCGCTTCGTCTCGTTGAACGCGCCAGGCACGCCGATCCGCGAGGCTATGCCAGCCTGGTCGGCGGCGGCTTCCCCGATCAGCTCCGCGAGCTCGACCCAGGTGCCCTGCGCCGCAGACCCTGACACGAGACCGACCCGGTCTGCAGCGCGCCGGAAACTGTCGGTAAGGATGTCGCGCCAGGCGGCCTCCACGAACTCCGTGTGCAGCCTGGCTCCGGTCAGCATGTCGAACGACTTGACCGACGCCGACCACCGCGGCCCACCGGTGGCGTCACCGGTGACGACCATGTCATCGAGGAAGAACCCCGACGCACTGCCCTGGAACCGCACCTCCGCCGGGACCGCGACCCCGAGGCCCAGCGGCATCTCGCCAGCGGCCATCGCAGCGACGAGCCACGCACCAACATGGTCTTCGAAAGTGAAGCCGCCACCGCCCGTGATGAACGCCGTCGCCACCGACCGCCCGTCCGACGCCTCTCTGCTCGACATCGCCTGAGGCTACCGGCCCGCATCCCACCCGGCCGCTCCACTGCCCGAGACGAGCCACCCCCTCAGGACCACCGTGGTGTTGGGACACTTAGCGGGCGTTGCGGCGGTACCAGCCTAATTGCGACGCACCCGGTAGCGACCCAGGCCGACGTCGCTCTTTGCGCGGCCTGGAAGCCGAGAGCGGCGGCGAGGTGTACCAGGGATAGGTCGGCCGCGTCGGCGGCCCGCAGTCGCTGGCGAGCACCGCTGGCCACCCCGGCCGCAAAGTCGGCTGTCGGATATGCCCATTGCTGCGGATAGCACAAATGGCACAGCTTTCCCGGGTGGCACTGTGCCATCTGTGCCATCGTCAGTTCATGACTCCGATCCCGCTGTCCCAATGGGCCGACCAGAACGGTGTGCCGCGCCGTACCGCCTACAACTGGGCCAAGAACGGCAAGCTCAACGTGCCGATCCACCGCACCCTCACTGGCCGCCTGGTCGTACTCGACGACGACGAGACACCCGGTGATGCCCATCCGTTCGTGGCCGCCTACGCCGAGGCGCTGAGCCTGCCCGTCGGCGTGCACTCCGGCGACCTGCACCACTCGCCGGTCCTCGAGGCTTGGGGTGTGGACCTGTACGACACCGTCGCCGACGACCTACGTCCCGTAGTGCTGCAGCTGGCCCTCGCGGCGGCCTGCTCCCGCCCAAAGCGCGACGCGTGGTGGCGACTGACTGACTGGCTCGGCCGCGTCGAGCTGGCCGACTGGTACACCTCGACCGGCTTCCCCGAGGTGGCCTCGCTTATCAGCGAGCGGCAGCCGATCACCGACCAGGACAGCTACCTCGACTGGTGGCCGTGCGGGGTCGGCTCGCACGAGTTCTGGCAGGACTTCGACGCCGCCGCGGCGCAGGCCGTCGCCGCCGCCGGGCTCGGCCCGTCCGAGCACAGCGACGCGGTCTCGTGGCTGACCGAGTCGGCCCTGACCGACAACATTGCGATCGCCGGACGCCGCGAGAGCCTACGCAACCGGCTCGACAGGCTGGCCGGGACCAGAACCGACCACGACCAGATCCCCACCATCCCCGACCGCAGCGACCTGTGGAGCCTGCGCGGCATGTACCCCGAGCCGGCCTGGGCCATCGCCCGCCCGCACACCCGGCGCACCGCGCAGAGCATCTGCGCCATCGTCGGCTGGGACCCCGAGAGCCCGGCACCGCCCGACGGGCACCCGCTACGCGAGATCGGCTACCGCGCCTGCCTGCACGCCGGCGAGGCCGCTCTCGTCCCGTACGTACACGACGCCCACCTGCGCGAGATCGACGCCTTCCGTCGTATCGCCCTCGGCAAGCCGTGGCAACTCATCACCTCATGAGGAAGCTGCGGCGGGGCAGTGGCTCGATCAGCCGCCGGGAGAGCAGCACATCACACTGCCAACCATCGGTCGCCCAGTGTCGCTGATCGAACTCCAAAGCCGTAGCTAAGAGCTCCTAACTCTTTAAGCGTTGGAGTCGGCGCCAGCAGATGATGGCGCAGGCGAGAGTGAGGAACGCTTCGTGGATGTCGTCGCGGATCTCC
>NZ_VISU01000039.1:0-35307 GCF_007827625.1 Micromonospora sp. CNZ297 | reverse complement strand
GTTCTAGCTTGGTCGCTGAACCAACTACCGGAGACCTCTTCAATTAGCGACCACCGCCACGCCCCAACACCGACGCCCTACGAAACACGGCCTAGAGCTCAAGGCTGGCAGGGCGACCCTGCCCCACATCGCTGTGTGACCACGACGGGGCCCGCTCGTCGTTCACAAGCACATCCTGGCTGACCCGGGCAACGACCCGCACGTCATCAACCTGCGGGGCCGGCTCCAGTGCGGAACGATATGGCTGATACCGGCGGGTAATCCCGCATAGGTGAGCCGAGTTCTGCCGTCGCCGCCGGGACGGACCGCGCCAACGCCCGGCCACTCGCTCCGCTGCCCGAACCGATCATCGCCCCGGACGCTCGCCCACCTTGCACATCCACCGACGTAACCGGCTCGGTGGCATCCTCCATGAGTACGGACATGCCGCTTGACCTGCCTGGATGGAAACCTCGGCAGGCACAGGGCCAGCTTCTACACCACTCACCCGGCGTCGTGGCAGCTGCCGACACCTAAGGCACTCGATATGAAATCAAGGAAGCAACATGCCGGCCCATCCGGCATTGGCGCGGAGCCGCAGGCCAAAGCCGGTGAACGCCGAGGGGGAACGACCTCAACCCGCGGCACGGTTACCGCCATCAAAGATCATTCGTTACCGGATGTTACCGCCGTTACCTGGGAAGATCTCCATCTCCCCAGGTCAACCGGTCGGGACGGCCGGATTCGAACCGACGACCCCTTGACCCCCAGTCAAGTGCGCTACCAAGCTGCGCCACGTCCCGATGCCCCCGCCAGGTCTCCCCCGCGGCAGCCGGTACAGCTTAGCGCAGGATCTTCGCACCGTGCGCAGAGGCCCCTCCCGCGCCGCGCGCCACACCCCCTAGAGCGTCCTAGGAGGGTGGCGTGCGGCAACAAGCGGCGACCAGGGGTCAGCCGTGGGCCTTGCCCCGGCCGCCGGGGCCGAGCTTCTTGCGCGGGCGTACCGAGATCTCGATCGGGCTGCCCTCGTAGCCGAACTCCTCGCGGAGCTTGCGCTCGACGAAGCGCTGGTAGCCGGCGTCCAGCGGCCCGGTGGTGAACAGCACGAACCGCGGCGGCGCCGCCCCGGCCTGGGTGGCGAACAGGATGCGTGGCGCGCGTCCGCCGCGTACCGGGTGCGGGGTGGCCTGGACCAGCGCGGTGAGCCACTGGTTGAGCTGCGCGGTCGGGATGCGCGTCTCCCAGCTGGCCAGGGCCTTGCGCAGCGCGGGCGCGAGCTTGTCGACGGCGCGGCCGGTCTTCGCGGACAGGTTCAGCCGGATCGCCCAGGGGATGCGTCGCAGCTCCCGGTCGATCTCCTTGTCCAGGTAGTAGCGGCGGTCGCCGTCGACCAGGTCCCACTTGTTGAACGCGATGACCAGCGCCCGGCCGGACTCGACCACCATGGTGAGGATCCGCTGGTCCTGCTCGCTGATCACCTCGCTGGAGTCGATCAGCACCACGGCGACCTCGGCCGCCTCGATCGCCGAGGCGGTGCGCAGGCTGGCGTAGTACTCGGTGCCGCTGGCCTTGCCGACCCGCTTGCGCAGACCGGCGGTGTCGACCAGCTGCCACGTTTCGCCGCCGATCTCGACCAGGCTGTCGACCGGGTCGACTGTGGTGCCCGCGACCGAGTCGACGACCGCCCGCTCCTCGCCGGAGAAGCGGTTGAGCAGGCTGGACTTGCCGACGTTGGGGCGGCCGACCAGGGCTACCCGGCGCGGGCCGCGCGGCCGGTTCTCCACGATCTTCGGCGCCTCGGGTAGCGCGTCCAGGATGGCGTCGAGCAGGTCGCCGGAGCCGCGGCCGTGCAGCGCCGACACCGGGAACGGCTCACCGAGGCCGAGCGACCACAGCGAGGTCGCCTCCATCTCGATGGTGGTGTTGTCGGCCTTGTTCGCGACCAGGATGACCGGCTTGGCGCTGCGGCGCAGCATCTTCACCGCGGCCTCGTCCACGTCGGTCGAGCCGACCATGGCGTCCACCACGAACAGCACCACGTCGGCGGTGACCACCGCGATCTCGGCCTGGGCGGCGATGGCCGCGGCACGGTCCTTGGCGTCGGGTTCCCAGCCGCCGGTGTCCACGACTGTGAACGCCCGGCCGTTCCACTGCGCGTCGTAGGGCACCCGGTCCCGGGTCACGCCGGGGATGTCCTCCACGACCGCCTGCCGACGGCCGATGATGCGGTTGACGAGCGTGGACTTGCCGACGTTGGGGCGGCCGACCACTGCCACCACGGGCTGCGGGCCGGTCGGCTCACCGGAGTCGGCCTCCGGCTCGCGCAACTCCACCCAGCCTTCGAAGTCCTCGCTCACGCGGCACCCCGCTCGGTGAGCATGTCCCGCAGACGCGCCACGACCTCGTCGATGCCCAGCTCGGTGGTGTCCAGCACCACCGCGTCGGGGGCCTGCTGCAGCGGGTTGACCTTGCGGGTCGAGTCGAGCCGGTCCCGGCGGGCCAGGTCGGCGGCGGTCGCCGCGACGTCGGCGGCGTCCTCGGCGCTGCGCCGCTTCGCGCGCGCCGCCTCGGAGGCGGTCAGGTACACCTTCAGGTCCGCGTCCGGCGCGACCACCGAGCCGATGTCCCGGCCTTCGACCACGATCCGGCCCGCGTCGGCGATCACCCGCCGCTGCCGGTCCACGAGCAGCTCGCGTACGGCGGCGACGGCGGCCACCGCGGAGACGGCTCCGGTCACCTCGGCGCCGCGGATGGCGGTGGACACGTCGGTGCCGTCGACTGTCACGGCGTACCCCTGGGGGTCGGTGCCGATGCGGAGGTCGGCCTCGGCGGCGACCTTTGCCACCGACTCGGCGTCGGTGAGTTCCACGCCGGAGCGCAGGACCGCCCAGGTCAGCGCCCGGTACATGGCGCCGGTGTCGAGGTAACGGGCACCGAGGCCCGTGGCCAGTCGCCGCGACACGGTGGACTTACCCGAACCGGACGGCCCGTCCACAGCGACCACGCATCGCCCGGCCGGTACGTTTTCCTCCACCGTTGTCCTCCTCAGCCCGTACCTCGCGGGTCGCCCGGTGTGCCGGGCGCCGTTGAGCGGATGTTCCGTCTTGAATCATGCCCGCGCCGCGCGGGCGTCCCACCGGGCCGGCGTGTGCCGGCCCGCGGACCGCGTCGAAGCCTACCGGGAGCCGTACCCCGATCGTCGGGGTCAGTCACCCACGGCCTTGAACAGGGCGGCGACCTCCGCGTTGGTCAGCCGCCGCATCCGCCCGGTGCGCAGGTCGCCGAGCTTGATCGGACCGATCGAGGTACGGATCAGACGGCTCACCGGGTGTCCCACCTCGGCCATCAGGCGCCGGACGATGTGCTTGCGCCCCTCGTGCAGGGTCAGCTCCACCTGGGCGGTTTTGCCAAGCGTGTCGACCACCTTGAACCCGTCGACCTTCACCGGCCCGTCCTCCAGCTCGACGCCGGCGGTCAGCCGCTTGCTCAGGTTGCGCGGGATCGGCCCGGCCACCTCGGCGAGGTAGGTCTTGAGTACCTCGTACGACGGGTGCATGAGCTTGTGGGCGAGGGTGCCGTCGTTGGTGAGCAGGAGCAGGCCCTCACTGTCGGCGTCCAGCCGCCCGACGTGGTAGACCCGCTGCTCCAGCCGCGCGCCGATGAAGTCGGCGAGCTCGGTGCGGCCCTTCTCGTCGGCCATGGTGGTGACCACCCCGCGCGGCTTGTTCATCGCCACGTAGACCAGGCGGACGTCGGCCTGGAGCCGCTCCCCGTCGACGACGATCACGTCGCGGGCCGGGTCGGCCTTGTCGCCGAGCTGCGCCACCCGCCCGTTGACTGTGACCCGGCGCCGGAAGATCAGGTCTTCACAGGCGCGCCGGGAACCCACCCCCGCGGCGGCGAGCACCTTCTGGAGGCGCTCGGCGCCCTCGTACACGGGGGCGTCGGGCTTCGGGGCACGGTCATCGCGTCGCATCGGCAAGCTCTTCTACGTCGTCGGGAAGGAACGGGGCGAGCGGCGGCAGGTCGTCCACCGAGTTCAGCCCCAGCTTCTCCAGGAACATGGTGGTGGTCCGGTAGAGGTAGGCGCCGCTGTCCGCTTCGGTGCCGCACTCCTCGACCAGGCCGCGACCCACCAGGGTACGGAGCACCCCGTCGCAGTTGACACCCCGGATGGCCGAGATGCGCGAACGGGTCACCGGCTGCCGGTAGGCGACCACGGCGAGCGTCTCCAGCGCGGCCTGGGTCAGCCGCACGGACTGCCCGTCCAGTACGAACCGTTCCACGTACGTCGCGTATTCCGGCCGGGTGTAGAGACGCCAGCCACCCGCGGCCCGGCGCAGGTCGAACCCGTGCCCTGCGGCGGTGTACCCGGCGGCGATCTCGTCGAGCATCGCGCCGACCCGCTCGGGGGCCTGTTCGAGGATCTCGGCCAGGACCAGCTCGCTGACCGGCTGGTCCACCACGAGCAGGATCGCCTCCAGGGCGCCGCGCAGCTCCGCGTCGTCCAGGACCGGTGCGGGCACCGGTTCCGGCGCGGCCCGCCGCCGTCCTCGCTTAGCGGGTACGCCCTCAGCCCCCGCTCCCCCACCCGCCCCCGGCGCCGCGTCCCGCGCGGGCAGGCCGACGTCTCCCCCGGCGTCGTCCGTCCCGGCCTCTCCCGAGATCTTGGTACGGTCCCGCCCTCCGAGGGGCGTCCCCGTACCAAGATCCCCCTGAACCGTGGCGATCTTGGAAGGAATGGGCCCCTCTGAGGGCCCTTCGCTTCCAAGATCCGCCGAGGAATCCGGTGTCGCGTCGAGATCTGCTTCCCGGGAATCGGTGGTGTCCGGGATGTCGGGGTCCGGGTGCTCGGCCGGTGCGTCGGAATCGTCCGGGGCGGGCCGGGGCGGGGCGGGGCGCTCCCACGGTGGCACCCATGCGGCGGCCTGGTCGGCCAGGGAGTCGCGGCGTTCCTCGTCGCTCATCCGTTCACTCCTGCGTCGGTGCGTGTTCGTCCGCCGCCTCGCTGGGCACGGCGGCGTCGGATGCGGCATCTGCGGCGACGTCGCCCGGCACGGCGGCGGATCCGGCGGCGTCGCTCACCCCGGCGCCAACGTCTGCCGGAGCAGCCGCGGCGTCGGCCGGGGCGGCGGGGACGGACGTGGTCGTGGGTTCGGGGCTGCCGGCGTACTCGTCGACGGTCAGCTCCGCCTCGCCGTCGACCGGGCCGGTCCAGCGGACGGTCAGTTCCTCCAGCGCCTGCTCCTGCACGAACGCGACAAGGCCCTGCCGGTACAGCTCCAGCAGCGCCAGGAACCGGGCCACCACCTCGAGCGTCATCTCGCAGTCGGCGCAGAGCAGCGAGAACGTGGCGACCCCGGCGCGGCGCAGCCGGTCGGCGATGATGCCGGCGTGTTCCCGGACGCTGACCCGGACCATGTGCACGTGCGCGATGGAGACCTCGGGCACCGGTTTCGGGCTCATCGCCTTGACCGCGAGCTTGCGCAGCCGCTCCGGACCGATGCCGAGCACCAGGTCGGGCAGCGCCTCGGCGTACCGCGGTTCGAGGGTGACCGCCCGCGGGTAGCGCCGGCCGCCTACCGCCTCCAGCTCGGCGATGTGCGCCGCGGCCTCCTTGTACGCCTTGTACTGCAGCAGCCGGGCGAACAGCAGGTCCCGCGCCTCCAGCAGCGCCAGGTCCTCCTCGTCCTCGACCTCGGCCGAGGGCAGCAGCCGGGCCGCCTTCAGGTCGAGCAGGGTGGCGGCGACGAGCAGGAACTCGCTCGTCTCGTCCAGGTCCCACTGGTCGCCCATGGCGCGCAGGTACGCGATGAACTCGTCGGTGACCTTGTGCAGCGCGACCTCGGTGACGTCCAGCTTGTGCTTGCTGATCAGCTGGAGCAGCAGGTCGAACGGGCCGGTGAAGTTGTCCAGCCGGACCGTGAAGCCACTCGTCTGCTTGGCGGTGCCCGGATCGGCGGGCACCACACCGTCGACCTCGGCGGCCAGCTCCGCGGCGACGGCGGGGTCGCCGGTGCCGTGCGGCGGGTCGAGGGGCGGTGCGGTCACCGGGAAACCGTAGACGACGCGGTGGGCGGCCGGCGTGCGACCTACCGGTCCGCCTGGGCGGCGATGACCTCCCGGGCGAGCTGCCGGTAGTTGCGCGCGCCCGAGGAGGCCGGGTCGAGGGTGGTGATCGGGGCACCGGCCACCGTGGACTCGGGGAACTTCACCGTCTTGGTGATGACGGTCTGGTAGACCTTGTCGCCGAACGCCTCGACCACGCGCTGCAACACCTGACGGCAGTGGGTGGTGCGGCTGTCGTACATGGTGGCGAGGATGCCTTCGAGTTCCAGGTCGAAGTTGAGCCGCTCGCGCACCTTGTCGATGGTGTCCAGCAGCAGCGCGACACCGCGCAGGCTGAAGAACTCACACTCCAGCGGGATGAGCACGCCGTGCGCGACGGTGAGCGCGTTGATCGCCAGCAGGCCCAGCGAGGGCTGGCAGTCGATCAGGATGAAGTCGTACTCCTTGCGGATGGTGCGCAGCACCCGCGCCAGGGCCATCTCCCGGGCGACCTCGTTGACCAGCTGGATCTCGGCGGCGGAGAGGTCGATGTTCGCGGGTAGCAGGTGCAGCCCGGCCACGTCGGTCTTGATCAGGACGTCCTCGGCGGTGACGTCGTCCTGCATCAGCAGGTTGTAGACCGACAGGTCCAGATTGTGCGGGTTGACGCCCAGCCCGACGGAGAGGGCGCCCTGCGGGTCGAAGTCGACGAGCAGCACCTTGCGGCCGTACTCGGCCAGGGCCGCGCCCAGGTTGATGGTCGTCGTGGTCTTGCCGACGCCGCCCTTCTGGTTGGCCATCGCGATGATCCGCGCCGGGCCGTGCCGGTCGGTCGGCATGGGTTCGGGGATCGGCTTGCGCATGGTGTACGCGGCCGGGTCGGCGGGGCCGAGATCGGCACCGAGCGTCGCCTGCTGCTCACGGAGCTCCGACGTCCAGGTCTCGGCACGGTCACCGTTTCCTGCCATGTCCTCGTTGCCCCCTCCCGACGACCACCCGGCGTCGGAGCCGTCCGACGTCCCTCGCGGCGCCGCTGCGCACCCCCGGTCCGTCGTACCTGGAGGCCCGCGCCGATGCCGACTGTACGCCACCGGCCAGCAGCACGTTCGGTAGCGGGTCGGCGTGTCGGCCGCCCGCCGGCCGGGTGTCCCGACGCCGGCGCTCAGCGAGCCCGGGGATGGGCTGTCGCGTACACCTCGCGCAGCCGTTCCACTGTCACCAACGTGTAGACCTGGGTGGTGGTCACCGAGGCGTGGCCGAGCAGTTCCTGCACCACGCGCACGTCCGCGCCGCCGTCGAGCAGGTGGGTGGCGTACGAGTGGCGCAGCGTGTGCGGGGAGACCGCGTCGGGTCCGTCGACCGGCAGGCCGGCGCGGGCGGCGGCGCTGCGCAGCACGGTCCAGGCGCCCTGCCGGGTGAGCGGGCCGCCGCGGGCGTTGACGAACACCGCGTGGGTGCCGCGCCCGGCGGCGAGCAGCGCCGGGCGGCCCCGCACCAGCCAGGCGCGCAGCGCGTCGGCCGCGTATCCGCCGACCGGGACCAGCCGGGTCCGGCCGCCCTTGCCGCGCAGCAGCACGGTTCCGGCGTCCAGGTCGAGGTCGTCGACGGCGGCGCCGACCGCCTCGGAGATGCGCGCGCCGGTGCCGTACAGGAATTCCAGCAGCGCCCGGTCGCGCAGCGCGCGGGCGGCGGGGTCGCCGGTGGCGCCGGGCGGGCCGGCGGCCTCCAGCAGCCGTAGGACCCCGTCGACGGGCAGCGCGCGGGGCAGCCGGCGCGGCGGCGCGGGCGGGCGGACGTCGCGGCTGGGGTCGGCGCCGGCCAGCCCTTCGCGCAGCGCGAAGCGGTGCAGGCCGCGGACCGCGCTGGCCGCGCGGGCGGCGGAGGAGACGGCGAGCGGCGGGTGGTCGTCGTCGCCCGCGCGCAGCCGGGCCAGGTGGGCCTCGACCTGCACGGGCCCGGCGGCCGCCAGGTCGTCCACCCCGGCCGCGGCCAGCGTGGCGAGGTAGCGGTCCAGGTCCCGGCGGTACGAGGCGAGCGTGTTCGCGGACAGCCCGCGTTCGACGGTGAGGTGGTCCAGGTAGGTCCGGACCGCACGGCGCAGGGCCGGCGCGGGTTCCGCGCCGGCCGCGCGCACAGCGGTCTCGGTCAGCTCAGCACCTCGTCCAGCGGCAGCACGTCCATGCCGTGCGCCTCGGCGACCGGGCCGTAGACGACCTTGCCGGCGTGGGTGTTCAGGCCCAGCGCCAGCGCCGGGTCGTTGCGCAGCGCCTGCTGCCAGCCCTGGTTGGCCAGTTCGAGGGCGTACGGGAGGGTGACGTTGGTCAGCGCGTAGGTGCTGGTGTTCGGCACCGCGCCGGGCATGTTCGCCACGCAGTAGAAGATCGAGTCGTGGACCTTGTAGACCGGGTCGGCGTGCGTGGTCGGGCGCGAGTCCTCGAAGCAGCCGCCCTGGTCGATGGCGATGTCGACGAGCACGCTGCCCGGCTTCATCCGGGAGACCAGCTCGTTGGAGATGAGCTTCGGGGCCTTCGCGCCGGGCACCAGCACCGCGCCGATGACCAGGTCCGCGTCGAGCACGGCCCGCTCGATCTCGTACGCGTTGGAGGCGACGGTCTGCAGGTGGCCCCGGTAGATGGCGTCGGCCTGGCGCAGCCGGGCCACGTTCTTGTCCAGCAGCAGCACCTCGGACTGCAGGCCCAGCGCGATGGCGGCGGCGTTCAGGCCGGACACGCCCGCGCCGATGACCACGGTCTTGGCCGCGTACACACCGGAGACGCCGCCGGGCAGCACGCCCCGCCCGCCGCCGGTACGCATCATGTAGAAGGCGCCCACCTGCGGGGCGAGGCGGCCGGCCACCTCGGACATCGGGGCGAGCAGCGGCAGCGAGCGGTCGGGCAGCTCGACCGTCTCGTACGCGATGCCGGTGACCTTCCGGTCGACCAGCGCGTCGGTGCACTCGCGGGACGCGGCCAGGTGCAGGTAGGTGAACAGCACCTGCCCCTCGCGCATCCGGTGGTACTCCTCGGCGATCGGCTCCTTGACCTTCAGCACCAGATCGGCGGTGTCCCACACCTCGTCGGCGGTGGCCAGGATCTTCGCGCCGGCGGCGGCGAACTCGTCGTCGGTGATGCTCGAACCGACTCCGGCGCCTGCCTCCACGAAGACCTCGTGGCCGTGGCGGGTGAACTCGTTGACGCCGGCGGGCGTGATCGCCACCCGGTACTCGTGGTTCTTGACCTCGCGGGGGATTCCGACCTTCACGATGCAGACACCTTCCTCCGGGGCGGCTCACCCCCGACTGCGCGGCCGCGCCGGCTCCGTTGCCGGCGCGGTCCGCCTGTCCCGCCGGCGGCAGTCTAGGCCCGTGGGAAGCCCACGGGCGGCGACACTGTGACATCCGGTGCCCGCTGGTCCTGACGGTGTGTCAGGCATGCCTCGGACTGCCCGGTGGAGACGCCATCCGCCGAGAGGACAAAGTTCGATGACATCTTCCCATCGGCTGAGCGGCGAGGCCGACAGGACGTGAACCGATCACTATTGTGTCCGCTCATGACCACTCCTTATCAGCAGTACCCGCAGGGCGTCTCCGACAAGAGCAAGGTCGTCGCGGGTGTGCTTCAGATCCTGCTCGGCGGCTTCGGCATCGGCCGGTTCTACATGGGCGACACCAAGACCGGTGTCATCCAGCTCATCGTCACGCTCGTGACGTGCGGCTTCGGCGCGATCTGGGGCCTCGTCGACGGCATCCTGATCCTCGTCAACGGCGGTGTCGACGGGCAGGGACGCCCTCTGCGCGACTGACCACAGGCGCACGGAAGGGGCCGCCCGGCGCAGTGCGCCGGGCGGCCCCTCGTCGTTTGCGGATCAGCGCGGCAGCGGCGCCTCCGGGCGGCGCAGCTCGGTGAAGCCGGTGTCGCGGGCGCGGGCGGCGGCGAGCAGCCCGGCCACGCAGGACGCGTTGGTGATCTCGCCGGCCAGCACCATCCGCACCGCCTCGTCCAGGTCCACGCGGACCACCTGGAGGTCGGCCTCCTCGTCGTGCCGGTCGTGCCGCTGATCGGCCGGCACGTCGGCGAGGTCGCGGGCCAGGAACACCCGCACCACCTCGTCGGCGAAACCGGGCGAGCTGTGCAGGTCGACGAGCACGTCGACGCGCCCGGCGGTCAGGTCCGCCTCCTCGGCCAGCTCCCGCAGCGCGGCGGCGGCCAGGTCCTCGCCGCCGACGTCCATCAGCCCGGCGGGCAGCTCCCACAGGTGCCGGCCGACCGGGTGCCGGTACTGGCGGATCAGCACCACCTGACCGGCGTCGTCGAGCGCCACCACGGCGACCGCGCCGACGTGCCGCACGTAGTCGCGGGTCGCGCTGCCGCCGCCGGGCATGGTGACGTCGTCGCTGACCACGGAGAAGATCCGGCCGGACCAGATCTCCCGGCGGCCGGTCACCTCGTACCGGTGCTCGACGCCGCTCACGCCGCCTCCCCGCGCGCCCGCGCGGACCGGCCGCTCACTTCGCGGACGCCTTCGCGCCACCGCCGCCGCCGGCCTTCTTCGACGCGCCGTCCAGGTCCACCGGCAGCTGGTCGGCCTGCGAGTACGCCACGGCGGCGCCGACGAACGCGGCGAACAGCGGGTGCGGCCGGGTGGGGCGGCTCTTGAGCTCCGGGTGCGCCTGGGTGGCCACGAAGAAGGGGTGCAGGTTGCGGTCCAGCTCGACGAACTCGACCAGCCGCCCGTCCGGCGACGTGCCGGAGATGGTCAGACCGGCCTTGGTGAGCTGGTCGCGGTAGGCGTTGTTCACCTCGTACCGGTGCCGGTGCCGCTCGCTGACCTCGGTGCTGCCGTACGCCTCGGCGACGATCGAGCCCTCGGCCAGCTTCGCCGGGTACGCCCCGAGCCGCATGGTGCCGCCCAGGTCGCCACGCCCGGCGACGATGTCCTCCTGGTCGGCCATGGTGGCGATGACCGGGTGCACGGCCTCCTCGTCGAACTCCAGCGAGTTCGCCCCGTCGAGGTTGGCCAGGTGCCGGGCCACCTCGATGGTCATGCACTGGAGGCCGAGGCAGAGGCCCAGCAGCGGGATGCCGTTCTCCCGCGCGTACCGGGCGGTGCCGACCTTGCCCTCGATGCCGCGGACGCCGAAGCCGCCGGGGATCACGATGCCGTCGACGCCGGACAGCGCGGCGGCGGCGCCCGCCGGGGTCACGCAGTCGTCGCTGGGCACCCACTTGAGCTGCACCCGGGCGCGGTGGCCGAACCCGGCCGCCCGGATCGCCTCGCTCACCGACAGGTACGCGTCGGGCAGGTCGACGTACTTGCCGACCAGCGCGACGGTGATCGTGTGCCGGGGCTGGTGCACCCGCTCCAGCAGGTCGTCCCAGCGGGTCCAGTCCACGTCGCGGAACGACAGGCCGAGCCGGCGCACCACGTACGCGTCGAGGCCCTCCCTGTGCAGCACCTTCGGGATGTCGTAGATGCTCGGCGCGTCCGGCGCGGCGGTGACCGCCTCCCGGTCGACGTCGCAGTACAGCGACAGCTTCTCCTTGACCTTGTCCGGGATCTCCCGGTCGCAGCGCAGCACCAGCGCGTCGGGCTGGATGCCGATGCTGCGCAGCTGCGCCACCGAGTGCTGGGTCGGCTTGGTCTTCAGCTCGCCCGACGGCGCCAGGTACGGCACCAGCGACACGTGCAGGTAGAAGCAGTTGTCCCGGCCCAGGTCGTGGCGAATCTGCCGGATCGACTCCAGGAACGGCAGCGACTCGATGTCGCCGACCGTGCCGCCGACCTCGGTGATCACCACGTCGGGCACCTGGCCGTCGGCGTCCGGGTCGGCCATGCCGCGGATCCGGGCCTTGATCTCGTTGGTGATGTGCGGGATGACCTGAACCGTGTCGCCGAGGTACTCCCCGCGCCGCTCCTTGGCGATCACCGCCGAGTAGATCTGGCCGGTGGTGACGTTCGCCTTGCCGGAGAGGTCCCGGTCGAGGAACCGCTCGTAGTGGCCGACGTCGAGGTCGGTCTCGGCGCCGTCCTCGGTGACGAAGACCTCGCCGTGCTGGAACGGGTTCATCGTGCCGGGGTCGACGTTCAGGTACGGGTCGAGCTTCTGCATCACCACGCGCAGTCCGCGCGCGGTCAGCAGACTGCCGAGGCTGGAGGCGGTGAGGCCCTTACCCAGCGAGGAGGCGACGCCCCCGGTGACGAAAATGTGCCTGGTCGTCCGTGCTGTTGGGGCCAAGGCCTGCTCCCGTGTCGTCCGTAGCGGTCGTGCGAACCGCCGTGCCGATCAGCAGAGTGATCACGCGATCCACGGGATTCCACGGTAACACCATCCGGACCGTGAGCCGGCGTCGCACCCGCTGTCGACGCACGTGAGGCCGGTGCCGGCCCTCCCCCGGCGCTCCCCTGGCGCTCTCCCGGCCCTCCTCCGGCCCGGGTCCGGCCCGGGTCCGGGCCCTTGATCGACACCAGCTCGCCGATGTGGTGCCTTCCACCGGGCCTCGACCCCGCCACCTCCCCGAACCGGCGGGCGGCAGACCTGGCGGGCCACGCGGGCGGGGTCAGCGGGCAGGGATGTCCGAGGACGCCGGGGTCGGCTGTGCGGGCACCTGCGCCCCGCGGGCCGTGCCAGCGGCGCGCGGCCCGTCCGGCGCCTCCGTGCCTGCGGAGTCCTGCCCGTCCGGGCCAGCGGGGCGCGGCCCGTCCGGTGCCCCCGTGCCTGCGGAGTCCTGCCCGTCCGGGCCAGCGGGGCGCGGCCCGTCCGGTGCCCCCGTGCCTGCGGAGTCCTGCCCGTCCGGTCCGGCCGGCTTTCCGGCCTCCCCCGGGTCGCCGGCACCGTCACCGTCCGCACCGTCACCGTCCGCACCGTCACCGGCCGAGCCGTCGGCGGCCGAGCCGTCGGCGGCCGAGCCGTCGCCCGCCGACCGACCACCACCCGCACCGTCGCCACCCGCACCGTCGCCGGCCGGGCCGCCGGCCGCGCCGCCCCTGGAGGAGTCGTCCGGTCCGCCCGGTGGGACCGCGCCCGTCTCGCCGCCGCCACGCCCGCTGTCGGGCACCGTACGGTCGGTGGAGTGGTCGAGCACCCGCAGCGCCGCCAGGGCCGCCATGGGCACCACGAGGGCCGCCGCCGCGCCGGCCACGTCCAGCGCCGACCCGCCGAGGAGGCCGCCCAGCCCGACGGCCACGCCGGTGCCGGCCATCGCCGCCCGGATCGCCGGGTAGATGCCGAACAGCCGCATCAGCCCGCCCCAGGGCTGGAGCAGCGCGAGCCAGACCAGCGCGGCCCCGGCCAGGGCCAGCACGGTCAGTGGGCTGTTCACCAGCGTCTGGATGTTGGAGCTGCTGGACCGGTGCACGGTGAGCCCGCCGGTGCCGTCGCCCACAGCGGCCAGGAACCGGCCCAGGCTGCCCCGCTCGTCCGCGGGACGGCCGAGGTCGACCAGGGCGAAGCCGACGGTGACCGCCAGCGCGGCCATTGTCGCCCAGGCCAGCCGGCTCACTGTCAGCCAGCCGCCGCTGCAGATCGCGGCCGCGACGCTGACCCCGGCGGTGAGCGCGATCGCGCCGATCGAGTCGGCCCCCAGGTACGGGCTGCCCACTATCACCACGGCGAGCCCGCCGACCGTCACCATCACCATCGGCCGCCAGCCCTTGCGGAACCGCTGGGCGAGCCAGCCGCCGCACAGCAGCGCCCCGGCGATGAACACGCCCAGCCCGACGGTGCCGAGCCCGGCGTACCGGCCACCCTCCAGCGCCGAGTAGCCGACCACGCCGTTGAGCTGCAACCGGGAGCCGGTGAGCACGTCCACTCCGACGACGAGCGTGGCCAGCCCGGCGACCGCCCCGAGCGGACCGAGCGTGCGCTCGTGTCCGGGACTGAACCGGACCGCGGCGGTGCCGCCGACGATGAGCAGCGCGGTCACCGAGGCGTACCAGAGGCCCGCGTGGTCGCCGCGCCACCAGGGCACGGCGTCGGCGAGCAACGCTGCGGGCACTGCCAGCGCGGCGGCGATCAGCAGCAGCTCCACCACCGCCACGATCCGCGGCGACACCGGTTCCGGCCCGTGCGGTCCGGCGAGCCGGCGGGCGCGGCGCAGCAGCGGCAGCACCGCCACCGCGAGGGCGAGCTGGGCGGCGGCGAGCAGCGTGAAGAACCAGCCGGCGACGCGGCGCTGGGCGGCTGCCTCCCGGTCCGCGTCGGCCGGCGCCTCGATCGCGGCCCGCAGGTCGTCCGGCCGGTCGTCGACAGTCACCGCGGGCCGGCCGAGGAACGCCCGTTCCGGCATCGGTTTGTCGAGCACGGCGAGCACGGTCGGGGCCAGGTCGATCAGTTGCAGGTAGCCGGACCGGGCGGTGCTGGGCGAGGTCAGCCAGCCGCCCTCCCAGCCGGGTCCGTCGGCGATGGCGACGTGCAGCCGCGCCGGGGAGTCGGTGTCGGACACGCCCGCGACGAGCACCAGCGAGCGCGGCGGCCGGGCGGCGAGCACCCGGGCCAGCCGGGCGTCGGCCTGCCGCGCCTGGGCGGCCCGTACCTCCGGGTCGTCGTCGTCGACGGTGCCGACGTCGACGATGCTCAGCACGCAGGAGCCGAGCAGTTCCGCCGGCTTCTCCGGGAGCGTGGGCGCGTACCTGTCGACCCGGCCGAACGGGCGGGCGGCGGCCACGGCGGCGCCCGGGCCGACGGCCACCGAGCAGCGCACCGACTCGGCCAGCGCGCCGGGTGTGGCGCCCCAGGAGAGCTGCTCCTGGTTGTGCGCCACCGCGCTGGGCTGGTCGGGCAGGTTCGCGCCGATGCCGTCGGGCCGCTCGACTGTCACACCGGTGGCCGGGCAGCCACCGCCCGGGCGGGCGCCGGGCCAGGCGGCGAAGTTCCCCGCGCCGAGCGTGAGCCAGCCGTCGACCGGGCAGGTGGGGCGGTGCGCGGAGCGTACCGAGAGCGACCCGATCGCGCCCTGCTCGGCCATCCGCCACAGCGTCGGCGTGTTCTCCGGGTCGACGTCGTCCCACCGCAGGCCCGCCGCGCCGACGAGCACCACGAAGTCGGCCCCGGGCCGGGCCGCACCCTCGTCCGGACGGGCGGAGAGCGCGGTGATGCCCAGCGCCACCACGACCAGCGTCAGCAGCACCGGGGTCAGTCTGCGCAGCATCAGCGGTTCCCGGTGGAGAGCTGGGGTGTCAGCTCGGCGTAGAGGCCGGCGAGCGCGGCCACGGTGTCCGCCTCGGTGGGCCAGGTCGCGGCCCGCGCCAGGCCGCGACGGCCCAGATCGGCCCGGCGTACGGGGTCGTCGAGCAGGTCACGCACGGCCGCGTCGACGGCGTCCACGTCGCCCGGCGGCACCAGCACCGCCGCGTCGCCGACCAGGTCCGGCAGCCCGCCGACGGCGGTCGCGACGAGCGGTACGCCCGCCCGCAGCGCCTCCTGCGCGAACAGCTGGCGGGCCTCCCAGTCGCTCGTCACCACCGCCAGGTCGGCGGCGCCCAGCAGGTCCGCCACGTCGGTACGGTGCCCGAGCAGCGTCACCGGCGCGCGGGCGGCCGAGATCCGGGCGGCCAGCGGCAGGTACGCCGGACCGCTGCCGGCGATCACCACGAGCGGGGCGGGAGTACGGGTCCGCCAGCGGGCGGCGGCGTCGATCAGCACGTCGTACCGCTTCTGCGGGTGCAGCCGGCCCACCGAGAGGATCAGCTGCCGGTCGGCGGCGACGGCGAACTCGGCGCGTACCGCCGTGCGGCGGCGCCGCGGCGCGGGCAGCGCCGGCGCGGCGACCGGGGCCAGGCGGGCGTCGGCGGCGCCGAGCGCGGCGGCGCGGTCGACAAGGTCGGCGGAGGCGCCCAGCGCGACCCGCACGGACCGGGCGACGACCCGCTCGACCAGCCGGGACACCGCGCCGCGCAGGCCACCGGCGAGGACCGCGTTGTGCCAGGTGACGACCAGCGGCGCGGCGGGACGGGCGAGCGCGGCGACCAGGCCGGCGCGCAGCCCGTGCGCGTGCACCACGTCGACGGGTGTGTCAGCGAGCGCCCGGCGCAGCGCGGTGACCGCGCGCGCGTCGCCCGGCGTGGGGCTGGCCGGGATCTCCACCGGCGTGAACCGGGCCCCGGCGCCGGTGAAGTCGAACTGTTCCTCGGTGGCGGCCGGGCCGCAGACCAGCACGGACGCGCCGGCCTCGGTCAGCCCTCGGGTGATCGAGCGCACGTGCTGCCCGACCCCGCCGGTGCTGGAGGCGAGCACCAGGGCCACCGACCCGGGCCAGCGCGGTGCCGGCGAGGCGTCCGTCATGAGGAAACGGTCTCCCTTCCGTCACCCCGCTCGCCGGGGTGCTGCTGCGCCGGCGGGCCGTCGTCCCCGCCGGCCGGGCGTCGCCGGCGCAGCCGGCGGGTCACGGTCGCGAGCAGCGGCCGCAGGTCGCGGGCGTCGGTCAGCCAGGCGACGGCGAGGAACAGGACACCGACCACGACCCCGGACAGCATGCCCTGCGCGAGGGCCCACGGTGTCGTCGGGGTGCCGTCACCGAGCCCGGCGAGTCCCGCCGAGACGGCCGCTCCGCCGGCACCGGCGACGACGGCCGCGAGCAGCCCGGCGGCACCGGCCCGGCCGACACCGGCCAGCGCCTCGCCACCGGCGGCCCGCCGGACCGCGGCGATCAGCAGCACGCCGAGCAGCAGCATGCCGGCCGAGGTCGCCAGCGTCACCGCGAGCACCCGGTCGGCCAGCGGCGCCACCTGCGCGGACACCACGGCGAGCGCGGGCACGCTGAGCCAGCCGAGCGCTGTGGCCACTGTGGCCGCGCGGGTCTCTCCCCGCGCGTACAGCGCGCGGGTGAGCACCGCGAACAGGCCGTAGCCGACCAGGCCGGGCGCGAAACCGGCGATCCCGGCCGCCGCGGTACTCGCGTCGAGCGCATCGGAGAAGAAGAAGTGCCCGACCGGGATCGCGGTGCCGACGAGCGCGGCGGCACCGAGCAGGCTGAGCAGCACGACCCCGCGTACCGCCGGGGCCAGGGTCTCCCGATAGGCGCGCTCGTCGCCGGTGGCCCGGGCCGCGACGAGCGTCGGGTACGCGGCCACCGCGAGCGGCACGGCCAGCACCGCCCAGGGCAGGAAGTAGACGGTCTGGGCGAGGTTGTAGGCGCTGACGTCGGCGGTCCGGCCGTAGGTGACCTGATTGAGCGCGACGACCAGGGCGATCTGCTGGGCGGCCACGGTGACCGCCCCGGCGACCACCAGACCGCCGACCCGGGCGCGGGCGTCGGCGGGGAAGCGGTAGCCCGGCCGGATCCGCAGCCGCAGGCGGCGCACCGGGATCAGCAGCGACAGTGAGAGCACCACCACGCCGAGCGTGGTGCCGGCGGACAGCAGCAGCTCGCCGCCGCGTCCGGCCTCCCCGATCGTGGCCAGCCGCCCCTGCTGCGCGGTGAAGCCCAGGTAGACGGCGATGACCGTGACGCTCGACAGCAGCGGCGCGATCACCGGCCAGGCGAAGCGGCGGTGCGCCTGGAGCACACCGGTCAGCACGATCCCCACGCCGTACAGCGGCAGCTGCGGCGCGAAGACCCGCAGCATCCGCGCCCCGGACGCCTGCTGGGCCTCGCTGAGACCGTTCCCGATCAGGCCCGGCAGCGGGTCGGCGAACAGCGCCAGCAGCACCGCCAGCGGGACCAGCAGGCTCAGCGTCCAGGTCAGCAGCGCGCCGGTGGTGGCGGCCACCGCGCGCCGGTCACCCGCCTCGACGGCGCCGGCCAGCAGCGGTACGACGAGACTGGCGAGCGCCCCACCGGCGACGATCTCGAAGATGAAGTTCGGGACGTAGTTGGCCACCAGGTAGGCGCCGCCGAGATCGGTGGGGCCCAGCATCCAGGTGAACACGGCGGTACGGCCGAAGCCGGCGAGCCGGCTGAGGACGGTGAGGACGGCGATGAGGGCGGCCGCCCCGGCGACCCGGCCGGCGGCGGCGAGAGGAGCCGGTTTCGTCACGTCAGTCCGGGAGCCGGCCCAGCTCGTCGAGGTGCCGCAGTCCCGGGGTCCGCGCGATGACCTGGGTGAAGCTGACCTTCTCGCTGGCCGCGGTGAGCGCGGCGAGCACGGCCAGCACGCCGGCCCGGCCCAGCGGCCCGGTACGCGCGGCGAGGCTCACGCCGAGCAGCGCGCCGAGCGCGTTGGCGCCGCTGTCGCCCACCATGACGCGCTCGCCGAGGTCGTCGCCGACCAGCGCGGCCGACGCGCCCACGGCGCCCGCGGCGAGGCCGCCGTACGGGCCGGCGGTCAGCGGCGCGCCGAGCAGCATGCCGGACTTCAGCGCCCGGCCGGGCCGCAGGTCGAGCAGGTTGACCAGGTTGGCGGTGCCGGCCACCACGCCGGCGCCGAGCAGCACGTCGAGCCCGCGGCCGAACGCACCGGCCTGCCGGCGGCGCGGGTGCGCGGCGACCCGCCGGTCGGCGGCGAGCAGCGCGGCGGCGCCCAGCCCGGCCACGCCCACCCCGGCGACCTTGACCATCCCGGCGGTGACCTGGCCCTCGCGCAGCGCGGCGAGATGCCCGGCGAACCCCTTCGCGGCCTTCTGTTCGGGGCGCGCGCCGACCACGTCGTCGTAGAGGCCGACAGCGCCCGCGCCGAGCCCGGCGACGAGCGCGGCGGCGCCGGCCGGGGCGCTACCGGCACCCAGCGCGGCCCCGGTGGCCGCGCCGACGGCCAAAGCCGGACCGGCGGCCAGGGTCACCGTGCGGCCCCGGTAGTTGGTGCGCTCCAACGCCGGCCCGCCCGGCGACGTACGCGTCTGACGCAGCACGTAGCGGGCGGCCAGCGCTCCCGCGCCCACGGCCAGCAGCCGACCCAGTCTCACGGGACCTCCTCGATCCGGACTTCGAACGCGACGCGGGCACGGACCGGGCGGCCCGGAGCGGTCACCGGGGCAGTGTAGGCACCCGGGCGGCGGCGTTGTCGCCCACGCCGTACTGGCCGGTCTTCTTCTCGGTGAGCTGCTGCGCCAGGGCGAGGCTGGTGACCAGCTGGCCCTGCACGGTGTTGGCGTTGTCGACGGTGGAGATGGTCTGCGACAGCACCGGGTCGCCGCGGACCACGGAGACGAGGTTGCCGCCGGTCGAGCCCATGCCGGCGACCACGAGCGCGCCGGCCCTGTCGAACTGCTCGGCGATCTTCACCACCGACTCGTCCTTCTTCGCCGAGTCCTTGTCCACGTACGGCTGGCCGGTGACCATCACCACCGCCTCGGCGGCGGTGGAGATCCGGTCCGCCGGGGTGAGGTAGCCGGCGGTGGCGTACTGCTCCAGCACGGCGCGCCGGTCGGCGTCGCTGACCGGCGGGCTCCCGGCCGGGCGGTCCACCAGCACGTTGGCCAGCAACGCGCTGGAGGTCTCCACGCCGTGCCCGTTACCGGGCAGGTTGCCGGTGGGGGCGCTGTTCGGGCGGGCGGCGGTGACCGCCAGCTCCAGCAGGTTGTTGTTGCTGTCCGGGTTGACGAACTTGTCCTGCACGTCGATGCGGCCGGTGACGTCGGCGCCGGCGGTCTGGAGCATCTTCACCACGCCCTCGGCCTGGTCCCGGCCGCTGGGCAGGGTGAGCACCAGCACCCGGCGGCCGGTCAGCTTGCCGGGCAGGACGAGCTGGGCCATCTCGGCGGCGAAGTCCTCCTCGGTCTCCAGCTGCTTCTGCATGCTGTTGACCGACTGGCGCATCAGCGAGTTGTCCTTGCGCAGGCCGTTGACGTTCTCCCGGAGCGAGTCGGCGACCGGCCCGTTGAGGGCGGCTGTGCCGACCACCAGGCCGATCGCCAGCGCCAGGAACACCGCGGTCAGGGACACCACGTGGTAGCGAAAGTTGATCACGCTTGCAGCCTCTTGATCGTCGGGGAGCTAGAAGAGCTGGCCGAGCTGGAACACGAAATTGTCCCACCATTCGGAGACCACGCCCAGATACGCCTTCCCGACGGTGGAGACCGCCACCGCGGATGCCATCGCGGCCACCGCCGACAGGACCAGCAGCAGCAGCGACGACCCGGAGATGCTCTGCCGGTAGAGCCGGCTGACGCCCTTGGCGTCGACCAGCTTGCCACCGACCTTCAGCCGGGTCAGGAACGTCGACGCCATGCCGCCGCGCCCCTTGTCGAGGAACTCCACCAGGGTGGCGTGCGTGCCGACCGCCACCAGCAGCGACGCGCCCTTCTCGTCGGCCAGCAGCATGGCCAGGTCCTCGCTGGTGGCCGCCGCCGGGAAGGTGATCGCCGGTACGCCGAGCCCGTTGACCCGGGCCAGGCCCGGCGCCCGCCCGTCCGGGTAGGCGTGCACGATCACCTCGGCGCCGCAGCGCAGCACGTCGTCGGTGACCGAGTCCATGTCCCCGATGATCATGTCCGGGGTGTAGCCCGCCTCGACCAGCGCGTCGGCGCCGCCGTCCACGCCGATCAGCACCGGCTTGAACTCCCGGATGTACGGGCGCAGCACGTCCAGGTCGGCCTTGTAGTCGTAGCCGCGCACCACGATCAGGCAGTGCCGGCCCTGGATCTGGGTCTGGATCTCCGGCACGCCGACGCCGTCGAGCAGCAGGTCGCGTTCCTGGCGCAGGTAGTCCATCGTGTTGGCGGCGAACGCCTCCAACTGCACCGACAGGCCCTCCCGGGCGTCGGCCATCGACTTGGCCACTGTTTCGGCGTCCTGCAACGAGCCGTGCGCGACCGGATCGTCGCCGACGAAGACGGTGTTGCCCTCGATGCGGACCCGGTCGCCCTCGCGGACCTGCTCGAAGACGCTCTCGCCGAGGTCGTCCAGCAGCGGGATGCCGGCCGCGACCAGCACCTCCGGGCCGAGGTTGGGATAGCGGCCGGAGACCGACGGCTTGGCGTTGAGGACCGCCGCCACACCCACCGCGACGAGCGAGTCGGCCGCCACCCGGTCCAGGTCGACGTGGTCGATGACCGCGATGTCGCCGGGTCGCAGCCGCCCGACCAGCCGTTTCGTCCGGCGGTCGAGGCGCGCGGTGCCGACGATGGAGCCCGGCTCCGGGTTCCGGCTCCGGCGCAGTGTGGGTAGACGCATCGTGACCATCCTGGCATGTGAGGCAGGTTTTGCTGTCGCGACATGCCTGAGCAGGGCCGCCTACCCAGGGAAGCACACCGGAACCCGCGCCGGTGTGCTTGCGCTCACAATCGGGGTATCACGGACGCCTTTCCTTGGCCGCCACGGCCAGGAGCTCCTCGGCATGGGCGATACCCAGATCCGAGTCCGGCAAACCGGCGAGCATCCGGGCCAGTTCCCGGGCGCGCTCGGTGTCCTCCACCACGCGCACCCCGCTCGTGGTGACCGCTCCCCCGGTGTCCTTGGCCACCACCAGATGCCGGTCGGCGAACGCGGCGACCTGCGGCAGGTGCGTGACCACGAGCACCTGGTGACTGCGGGCCAGCCGGGCCAGCCGACGGCCGATCTCCACCGCGGCCTGGCCGCCGACACCGGCGTCGACCTCGTCGAACACCAGCGTGGGCGGGCCGCCGGAACCGGCGAAGACCACCTCGATGGCGAGCATCACCCGGGACAGCTCACCGCCGGACGCGCCCTTCTGCAGCGGCAGCGCCGGCGCGCCCGGGTGCGCCAGCAGCCGCAGCTCCACCTCGTCGGCGCCGTCCGCGCCGACGCCGGTCTCGACGCCGTTGACAGGCAGGCTCGGCTCGGACCGGCCCGCCGGTCGCGGCAGCACCGCCACCTCGATGCGGGCGTGCGGCATCGCCAGCCCGGCCAGCTCGACTGTCACCTCCTCGGCGAAGCGGACCGCCGCCTCCCGCCGGGACGCCGACACCCGGCCGGCGAGGTCGGCCACCTCACCGGCGAGCCGGGTCGCCTCGCGGTCCAGCTCGTCCAGCAGCTCGTCGGAGGTGTCCAGATCGGACAGCCGCGTGCGGGCGCGTTCGGCCCACGCCACCACGCCGTCGACGTCGTCGGCGTACTTGCGGGTGAGCGCGCGCAGCGCGGCCCGCCGCTCGTAGACGGTCTGGAGGCGTGCCGGGTCCGCGTCCAGCGCGGCCAGGTAGGCCGACAGCTCCGCGGCCACGTCGGTGACGAGCGTGGCCGCCTCCTCCAGCCGGGCCGCCAGCTCACCCAGCGCCGGGTCGGTGCCGGCCTGCGCCTCCAGCGTGCGCCGCGCGGTGCCGAGCAACACCGTCGCGTCCGGCGTCTCGTCGGTCGCCTCGACACCGCCGGCCACGCACTGCTGCGCCACCTGCGCGGCGGTACGCAGCCCCTCGGCGTGCTCCAGCCGCTGCGCCTCGGCCTTCAGCTCGTCGTCCTCCCCCGGCTGCGGGTCGACCCGGGTGATCTCGTCCAGGCCCAGCCGCAGCAGGTCGGCCTCCTGGTTGCGCTCGCGGGCGTTGCGCCGCCGGTCGGCCAGGTCGTCGACGACGGTGCGCCACCGGGCGTACGTCTCGCGCAGCGCGTCGAGCAGCTTCTCGTGCTCGGGCCCGGCGAACCGGTCGAGCGAGGCACGCTGTTCGGCCGGGCGCAGCAGCCGCAGCTGGTCGGACTGGCCGTGCACTGCGAGCACCTGCTCGCCGACCTCGCCGAGCGTGGACACCGGCATGGCGCGCCCGCCCAGGTGCGCCCGGGAGCGGCCCTCGATGGTCACGGTGCGGCTGAGCAGCAGCGAACCGTCCTCGTCGGGCTCGCCGCCTGCATCGAGGATGCGGGCGTGCACCGCCTCGGCCACCCGGCCGCTCAGGCGCAGCCGGCCCTCCACCGCCGCGCGGCCCGGCTGGGCGCGCACCCGGCCGGCGTCGGCGCGGCCGCCGAAGAGCAGGCCGAGGCCGGTCACCACCATGGTCTTGCCGGCGCCGGTCTCGCCGGTGATGACGTTCATCCCCGCGGCCAGCGGCAGCGTGGTGTCCTCGATGACGCCCAGTCCGGTGATGCGCAGCTCTTCCAGCACAGCACCCGACAGTAGCCCCGCCGTGTGACAGTTGACCAGCCGGCAGGGCGAGCCGCAGGCACCCGTACAGTTCAGCCCCGTGCTGGAGGAGATCGGCCTGACCCCGGACGAGGAGGAGCTCTACCGCAGCCTGGTACGGGCGAACACGGCCCGGGCCGGTGAGCTCGCACAGCGGCTGGGACGGCCCCGCGCGGAGGTCGCCGCCCGGCTGGACGCCTTGCGGGACAAGGGTCTCGTGCTGCCGACCGGGCCGGAACCGGACGCGCCGCTGCGGCCGCTCGCGCCGGACGTGCCGTTGGGCGAGGCGCTGCTGCGCCGCCAGTCCGCGCTGGAGGAGGCCCGCGCCGCTGTCAGCCGGCTCGCCGAGGACTACCGGGCCGGGATGCGCCGCCACGACGCCGCGCACCTGGTCGAGGTGGTCACCGGCGCGCGGGGGCTGCGGGAACGGCTGCGCGAGCTGCAGAACGGCGCGCGCGAGGAGGTGCTCTGGTTCTGCCGGGCGAACCCGCTGGCGATGCCCGGACCGGAGAACGTCGAGGAGTTCGACGCGCTCGCCCGCGGCGTGCGCTACCGGGCCATCTACGAACGGGCCATGCTGCTGGAGCCGGGCGCGCTCGCGGACGTGGAGCGGGGCGTACGCGCCGGGGAGCAGGCCCGGGTGCTGGACCGGCTGCCGGTGCGACTGGCCGTGGTGGACGGTCGTACCGCGGTGTGCCCGCTGGTGCCCGACCGCGACGGCGGAGAGCCGACAGCCGCGGTGATCGGCCGCAGCCAGTTGCTGGACGCCCTGCTGGCGCTCTTCGAGAGCCACTGGCTGATGGCGACGCCGCTCGGCACGCCCGCCGACCGGGCCGCCACCGGCTACCAGCCCGACGGCGACGAGGCGCGGCTGCTGTCGCTGTTCGTCGCCGGGGTGCCGGACAAGTCGATCGCGTCACAGCTCGGGGTGAGCCGGCGTACCGTGCAGCGGCGGCTGGCCGACCTGATGGCCGCCGCCGGTGTGGACACCCGGCCCGGGCTGGCGTTCCAGGCCGCCCGGCGCGGCTGGATCTGACCGGGGCCGGGGCGGGACGGCCCCAGGACCGCCCCGCCCCGGCGTCTCATCGCAGCCCGTACGCGTCGATCACGGTCTGCGTCACTGTGCTGCCGGACCGGTCCCGCGCCGAGACGCGCAGCGACACCGTGCCGCGCCCGGCCGGCACCTCGGCGGTGAACCGGGTGCCGGAGCCGCGTACCGGCGCCGTACGCCAGGTGCGTCCGCCGTCGAACGACACCTCGGCGCGTACCGTCGTGCCGGCCGGCGCGGGCAGGCCGGCCGGGTGGCGCAGCGTCAGCCCGACGGTGTGCTTCCGCCTGCCGGGCACCTCGCCGCGCAGGTCGGCCGGCACCCGGTAGTCGACCTGGAGCAGCGGCAGCGGCCGGGCCGCGTCACCGGACGGGCGGGCCGAGGTGAACTCCCACGCCGTCTCGGTACGGGTCGCCCACCGCCATTCCGCCGACGACCGTGCCGTCGTCACGTCGAGGCGGTAGCGGGCCGGACCGGCGGTGGCAGGCACCGGCGCCCAGCCGGCGGACAGGTCGGCGATCGGCTGCCCGTCGCGGCTGACCCGGCGGGTCACCGTGTCCTGCTCCTCCGACCGGTTGTCCACGCCGGCGTGACCGTCGGCGTCGACGAACTCGGCCACCCTCAGGTCGAGCGTGTCAGCGGTCCGGCTCGGCGCGGCCGCACCGGCCGGCACGGCGGGACGCACCAGCGGCGTGTGCCACGACTCGGTGGTCCGGTCGGTGGCCGCGTAGCGCCGGGGCCGGTCGGACAGGCCGCCGGTCAGCGTCCCCATGCTGGAGAACATCAGCCGGTGCAGCACCCGGTGCTGCCACCACGAGTCACCGGAACTGACGAACTCCCGCCGGGTCGTCCCGGTACGCACCATCCGCTGGTCGTCGTTCCAGGAGAACTCCTGCCAGGGCCGCCACCCGAACCGCTGCTCGGTGGCCCAGTCCAGGCCGCCGGTGTCGCCGTAGCGCGCGGTCACCTCGGCGGTGTTCGCGGCGGTGACCCGGTGGAGGATCCGCTCCGGCACCCGGCCCTTCGACACCTGGAACACGTCGTAGAGGTACGGGCTGTCAACGGTGAGCGTCAGGTCCATCCGGGCCCGGCCGGTACGCGCCGCCGCGAGCATCCGCTGCCCGTCGTCGTACGCCACCGCGAGCGCCGGTGCCGGCAGCCGCTCCCCGGTCGGACGCCACACCGTCCACGCGCTCTGGTCCGCCGGCCGGACGATCAGCACCGCCTTCGCGCCGGCCGCCGCCGCGGCGGCCACCTGTTCCTCCTCGGACCGGTCGGCGGACGCGGTGAGCAGCGCCGCCGCGCCCCGCACGCCGGCCAGCTCACCGGGTGCGCCGGTGCCGGCGGCGACCAGGCGTAGCCGCTGCCGCCCGGCCGGGGCCGGTGACTGACCCATCAGGTTGACGTCCAGCGCGCCGGACACGCCGCTGACGTCGATGTCGACCATCGGTGCGACGAGCTGCCAGCGCGAGGAGAACTCGAACTCGCCGCGGCGCACCTGCCGGGTCGGGGTGACGTTGAGCTGCTGCACGGTGCTGAACGTCATCACGCCGTGGTCGACCTGCCGGCCGTTGCCGAACACCCGGTGCTGGTAGAAGCTCAGGACGGCCCGCTGCTCGGACGGTTTCGGCGTCTCGATCCGTACCGGCGTGCCGCGCCGCGGGTCGAGCACCACCGTGAGGTCCCGGTCCACTGTCAGCTCCGGGTCGGTGACCAGGGTGAGCTGCTCGTCCAGCGGCGCGCCGTGCTCGATCAGCGCGTGCAGCAGGTACGGACCCTCCTCCACCTGGATCCGCCACTCGTCGCCGACGCCGAGCCAGCCCATCGCGTCCGACTCCGGGTGCTCGCCGAACAGCGTCACCACCGGCGACGATCCGGGCCGCCCAGCCAGGTCCAGCGCGCGCAGCGTCACCGTGTGCTGCGGGCCGCTGAGCGTGAGCCCGACCGCGGTCCGCACCGTCACGCCGTCCGTGCCGGTGGCGACCAGCCAGCCGCCGTGCGGGCCCCGGTCCAGCCGGGCCGGGTCGGCGCGCAGCGGCACGTCCACACCGCCGCCGGCCGGCACCGTCACCGTGCCGGCGTCGAGTGTCAGGCCGTCGGTCTCGGCCGCGCCGCTGTCCAGGTTGCGCAGCTCCAGCGCCAGACGCAGCGTCTGCGCGGCTTCGGTGCCGTTGACGTAGCGCACCGTCCGGGTCGCGGCCGGCCCGCCGGTGGTCAGCCGGCCGAAGTCGGCGGTGGCCGTGCCGTACACCCGCTGGCGCAGCGCACGGGCCACGTCGACCCGCCCGGCGCCCTGCTCGAACACCGTCGCGCCGGTGCTCGGCCGGGTGGTGCTGACCAGCGCGTCCTTCAGTTGCGCGGCGGTCCATCCGGGATGCTCCTGGGCGAGTACGGCGGCCGCGCCCGCGACGTGCGGCGTGGCCATCGAGGTGCCCGAGGCGCGGGTGTAGGCGTCGTCCACAGGCGTACCCATGGTGGTGCCGGCGGCTCGGGCGGCGACGATGCCGACGCCCGGCGCGGTGATCTCCGGCTTCAGGCCGTTGTCGCCCAGGCGCGGGCCGCGGCTGGAGAAGTCGGCGAGCACGTCGTCGCGGTCGACGGCGCCGACGGTGAGCGCGGCGGTGGCCGCGCCGGGCGAGCCGACGCTGCGCGGCTCACCGTCGTTGCCGGCGGCGATCACGAACAGCGCGCCGGTGGAGGCGGTGAGATCGTTCACGGCCTGGCTCATCGGGTCGGTGCCGTCGGTGGGCGCGCCGCCGAGGCTCATGCTGACCACCTTGGCGCCGGAGCGCGCGGCCCACTCCATGCCGGCGATGATGCCGGAGTCGTAGCCGGAGCCGGAGTCGTCGAGCACCTTGCCGACCAGCAGCCGCGCGCCGGGCGCGACGCCCTTGCGCAGCCCTGCGGAGGCCGTCCCGCTGCCGGCGACGGTGGCCGCCACGTGGGTGCCGTGGCCGTGGCCGTCCCGGGCGCTGCCGCCGCCGGTGAAGTCGCGCGCCTCGGCGACGCGGCCGGCCAGGTCGGGGTGGTCGGCGTCCACGCCGGTGTCGAGCACCGCGACCCGCACGCCGGCGCCGTCGCGCCCGGCCGCCCACGCGGCGGGCGCACCGATCTGCGGGACGCTGTGCTCCAGCGCCACCCGGGCCCGCCCGTCCAGCCACACGCGCTCCACGCCCGCGCCGAGCCGGACCGGTCCGGCACCCGCGGTGCGGGCCTGCGGCGTCTCCCGCAGCGACGTCCACAGCGCGCCCAGGTCGTCCTTGTCGACACGCAGCGCGGCGCCGTTGATGCTGGACAGCGGACGGGACTCGGCGGCGACGGCGAGGGGACGCACCCGCCCGGCGGCCGGTTCCCGGTAGCGCACGATCAGCGGCAGCGCCGTGAGGCCCGCGTCGCCGTAGCCCTGCTCGGCCAGTTCCTGCACGTCGAACAGGTCCGGGTCGAGCACGCCCGCCGACACGTACGGCACGACGTCGGCGGGGAGTACCCGCAGCCCGCCGTCGGCCTGCGTGGTCTGGAAGACGATCCGGTCCCGGCCCGGCCCGGGGTGGACAGTGGCGGCGATCCGGCCCGGCGCGGCCTGGACCAGCTCGACCTGGTCGCCGGTGATCAGCGTGACGCGGGCGGGCTTCGCGCCCGGGGCGGATGTGCCCGGGGGCGGGCCGGCGGGCCGGGCGGGCGGTACGGCGGACGCCGGTACGGCGAGCCCGACCACCAACGCCCCGGCCGCGCCGGCGGCGAGCCAGCGGGGGAACCGGTGCATGTGACGCTCCTCTACTCCGAGGCCGGCCTCGTGAGACCGGCGATCGGAGTCTGCGACGGCGTCCGCCACCTGGTCACCGGGTACGGGCCGCCGCACCGGCGACATGTCGCCAGGTGGACACGAGCACGACGGAGTGGAGGCCGGGACGCCGGAGACCGTGTCGCCCAGCTCGCGTGCCGCCGCTTCCTCCGGCGGCGGCCCTGCGACCTGTCGGCCCGGCCGGGGTCGACACCCGACCGGACACGGCGTGCCGGTCCGCCCGCCGCGGCCGGCTACGACGCTCCGGCGTCCCGACCGTCGCGGCCCCGACCACCCCCTGGCCGAGCCCGCGACAGGTGGGCCGCATCCGGGAAGCGGCGGGCCTCACCGCCGCGCCCGGACTCACCTCTTCGCGGCCCGTACGCCCACCGTAACGCGCGCGAGCGCCGGGACCGGTGGGCCGAACGGAGATTTCCGCTGAGCCGCTGGTCAGCGACGGTTGCCCCGCCAGCCCTGGACGGGAAGGTCGAACTTGGCCACCAGCCGGTCGGTGAACGGACGGGCCCGCAGCCGCACGATGCGCACCGGGAGCGTGCCCCGGCGCACCGTCACCCGGGCGCCCGGCGGCAGGTCGTAGACGCGCCGCCCGTCGCAGCAGAGCACGGCCAGTGTGGTGAACGGGTCGACGGTGATGACGAACGTCGACGTGGGCGCGGTCACCAGCGGGCGGCTGAACAACGCGTGCGCGCTGATCGGCACCAGCAGCAGCGCCTCCACCTCGGGCCAGACCACCGGCCCGCCGCCGGAGAACGCGTACGCGGTCGAGCCGGTGGGGGTCGCGCAGATCACGCCGTCGCAGCCGTACCGGGACAGCGGCCGGCCGTCCACGTCGACGAGCAGCTCCAGCATCTGGGCGCGTTCGCCCTTCTCCACGCTGATCTCGTTGAGCGCCCACGACTCGATGGTCGGCCCGCCCTCGAACTCGGCTGTGACGTCCAGGGTGAGCCGTTCGTCCACCGTGTAGTTGCGGTCGACCACGTCACGGACCGCGGTGTCCAGGTCGTCGATCTCCGCCTCGGCGAGGAAGCCGACCTTGCCCAGGTTGATCCCGAGCAGCGGCACCTTGGCCGGGCGGGCCAGCTCGGCGGCGCGCAGGAACGTGCCGTCCCCGCCGAGCGCGAACACGATCTCGGCGCCCTCGGCGGCCTCCGGGCCGGTCACCGGCACCACGCCCGGCAGGTCCAGGTCGTCGGCCTCCTCGGCCACCACCCGCACCTCGAACCCGGCGGCGATCAAATCGGCGGCCACCGCGCGGGCGTGCTCGGTGCTGCGTCGACGGCCGGTGTGCGTGACCAGCAGCGCGGTACGGCTCACCCGGACACCTCCTCGGTCGTGGCCGCCGTCGCGGCGGCGCCCTGCGGGCCGGCGGCCACCACCGCGCGGACCCGCTCCGGATCCGCGGCGGGCGCGTCCCCGCGCAACCATACGAAGAACTCGACGTTGCCGCTCGGCCCGGGCAGCGGGCTGGCCGCGACACCGGCCAGGCCGAGGCCCAGCCCGGCGGCGGCAGCGGCCACGTCCAGCACCGCCTCGGCGCGCAGCGCCGGATCGCGGACCACACCGCCGGCGCCGACGCGTTCCTTGCCGACCTCGAACTGCGGCTTCACCATCAGCGCCAGGTCACCGCCGGGCCCGGTGCACGCCGCAAGCGCCGGCAGCACCAGCCGCAGCGAGATGAACGACAGGTCGGCCACCGTCAGGTCGACCGGGCCGCCGATCGCCTCCGGCGTGAGGGTACGCACGTTCGTGCGCTCGAACACCCGCACCCGCTCGTCGGTCCGCAGTGACCAGGCGAGCTGCCCGTAGCCGACGTCCACGGCGACCACCTCGGCGGCGCCGCCGCGCAGCAGCACGTCGGTGAAACCGCCTGTCGACGCGCCCGCGTCCAGGCAGCGCCGGCCGGTGACGGTCAGCCCGCCGGGGGCGAACGCGGCGAGCGCGCCGGCCAGCTTGTGGCCGCCCCGGGAGACGTACTCCTGCGCCGGGTCCTCGCCGGTGACCAGCAGCGGGTCGGCCGGGTCGACCATCGCCGCGGGCTTGCGCGCCTGCACTCCGCGCAGCTGGACGCGACCGGCCTCCACGAGCGCGGCGGCCTGTTCCCGGGAGCGGGCCAGCCCGCGCCGGACCAGTTCGGCGTCCAGCCGGGTACGACGAGCCATCAGGTGTGTCTCCGCCTCTGCTCAGGCCTGGTCGATGGTGGCGAGGGTCTCGCGCAGCGTCTCGTACGCCGCCTCGTACTGGGCGATCTGGTCGGCCGGGGCGAGCGCCTCGGCGTTGGCCATGCCGAGTACGGCCGCGTCCACCGCCGGGTGCCGCGCCTCGCCGATCTCCTCGGCCGGCGCGGAGCGTACCCCCGGGGGCGGTCCGGGCCGCGGACCCTGCGGCGGGCCGGGCCGGGGCGCGGTCACGAGCCGGCCGCCCGGCGCCCGGTGGCCTTCTTCGCCGACCGGGCGGGCGCGGCGGGCGAGCCGTCGGCGGGGGTACGGGCCACGGTGGCCGGCGGCTTCTTCGCGATCGCCTTCTTGGCCACCGTCTTCTTCGCCACCGCCTTCGTCGGCGTCGTCGCGGGGGCCTTGGCCGGCGTCGTCGCCGGGGAGGACTCGGCGGCGGGCGAACCGGTCTTCGGCGGCTCGGCTGCCCCGGACGGCGTGTCGCCCGGCCCGAGGTGGCCGCGCGCCTCGCGCAGCTGCCGCTCCAGGTCGTGCACCCGGCGGGTCAGCTCGGCGACCTCGTCGGCGGTGGCCAGCCCGACCGCGCCCAGCGCCCGGTCCACCTCGAAGCGGACCAGCTTGGTCAGCGACTCCCGGTTCGCCAGGCCGGTCGCGACCAGTTCCTCGGCGAGCGTCTGGAGCTGGGCGGCGGTCGCGCCGCCCTGGCCGACGACGCGCATGACCGCGTCCTGTGCCTTCTTCCGGGGCGCCTCCGTCAGGCCCATGGCCAGCTCGAGGTAGGCGCGCCACGCGTCCTGCATGCCTGAGTCCTTCCGCGGGGCGAGGTGTGCAGGTGCCACGCTACCGGGCACCCCGGACACCCCATTGCGGTACGGTGCCGGGAACGGCGTGGTTCGTGGTGAGGAGACGATGTGGCCAGCGTGGACGAGTGCCGGCAGGCGTTGCACGACCTGGCCGCGCGGCTGGACCGCAACGCCGAGGCACAGGGACGCATCGACCTCGACCGCACCCTGGCCTGCCGGATCACCGACCTCGGCACCGCGTTCCACGGGCGGCTGGAGGGTGGCCGGCTGGTCGACCTGTCCGACGGCGACGACCCGAAGGCCAAGATCGCGCTGAGCACCGGCAGCGACGACCTCGTCGCGCTGGTGCACGGCCGGCTCGACGTCATGTCGGCGGTGGCCTCCCGGCGGGTGTCGATCAAGGCGAACCCGTTCGACCTGATGAAGCTCCGCAAGCTGCTCTGAGCGGCCCGGCGCCTCAGTCGTCCAGACCGAACGCGGCGAGGGCCTCCTCCGCCGCCGTGGACTGCGCCCGGACGCGCGGCCCGGCCCCGGTCGACCAGGCCACCGCGCAGAGCGCCGCGAGGGCCTCCAGCGGCGGTCCCGCGCCGTCGAGCACGAGGTCCGCGCCGGCCTCCGTCACCGACCAGCCGCCGTCGGTCGCCCGGCCCGGCACCGCCACCACTGCGGCCGGGTCGAACAGGCCCGCCAGGTCGAACGAGACGTACGCGGGGCGGCGCTCCTCGGGTGCGGCCAGCAGCTCGGCGGCGTCGCTGACGCCGGTGAGCACCAGCAGGCTGTCCAGCCCGGCCCGGCGGGCGCCCTCGATGTCGGTGTCCAGCCGGTCGCCCACCACGAGCGTGCGTCCGGTCCCGGCCCGCCGCGCGGCGGTGGTGAACAGCGCCGGCTCCGGCTTGCCCACCACCACGTCCGGGTCGCGGCCGAGCGCCGTCCGCAGCACCGCGACGAGCGAGCCGTTGCCCGGCAGCGGGCCACGCGGGCTGGGCAGCGTGCGGTCGGTGTTGGTGGCGTACCAGGGCGCGCCCGCCCGTACCGCCAAGGACGCCTCGGCCAGGTCGGACCAGCCGACCTGCGGGCCGTAGCCCTGGGCCACGGCGGCGGGCTCCTCGTCAGCAGTGGACACCGGCCGCAGGCCCACCGCGCGCAGCTCGGCGCGCAGCGCCTCCGCGCCGACCACGAGCACGGGTGCGCCCTCGGGCAGCCGGTCGCGGAGCAGTTCGGCGGTGGCCGCCGCGGAGGTGAGCACCTCCGCCGGCCGGGCCGCGACGCCCATGCCGGTGAGCAGGTCGGCCACCTCGCTGGAGCGGCGGGAGGCGTTGTTGGTCGCGTACGCGACCGCGCGCCCCTCGGCGTGCAGCCGGCCGACCGCCTCGACTGCGCCGGCAATGGGCCGGTCGATCAGGTAGATGACGCCGTCCAGGTCGAAGACGACGAGCGAGTACGCGTCGACCAGCCGATCGCCCGCCCCGGCGCGGTCGGGTTCGCCCCGATCCGCGCCGGAGGCGGTGTCACCGGCGTACCCGGTCATCGGCGGTCCGCCGCCTCGCCCTCGCCGTCCGCGGCGTCACCGGGCGCGGGCCGGTCGGCCTTGCCGTCCGGGGTGACGTCGGCGGCCGGCGCCTGGGCGTCGGCGGCCGGTGCGGTGGCCGGATCCTCGGTCGTGGCGGTGGTGGTCGGCGTGTCGGCGGCGAGCGAGCCGGCCTCGGTGTCGGTCAGCTCGTCGTCGGCCAGATCGCCGGCGTCCCGGTCCCGGTAGCCGGCCCGTGCCGCGTCCCCGTCGACGCCCGAGGTGTCGTCGTCGCCGCTCAGCGGCGCGTCGTCATCCCGGTCGTCGTCATCGTCGTCATCGTCGTCGTCGAGGTCGTCCTCGTCGTCCTCGTCGTCGTCATCGTCGTCATCGTCGAGGTCGTCCTCGTCCTCGTCCTCGTCCTCGTCGTCGAGGTCGTCGTCGTCGCGGACGTCCTCGGCCGACGCCTCGGACGCGTCGGTGTCGTCCTCCGGCTCGTCGTCGCCCTCGATGACCACGCCGTCCAGCTCCAGCAGCCGCTCGGCGGCGTCGGTCTCCCCCTCGGAGTCGACGTCGGCGGCCCGGGAGAACCACTCCCGCGCCTCCTCGCGCCGGTCCACCGCCAGCAGGGCGTCCGCGTACGCGTAGCGCAGCCGCGCCGCCCACGGGTCGGTCGAGTCGCCGGTCAGCTCGCGCACCTGGAGCATCGCCACCGCGGCGTCCTTCTGCCCGAGGTCGCCGCGCGCCCCGGCGGCCACGATCAGCAGCTCGATCGCGACGGCCTGGTCGAGCTTGTCCCGGTCCGCGCCGCGGAACAGGTCGATGGCCCGCTCGGGCCGGCCCAGCGCCCGCTCGCAGTCCGCCAGCACCGCCAGGTGGCTCTGCAGGCCGCTCATTCGGTGGTACGTCCGCAGCTCGGCGATGGCGGTCTGCCACTCACCCGCGTGGTACGCGGCCAGCCCGACGGCCTCCCGCACGGCGGCGATCCGCGACGCGAGCCTGCGGGCCGCCATGGCGTGCGCCAGCGCCAGCACCGGGTCCTCGTCGATCAGCAGACCGGTCGCGACCAGGTGCCGGGCGACAGTCTCCGCCACCGGCTTGGCCAGGGAGAGAAGCTCCGCCCGGACGGCCGAGTCGAGGTCGCTCGCGACGACGTCGTCCGGCAGCTCCGGCGCCTCACCGGTACGCCCCTCGCCACGCTCGTCCTGGCGCTCCCGCTGCGGGCCGTAGTTGCCGGTCCGGCGGTCGTCGCCGCCCGGCCGGTCGTCGTAGCCACGGCGCTCACCGTCCCGCTCACCCCGGTAGCCGCCCGGCCGCCGGTCATCGCGACGGTCGTCGCGCCGGAAGCCACGGTCGCGGTCGCCGCCGCGGAAGCCGCCGTCGCGGCGCTCGCCGCCGGCGTAGCTCTCCCGGCGGTTGTCGCCGCCCTGGTAGCCGCCCTCGCGACGGTCGCCGCCCCGGAAACCGCCCTCGCGGGCGCCGCCTTCACGACGGTCCCCACCGCGGAAGCCACCCTCGCGGTCGCCACCACGGAACCCGCCTTCACGACGGTCACCACCCCGGAAACCACCTTCACGGGCGCCGCCCTCACGACGATCGCCGCCCCGGAAACCACCCTCGCGGTCGCCACCACGGAACCCGCCTTCACGACGGTCACCGCCCCGGAAACCACCGTCGCGGTCGCCACCGCGGAAACCGCCCTCACGACGGTCACCGCCCCGGAAGCCACCCTCACGGGCGCCGCCCTCACGACGATCCCCACCACGGAAGCCACCCTCACGGTCGCCACCGCGGAAACCGCCCTCGCGGGCACCGCCTTCACGACGGTCCCCACCGCGGAAGCCACCCTCGCGGCGGTCACCGCCCCGGAAGCCACCCTCACGGCGGTCGCCACCGGCGAAGCCGCCCTCACGGCGGTCCCCACCGCGGAAACCGCCCTCACGGTCACCGCCACGGAAGCCACCCTCACGGGCGCCGCCCTCACGACGGTCACCACCACGGAAACCGCCCTCACGGCGGTCACCGCCCCGGAAGCCACCCTCACGGCGGTCGCTACCGCGGAAACCGCCCTCACGGTCACCGCCACGGAAACCGCCCTCGCGCCGGTCACCACCGCGGAAACCGCCCTCACGGTCACCACCGCGGAAACCGCCCTCACGGTCACCACCGCGGAAGCCACCTTCACGACGGTCGCCGCCCCGGAGGCCACCGTCACGGGCGCCGCCCTCACGACGGTCCCCACCACGGAAACCGCCCTCACGACGGTCGCCACCGCCGAAGCCGCCCTCACGGCGGTCACCGCCGCGGAAGTTGCCGTCGCGGGTGCCGCCTTCGCGGCGGTCGCCGCCACGGAAGCCACCCTCGCGACGCTCACCACCGCGGAAACCGCCGTCACGGTCGCCGCCCCGGAAGCCGCCTTCACGACGGTCGCCGCCCGGACGGCTTCCACTCCGGAAGCCACCCTCACGGTCGCCGCCACGGAAGCCGCCCTCGCGCCGGTCACCGCCGCCGGAGCCGCCTTCACGACGGTCACCGCCACGGAAGCCACCCTCACGACGCTCACCGCCGCGGAAACCGCCGTCACGGTCGCCACCGCGGAAACCGCCCTCGCGGCGATCGCCACCGCGGAAACCGCCTTCACGACGGTCACCGCCGCGGGCGCCACTGTCACGGTCGCCACCACGGAAGCCACCCGGGCGGTCGTCGCGGCCGCCCCGGTACGAGGGACGGTCATCGCGACGGCCGTCGCGGCCGGCGTCACCACGCCCCTGGCCGCGGTCGGCGCGATCCTCGTAACGACGGGGGCGGTCCCCGCCCTGGGGTCCTGAGCTCACAGGTACATCCTTCCTGATGGCGTTTCCGCCGAGAACGCTAACGCAGTCGAGGGCCGCCCCTGCTGGGGCGGCCCTCGACTGGAAGATTGTCCGGCGGTGTCCTACTCTCCCACACCCTCCCGAGTGCAGTACCATCGGCGCTGGAGGGCTTAGCTTCCGGGTTCGGAATGTGAC
>NZ_VISU01000038.1:0-36670 GCF_007827625.1 Micromonospora sp. CNZ297 | reverse complement strand
CAAGCCGACGAATCCCCTAGAAGACACCCAAGGTCAGTCAGAGGGTGAGTCAGACCGGCCGGGTGACCCGCTCCCACATCATCACTGTCAGAGGGAGACGGGGCGGCCGCCCAGGGTCACCGTGAGGCGGCCGTCGCCGGTGAAGGACCAGGCGAGGGCGCCGGAGTACGTGGAGCAGCGGGAGCCGTTGCTGCCGGACCAGAACTGGTTCGAGCCGTCCACGTTGCCGACCGTCTTGTCGTTGGAGCCGCTGCCGGCGAAGCGGCAGGACGTGTTGTTCCGGAACACCGAGGTGCCGGCGTCGAACGAGAAGTTGCGTTCGGTGTTGTCGATGCTCAGGTTGTTCGAGATCGTCATGGTGCCCGGGTTGCGGTTGTACGTGAACCCGTGCTTGCCGTTGCGGTACGCGATGGTGCGCCGGACGGTGTGGTTCACCGCGATGTCCTCGCCGCCGAGCTTGAAGCCGTTGCGGTCGCCGTTGCCGTTCTGCGTGCCGTTGCTCAGCGTGCCGTTGCTGTACGCGAGCGAGTCCTCGATGGTCACCGTGCCGATCGCGCCGGTGTCGGACTTGGTGTACAGGTCCCACCCGTCGTCGATGTTGTGGTGCGACACCGCGTACCGGAAGACGTTGCCGCCGCCGACGGTGAGCTTGGCCGCGAAGCCGTCGGCGTCCTCGCCGTCGGAGTCGGCGTTGTCGTGCGACTCCACGCTGACCATGAGGTTGTTGGCGGGCCACTGGTCGCGGGGCGTGCTGGAGGCGATCCGGGACAGTTGCAGCCCGGTGTCGCGGTTGAAGCGGGTCACCGTCCGCTCGATGATGTTGTTGCTGCCGCCGACGAAGATGCCGTTGTCACCGGCCCGCTCCACTACGATCCCGCGCACGTGCCAGTACGAGGCGTTCAGCGCGAGCCCTCGGTTGGCCGGGTCCTCGCTCATCGCGGAGAAGTTCAGGATCGGCGTCTCGCCCGGGTAGGCGTACAGGTTCTTGCGGGCGCCCGACGTGCCGTTGTTGCCGGCGGCGACGGTGACCGTCTGGGACAGGTTGTAGGTGCCGCCGCGCAGGTAGATCGTGCCGCCCGCGCCGACGCGGGTGATCGCCGCGGCGATCGTGGTGGGGCTGGCCTGGGTGCCGGCCGCCCCGGCGGTGCCGTTCGGCGCGGCGTAGATCGCGCCGCCGGTCGGCGGCGGCGTGCTGGGGGGTGGCGTGCTCGGGGGCGGGCTGCTGGGCGGCGGCGTACTCGGCGGCGGGGCGCTGGTCGGCGGCGTGCCGGTGGTGGGGGTGACGCCGCCGGTGCAGGTGACACCGTTGACGGCGAACGAGGTCGGGACCGGGTTGCTGCTGTTGTTCCAGGTGCCGTTGAAGCCGAACGACGTGCTCGCGTTGGTGCCCAGGCTGCCGTTGTAGCTGACGTTGGCGGCCCGCACCGAGGCGCCGCTGGCGGTGATCTCGGCGCCCCAGGCCTGGGCGACGGTCTGACCGGCGGCGAACGTCCAGGTGACGGCCCATCCGTTGAGCGGGTCGCCGAGGTTCGTCAGGTTGACGTTGGCGGTGAAGCCGCTGCCCCACTGCGCGGTGACGGCGTAGTCGACGCGGCAGCCGGCGGCCGCCTGCGCGGCGGTCGCGCCGACGGCCAGGCCGGACGCGGCGAGCGCGGCCGTCGCCGCGGCGGACGTCCACAACACCGTACGGCGGTGTCGGTTGATCATGCTGGTCTCCTGCGGGTGGTGGTGCCGTGCCCGCGCCGGCACCGATGCCCTGTCGGTGTCGGGGGCGGGCCTTGATACCCGGACGTCCCACGAACGCTCACGTCTCCCGCGCAGTAAGCGCTTTCAGCGCAGCCTAACGACGGACGTCGATGTGGTCAAACCTCGGTACGCACTGAACGATCTCGACGCGCCGTCCGTATCCACTGCCGACCGGAACATCGGCCGGAACCGCGATGCCGGAGCGGGCACGAGCACGATTCCTCCAGTCGTCACTTCGCACCGTGGAGACGGGGCGGCACCCGCCGCACCGGCCCTCCCGGTCAACCAGAGGAGAGGTGCATGGCCAGGGGTACGCGCAAGACCGCGGTCCTGAAGCTCGGCGGGGTGGGCGCCCTCGCGGCGCTGTTGTTCGCCGGCGGACTGCAACTGGCGTCGGCGGGCGAGAACAACCGCCCGGCCACCACAGCCGCCGCGCAGACCGTGAACTGCCCGACCGTACGCGACAAGCTGCCCGCCGTCCCCGCTGCGGCGTCGGCCCAGGTGGAACGGGAACTGGCCAACCTGGACCAGGAGATCGCCCGGCAGAACGAGCGGCTGGCCCGGCAGGCGGTACGCCCCGAGGGCGGACCGGCGTTCATCGACAACGCCATCCTCGGCCCGCTGCGCAGCAAGCGCGTCGCCGTGCTCGACCGCATCGAGATCGCCTTCAACCGGATCGGCGCGCAGCGACCTAACCTGGACGCGCTGGCGGCCTGCTCGCTCAACGCCCCGGGCGTGCCGAGCGCCGTCAACGGCGGTGCCGGCCAGAACGGTGCCGGCCAGAACGGCAACGGCAACGCCGGCGGGCAGAACGGCAACGCTCAGAACGGCAACGGCAACGCCGGGGGTCAGAACGGCAACGCGGGCGGCCAGAACGGTAACGCCGGCGGCGCGGCGCGGACCGTCAACTGCCCCCGCGTCGTGCTCCCCGCCGTCCCGGCGGCGGCCGCGGGCCAGGTGCAGGCCGAACTGGCCACGCTGGACAAGCAGATCGCCGAGGCCGACGCCCGCCTCGCCCGGCTCGCGGTACGCCCCGAGGGCGGACCGGCGTTCATCGACAACGCCATCCTCGGCCCGCTGCGCAGCAAGCGCGTCGCGGCGCTCGACCGCATCGAGATCGCGTTCAACCGGGTCGGCGCGCAGCGGCCGAACCTGGACGGGTTCGCCACCTGCGGCCTGAACTGACAGGGACCGGTCGCGGCCCGGCGGTGCGCATCCGCCGGGCCGCGACTGCGGTCACAACGGCCCGAACACGTCGCCCGGGTCGGCGTCCAGCGAGAGCGTCTCCAGCACGGTGAGCAGTTGCCGTTCCTCGTACCGGAAGTGCGACTCCATGATCGCCGCCACGCCCTCCAGGTGCCGGGCCAGTTCCCCGGGCGGGGCGTCGCGGGCCACCGCCGCGCTCAGCCCGGTCAGTAGGTACCCGATCATCGAGTGGTCCTGCCGCAGCCGGTCCAGCGTGCCGCGCAGCTCCGGATGCCGCGCTGCGATCGCCGGGAAGAGGCTGTGGTCCTCGCCCTCGTGATGCGCGGTCAGCGCCGCGCAGAACCCGTGGCAGAACAACAGCAGCTCACGTGTCGCCGGGCGGGCCGGCTCGCCGTCGGCGAGCGCCCGCCGGGTCACCGCCAGCGCCTCGCGCAGCCGCTCGTGAACGGCGCGCATCTCGCGGCTCCAGGCCACCAGCCTGGTCTGTTCGCCCTCAGCCATGAGGCGAGGGCGAAGGGACGACGAGTGTCATCGTCGTGCTCCCTTCGATCCGGCGCCTCCATGCCTGACACGGTCTGCCACCGGCACGCGACGCTGGGCGGAGCCTAACCGGCGGCACCGGCGCCATCAAGTAGTGCCAGCGCTACCCCGGTTCGGCAGCTGGCGGTATGGAGCGCGGGGCCCGGTTCTCCGAGGCTTGAGGTCGTACCCGTTCACCTCCGTCGAGGAGTTCCCATGACCCGCCGTACCTTCCCGGTGGCCGTCGGCGCCGCGGCCCTGCTCACCGTCACCGCGCTGGGTGTGCCCGCCGCGTCCGCCACCACCACCGACGCCCGGCGTCCGGCCGCAGACGCCGTCCAGCAGCGACTGGACGGCCTGGTCGCCGAGCACGGCTTCCCCGGGGCGCTGGCCTCCGTACGCCGCGACGGCCGGGTGCGCGACTACACCGCCGGTGTCGGTGACCTGCGCACCGGCGCCGGGATCCCCCGCGACGCCCGGGTGCGCGTCGGCAGCAACACCAAGACGTTCACCGCGGTGGTCGTCCTCCAGCTCGTCGGCGAGGGCCGGATCGACCTGGACGCCAGCGTCGAGCGCTACCTGCCCGGCTTGGTGCGCGCCAACGGCAACGACGGGCGGCGGATCACCGTACGCCAGCTGCTCCAGCAGACCAGCGGCCTGCCCGACTACGACGACGTGGTGTTCGGCAAGGCGCAGGACCTCGTGGACCGGCGCAGCGACTACTTCGACCCGCGCCGGCTGCTGGACGAGGCACTCACCCAGTCGCGGCACTTCCCGCCGGGCGAGAAGTGGGAGTACAGCAACACCAACTTCGTCCTCGCCGGACTGATCGTCGAGCGGGTCACCCAGCGCCCGGTCGGCGAGGAGATCACCCGGCGGATCATCGAGCCGCTGCGGCTGCGCGACACGTACTGGCCGCAGACCGGCGAGCAGGACCTGCCCGGCCGGCTGCCGCGCGGATACGTGGCGGTGGAGCCCGGCGCGCCGTGGGTCGACGTGACCCGGATGGACCCGTCGCTGGGCTGGGCCGCCGGCCAGCTCGTCTCGACGCCGTCGGACCTGCGCACGTTCTTCGAGGCGCTGCTGGCGGGCCGGCTGCTCGAGCCGGCCCAGCAGGCCGCCCTGACGCGTACCGTGCCGGCGCCCGACTTCGAGCCCAGCGGCGTCTGGGAGTACGGCCTGGGCATCGCCCGGCACGAGCTGCCCTGCGGCGGTCACGCCTGGGGGCACGGCGGTGACATCCAGGGCTTCCAGACCCGCAACCTGTCCACCACGGACGGGCGCAGCGCGGTGGTCGCGGTGACCGGGCTGCCGACGAGCATGGAGATGCTGGAGGCGGTCACCAGCACCGTCGACGCGGCCCTTTGCGGCACCCGCCGCTGATCCGCCTCGACACCGCACGCGCGCCGCCTCCCGCGAGGCGGCGCGCGGACGTGCGTGCGTCTACCGCCGGCCGTCGAGATAGCGCAGCACGGCGGTGACCCGGCGGTCGGCGCGGTCGTCAGGCGGCAGGCTCAGCTTCGCGAAGATGCTGCGGATGTGCTTGTGCACCGCGCCGTCGGTGACGAACAGCCGTTCCGCGATCGCGCCGTTGCCCAGCCCCTCGGCCATCAGCGCCAGCACCTCGTGCTCGCGCGGCGACAGCTCGGCCAGCGCGGTGTCCGGCCGCCGGTTGCGGGCGAGCAACTGCCCGACCACCTCGGGGTCGATCACGCTGCCGCCGGCCGCGACGCGGTGCAGCGCGGCGAGGAACTCCTCGACCCGGCCCACCCGCTCCTTGAGCAGGTAGCCGAGCCCGGAGGCGCCGACCGAGAACAGCTCGGTGGCGAACGCCTGCTCGACGTACGCGGACAGGACCAGCACCGCGAGGCCCGGCAGGCGGCGGCGGGCCTCGACCGCGGCGACGATCCCCTCGTCGGTGTGCGTGGGCGGCATCCGCACGTCGACGATCGCCACGTCCGGCCGGTGCTCGTCCACGGCGGCCAGGAACTCCCCCGGCGTGCCGGCGGTGGCCACCACGTCCAGGTCCTCGGCGCGCAGCAGCAGCGCCAGCCCTTCGCGCAGCAGCGCGTCGTCCTCGGCGATCACGATCCGCATGGCAGCTCCACGTGCATCCTCGTCGGTCCTCCCGGTGGACTCGTCAGCGTCATCCGCCCGTCGTACGCCTCGACCCGGCGGCGGATGCCGGTCAGCCCGGAGCCACGCGTCTCGTCGGCGTCCCCGCGCCCGTCGTCGGTGACTGTGACGAGCAGCCGGTTCCCCTCCCGGCGCACGGCGACCTCCACCGCGCTCGCGCCGCTGTGCCGGACCACGTTCGTCAACGCCTCGGCCACCACGAAGTACGCGGTGGCCTCGACCGACGCCGCGCAGCGCACGTCGACGTCCACCGACAGGCGGCACGGCACCGCGCACTCCGCGGCGAGTCCGTCGAGCGCCCCGGCCAGGCCCCGGTCGCCGAGCACCGGCGGCAGGATGCCGCGCACCACCGTACGCAGCTCACCGAGCGCCTGCTCGGCCGCGTTCTGCGCGCGTTCCAGGATCTCGTCGGCGCGGGCCGGGTCACGGCGTACCGCCCGCCGCGCGGCGCCGAGCAGCACGTTCACCGCGACCAGCCGGTTCTGCGTGCCGTCGTGCAGCGAGCGTTCGATCCGGCGCAGCTCCACCGCGTGGGCGTCGAGCGCGGCGGCCCGGGTGGCGGTCAGTTCGGCGACCCGCAGCGACAGGTCGAACCCGGGCGGCGGGGGCAGCAGCCGGCGGCCCGGCCGGGCCTGGATCCGCGCCAGGGCCGGCCCGGTCGCGACCGCGAGCACCAGCCACCCGATGCCGAGCACGCCGACAGTGAGCGCGTCGCCGAGCCCGTCGACGCGCCACCAGCCGATCCCCGGCGCACCGGCGTCCGGCGGCACCAGCCGGTACCACAGCGGGAACGTCATGTCCTGCACGGCGTAGATCGGCAGCGCGAGCGCGATCAGCCCGGCGCCGAAGCCGAGCGTTCCGTGGGTGGCCACCCAGCGCAGTTCCCGCCGGACGACCGGGTCGCGCAGCGCCGGGCGCACCCCGGCCGGCACCGGGCCGGGCGACGGGATCGGCGGCCCCCACCGGGACAGCCGGGCACGCTCGCGGTCGGCCACCGACCGCACCGCCCGCAGCATCCCGGGTACGAGCAGCAGTCCGAACCCGCCGACGCAGGCCGCCGCCACGACGACGGCCCCGAACAGCGCGCCGAGCGCCAGCACGGCAGTGCCGAGCCCGCCGACGAGGTGCTCCAGCGCGTCCACCGCGGCGCGGAACCGCCTGCGTACGTACTCCATCCCCGGCCCACCCCCGGCCGCCACGATAGGTCACCGCTGTCGCCGTCCGTCAGGTCCGGGCGCGGAAAGTACAGCCTGCTGTACCCCGGTCGTCGTGCTGGCGGGATCGTTCCCGGACGGCCGCGCGCCTAGCGTCGAGGTGCAAGGACGTCACCCGAGGAGGCAGCCGTGAACGACCTGGACCGTACCGCCGAGAACACCGCCGCGACGACGCCCGTCACCCGGATGCGCCCGCTGCTCTGGCTGGTGCTCGTCGTCAGCGTGGCGGCGAACGTGACGCTGTCGAGCGTCCTGGGCAACCCGTGGGCCGGTTCGGCCTTCGGCGCGCTGGCGCTCGCGTCCGGCGCGGCGCTGGCAGTGAACCACTACCGCAACCGCTGACCCGCCGCCGTGCGGGCGGCGCCGGGAAGCCGGGCGGGGCGGGCCGGGACGACGATCGGCCCGCCCTGCGGCGTTCGCCCGGCGACCACTCCCCCGGCTGGTACGACTGGTGTCGTCGCGGGAGGTCCGCGGCTGAGCGCGTTAACGTCACCACTCGATTGACAGACGACTATGTGAACGCCAGGCTAGGGGAGATTGTTAGCGCTAACGCGGACGTCATCCCCACCGCAGAGGAGGGCCCCTCGTGCCCCTGACCCGACGCGCGTTCACCCTCGGTGCCCTGTCCACCGCTGCAGCCGCCTCCGGCGCGCTCAGCCTGCCCCGCGGCGCGCTCGCCGCGCCGAACACGGCCTACGCCATGGCCTACTTCACCGAGACGCCGAACGGTCTCGGCGCCGACTACGGCCTGCACCTGGCCGTCAGCCGGGACGGCCTCAACTGGACCCCGCTGAACCAGAACAACCCGGTCGTCACCCCGACCGCCGGGCAACTCGGCCTGCGCGACCCGTTCGTGCTGCGCAGGACCGACGGCACGTTCGTGGTGCTCGCCACCGACCTCAAGGGCACCAACTGGGGGCTGACCAGCCAGTACCTGCACGTGTGGGACTCCACCGACCTGACCGCGTTCACCGGTTACCGGCGCATCCGGATGCACACGCTGGACACCCACACGTGGGCGCCGACCGCGTTCTGGGACGCCGCCCGCGGCCAGTACGCCATCGTCTACTCCGCCAACAACGGCCGGGACGTGCTGTTCGTCAACTACACGAGCGACTTCCGCACCGTCAGCGCACCGCAGGTCTACTTCAGCCCGGGCTTCGGCGTGCTCGACGGCGACGTGGTGGTCGACGGCGGCACCACGTACCTCTACTACAAGAACCTCGACGACGGGTACCTGTACGGCGCCCGGTCCGCCACCGGCGCGCCGAACAGCTTCACCACGTACACCGGCGGGCTGCGGCAGGGCAACGCGATCGAGGCGCCGCTGCTGCTGCGCACGAACGAGGGCGGCTGGCGGCTGTGGGGCGACTCGTTCAGCCCCGTCAACAACGACTACTACGCCTGGTCCACGACCACCATCGCGGGCAACTCGTGGACGCCGCTGAACCAGCGCGACTACACCCCACCGCTGAACTCCAAGCACGGCTCGATGGTCGGCATCAGCGACGCCGAGTACGCCGGGATGGTCAACCGCTGGGGCACGCCGAACTGGGTGCGGCTCAAGTCGTCGAACCTGCCCGACCGCTACGTCCGGCACGCCGACCGGATCGCCCGCGTCGACGCGTACCCGTTCGACCCCTACCAGGACCAGATGTGGCGCATGGTCCCCGGCCTGGCCGACTCCGCCGCCGTCTCGTTCGAGTCGGTCAACTACCCCGGCAACTACCTGCGGCACTACGACTACGCGGTCCGGCTGGACCCGAACGACGGCACCGCCACGTTCCGCGCCGACGCCACCTTCCACCGCACCGCCGGCCTGGCGGACAGCACCTGGTCGTCGTTCCGCTCGCACAACTTCCCCACCCGCTACCTGCGGCACTACGACTACCGGCTGCGCATCGACCCGCTCGGCGCCGGCTCCCCCGCGATCGACAGGCAGGACGCCACGTTCCGGGTCACCGCGTAACCGCCCCCACCACCACCGTCCCCCACCACCACCGTCCCCCGCCACGGAGGCCGCCATGCCCGCTCCCCTGGTGAACCGCCGATTCCTCCTGCGTACGACCGCCGCGACAGCCGTCGCGGCCACCGCCGGCGCCGCCGCCGGGTCCGTCTCCGCAGGCGGTACGGCACACGCCGCGCTGCCACCGGCCCGCCCCGACATCGGCGTGTCCGCGTACGCGTTCGATCCCGGCCAGGTACGGCTGACCGCCGGCCGCTGGCAGGACAACCAGAACCGTACGGTCGCTTACCTGCGCTTCGTCGACGTGAACCGGCTGCTCTACAACTTCCGGGCCAACCACCGCCTGTCCACCGGCGGCGCCGCCGCCAACGGCGGCTGGGACGCGCCCAACTTCCCGTTCCGCACCCACATGCAGGGGCACTTCCTGACCGCCTGGGCACAGGCGTGGGCGGTGCTCGGCGACACCACCTGCCGGGACAAGGCACTCACCATGGTCGCCGAACTGGCCCGCTGCCAGGCCAACAACGGCGCGGCCGGGTTCAGCGCCGGGTACCTGTCCGGCTTCCCGGAGTCCGACTTCACCGCGCTGGAGGCGCGGACGCTCAGCAACGGCAACGTGCCCTACTACTGCATCCACAAGACGCTCGCCGGGCTGCTGGACGTGTGGCGGCTGATCGGCAGCACCCAGGCCCGGGACGTGCTGCTGGCGCTGGCCGGGTGGGTCGACCAGCGCACCGGCCGGCTCACCTCGGCCCAGATGCAGGCCATGCTCGGCACCGAGTTCGGCGGCATGAACGCGGTGCTGACCGACCTCTACCAGCAGACCGGTGACGGGCGGTGGCTGACTGTCGCGCAGCGGTTCGACCACGCCGCCGTGTTCAACCCGCTCGCCGCCAACTCCGACCAGCTCAACGGGCTGCACGCCAACACGCAGGTGCCCAAGTGGATCGGCGCGGCCCGGGAGTACAAGGCCACCGGCGTCACCCGCTACCGGGACATCGCCGCGAACGCGTGGGCCATCACGGTCGGCGCGCACACGTACGCCATCGGCGGCAACAGCCAGGCCGAGCACTTCCGGGCACCCAACGCGATCGCCGGCTACCTGCGCAACGACACGTGCGAGGCCTGCAACACGTACAACATGCTCAAGCTGACCCGGGAACTCTGGCAGCTCGACCCGGACCGGGTCGCGTACGCCGACTTCTACGAGCGCGCGCTGCTCAACCACATGATCGGCCAGCAGAACCCGGCCGACGCGCACGGCCACGTCACGTACTTCACCCCGCTCAACCCGGGCGGGCGCCGCGGTGTCGGCCCGGCGTGGGGCGGCGGCACGTGGAGCACCGACTACAACTCGTTCTGGTGCTGCCAGGGCACCGGGCTGGAGACCAACACGACGCTGGCGGACGCGATCTACTTCCACAACGGCACCACGCTGACCGTCAACCTGTTCGTCCCCTCGGTGCTCACCTGGAGCCAGCGCGGCATCACCGTCACGCAGGCCACCTCGTACCCGGTCGGCGACACCACGACGCTCACCGTCACCGGCTCGGTGGCCGGGTCGTGGACGATGCGGATCCGGATCCCGGCGTGGACCAGCGGGGCGAGCGTCAGCGTCAACGGCGTCGCGGCGGGCATCGCCGCCACGCCGGGCAGCTACGCCGTCCTGACCCGCGCCTGGACCTCCGGCGACACGGTCACGGTCCGGCTGCCGATGCGGGTCACCACTGTGGCGGCCAACGACGACGCCGCTGTGCAGGCCGTCACGTACGGGCCGGTGGTGCTCTCCGGCAACTACGGCAACGCCACGTTGAGCGGCCTGCCGACGCTGGACCCCGCCTCGGTCACCCGTACCGGCGCCGGCAGCCTCGCGTTCACCGCCCGGGCCGACGGCGCCACCGTCAACCTCGGCCCGTTCTACGACGCCCACGGGCACAACTACACGGTCTACTGGCGGGTCGGCGCGGGCGGTGGCGGCGGGGAGGCGAGCTTCCGGCTCGCCAACGCGGCGAGCGGCCTGGTGCTCGGCATCCAGAACATGTCCACAGCCGACGGCGGGCTCGCGCTCCAGTGGGGCGACACCGGCACCGCCGACCACGACTGGCAGCTGGTGGTCGACGGGTCGGCGCTGCGGCTGCGCAACGTCAACAGCGGCAAGGTGCTGGGCGTGGAGAACATGTCCACGGCTGACAACGCCCGGATCCTCCAGTGGGCGGACAACGGGACCGCCGACCACCTCTGGACCGTCGTCGACGTGGGCGACGGCAGCCACAAGCTGCGCAACGTGCACACCGGCAAGCTGCTCGGCATCTCCGGCGGTTCGACCGCCCAGGGCGCGTTCGCCGTGCAGGACCCGGACAACGGCAGCCTGGACAACCAGTGGCGGTTCCTGCCCAACGGGGCGCGGCGGATCCAGAACCTCGGCAGCGGGCTGGTGCTCGGCGTGCAGAACATGTCCACCGCCGACGGCGGGCTGGTCGTCCAGTGGGGCGACACCGGCACCGCCGACCACCTCTGGACCGCGCTCGTGGACACCGGCGGCTACCTGCGGCTGCGCAACGGCAACAGCGGCAAGGTGCTGGGCGTCGAGGGCGGCTCGACAGCGGCCGGCGCCCGGATCGTCCAGTGGGCCGACAACGGCACCGCCGACCACAGGTGGCGGCTGCGGCACGGCGGAGGCGGCTGGTTCCGCATCCAGTGCGCGAACGGGGGCCGGGTGCTCGGGCTCAGCGGCGGCTCCGGCGCCCAGGGTGCGCAGGCGGTCCTCGCCGACGACACCGGGGCCGCGCACCAGCGCTGGCGGTTCCTGTAGATCAGGCGGTGACGGTGGGAGCGGTCGGGCCGCTCCCACCGCCGCCGGGATCGGTCAGGGCGTCAGGGCGTCCGGGGCGGGAGTCCAGGTCGACTCGTCCCGCACGTCGTCGGCGACGGTGATCCCCTCGGCGATCCGCAGCAGCTCGGCCTGGGGCAGCCGGCCGCCGACGCCCTCGGAGCTGACCTGGACGACGACAGTGCCGTCGGCGCTCCAGATGTTGCAGAACCCGCCTCCGCGGGCCGCCCCCGGGTAGCACTTCGTCGCACCGGGCTCCGGTGACTGGTTGGAGCTGGTGCTCGGCGTGACGAAGATGTGGAACCCGTCCCTGATCCCGCCCTCGACCGAGTCGAACGGCGCGGTCAGGCCCGAGGTGCGCAGGGGCGGCCTGGTGTACGTCGCGCCGCCGTAGTCACCGGCGCGGGCGGTGGCGATGCCGCTCAGGCCGGGCATGGCGTGCGTGCCCACCTGGAGCGGCACGTAACCCCGCGGCAGGTAGCCCACCGTGAACGGCAGCGGCGCCGGCGTCGGCCCGGCCGGCTTCAGGCCCGCGACCAGGCCGCTCAGGTCCGCGAAGCTCGGCGTCGCCGCGTCGCCGGAGATCGACGTGACGGCCGCCCAGGCGTTGTGGGCGTACTCCCAGGCGAACAGCTTGTTGCCCGGATCCACCGGGTTGCGCGGGTCGAGGCCGAACGGCAGCGTCGCCTGCACCGCCCTGCGCCCGGCCACCGTGACGCTCCGACCGTCCTTGACCGCGGCCGGATCGAAGGCGCCGGGCCGGTAGACGGTCAGGTACGCCCACAGAGTCGGCTTCGCCCCGGCGGCCGTCCTCTCCTGCTCGAACGCCTCGGCCTCGTCCTGGCTGACGGGCTTGTCGTTCGAGGTGTGCCGGTCGGAGTAGACGGGGGCGATCTGGTACGCGGTCGACACGACGATCGGGTCCTGCACGTGCAGCGTGCCGGCGTCGTACCCGGTGAAGGTGAAGGTGAACGGCGAGGCGTCCGGCCAGGGGCTGACGCCCGGACGCGGCGCCTCGGACAGCGCCGAGGCGGTGCGCCTCGCGTCCAGGGTCGGCACCGTGATCGCGGCGGCGACCGCCACCGCGACGAGGCCCGCGGCGCCGGCTGTCGCGAACCGGTTCCGGCGGCGCCGCTCGGCGCGCCGCCCGGCCGCGACGATGTCGTCGACGGTACGGCCCATCGGCGGCTCGTCGCCGGTCACGGCGTCCACCAGTTCACGCAACTGCATTTGTCCACTCCTCCATCGGCCTGCCGGTGAGATTGAGGTGTTCGCCGCCGAGGGACTCGCGCAGCTTCGCCAGCCCACGGGAGACCTGGCTCTTGGCCGTGCCGACCGTGCAGTCGAGCACGGCGGCCGTGTCCTCCAGGCTCAGGTCCAGGTAGTGCCGGAGCACCACGGCGGCCCGCTGTCCCGCCGGGACGGCTTCGAGCGCCGCCCGCAGGCGCATCCGCTCGTCAGTCACCGCCGCCGTGTCCCGCACCGCGGCGTCCGGCATGGCGTCGCCGGCCGACCGCTCGCGCCGCCAGGGCCGACGGGTCTCGTCGATCGCGGCCCGGTAGACCATGGTCTTGACGTAGAGATCGGGCCGCTCCAGCTTCCGCCAGCGTGGATAGAGCTTGACCAGCGCGTTTGCCACGGCGTCCTCCGCGGCGTGCCAGTCGCCGCAGGTCATGTACGCCAGCTTGCGCAGGGACGCCATCTGTGACGTCACGAACTCGCGGAACGCTTGCTCGTCTTCGGCTTTCAATCGACTGCCTCCTCGTGACGGAGGTAGAACGGCTACGCCCGCCCGGGAAGTTGCACGGACGGCGGACCAATTCCGCCACGTGTCCGGAGGCCTCGTCAGTACCGTCCCGGTGGCGGCGCCGGCCACGAGCGGATCATGGTCGCCAGCAGCGCCGGATGGTCGGTCGCCCCGCGCATGTCCACCGCGCGGCGGCAGCAGATCGTCACGCCGCTCGACGCCAGGATCTGCTGGCGGCCGCCGTCGTCGATCCGCCGGTAGCCCACCGGCACGCACGACCGCACGTCCGGCATGCCTCCGGCCCGCAGGTTGAGGTCACCGCCGAGGACGGTCGGCGCGCCGACGGCGCCGCCCCGGACGCCCGGCACGACGGTGCCGAGCAACTGCCCGCACTGGGCCAGCGCCACCTGGCCGCTGGTGTTCGCCAGGTGCGTGGTGCACGCGTGCAGCCCGTCGGCCCGGACACAGAGCCAGACCCGCTCCTCAGGGTCGGTCAGGTCCTGCGCCGGATAGGTCCCCCGGTGCACCGACGGCCGCGTGTCGCGGGCGTCGAGGCGGGCCAGCAACCCGATCCCGTACGGCTCGCCGTTGTTGCACCGGGTGGGACCGCCGGAGGGGCGGTCACCGGCGGCCTGGAACGCGGACACCGTCGTGCCACCGGCACGGACGGCCCGCAGCGTACGCGCAAGCGTCACCACGTCGTCGCGGCAGACCTCGTTGAGCGTGACCACGTCGGGCAGTTCCGCAGCGATGACGTCGGCGGCCTGCGGGACGGCCCGGCCGGTGTAGCAGCCGGCCCGGCCGCTGTTGCACAGGTTCATCTGGAGCACCCGCAGCGTCCCCGCGCCGGCGGCGCCGGCGTCCGAGGATCCAGCCGGTAGCCCGGCAACGACGAGCAGACACACCGCGGTCAGCACCCGGCGGACACGCCGGGCGAGGTGGGTGACCGGCTGCGCTGACAGCGGGGCTCCAACGGGTACGGGCGGCGGCGGGCGCCGGTGATCCTATCGCCGCAACGCTCCCGTCACCGCCCGGCGCGGCCTACCTCGGTACGGCCCGGAACCACGCCTCCCGGTCGTCCGGGTCCGGTCCGCGCCGGGGCAGTGTCGGGGGTTCCTCGCCGGTGACCGGCGCGTAATGGTCGAAGGTGGTGGTCAGCACCGCCTCGCCGCCGGTGAGGTCGGGCAGGGCGGCGACGACCCGCGGCACCCGGGCGGACGGCAGGGTGCCGCTCACCTCCAGGTAGCCGCCAGCGACTGCGGTGTCGTGGACGACCGCGCCGAGCCGGCCGAGCAGCGCCAGCACCGTCTCGACCGCGTGCCGGGGCAGGTTGACGTCGAACCGCTCGATCGGCTGGCACACCCGCGTACCGGCCTGCCGCAGCGCGGCGGCGACCACGACCGGGGCGAGGTTGCGGAAGTCCGCCGCCACCGTCGATATCGACTTGTCGAACTTCTGGTGCGGCCTGCTCTGCCGGGGCCAGTACCGGGACGCCGTCATGGTGACAGTGCAGTCGGTGACCGGCCAGCCGTGCCGGCCCTGCCGCAGCGCGGCCCGCACGCCCTCCTCGGTGGCGGCGACGAAGGCGGGTGGCAGCCGGCCCGGCTCGATCCCGGGACGGAACTCGATGCCGTGCCCGGCCGGTGCGGCGTCGATGCGCAACCCCAGCCCGGCCAGGTACGGGTTGCCGCGCTCGCGCAACCGCTCCTCGGCGGCGCCGGTGCCGGCGACCCGTTCGATGCAGGCGGTGAGCGTGCCGGAGAACCGCACCCGGACGCCGTAGCGGTCCTCCATCAGGGCGGCGAGGACCTCCTTCTGGACCTCGCCGTGCAGGCGGATCACCGCTTCCGCCTGCTGCTCGTCGAGGCGCAGGTCCACGAGCGGGTCCTCGTCGGCCAGCTCGGCCAGGCCGGCGAACATCGCCAGGCGCTGCGCCGGGTCGACCGGCTCGACGACCGCCTGCCGGGTCGGTGGCGGGAACCGGTAGCCGTGCCGCCGTGGCGGGTCGCCGATGTGCTGGCCGATCCGGGCCGACACCCCGCGTACCGCCGCGATCTGCCCGGCGGAGACCGACCGGCGCACCAGCACGCCGGCGGGCTCGATGACGGCGATCTCGGTGACCGGCTCCGGACGACCGCCGGCGAGCTGCACCCGGTCCCGCACCCGCAGACGCCCGGACCACAACCGCAGCCAGGCGCGCCGGCCGCGCCCGTCCCGGTCGACGGCGAAGACGGTGCCCGCCGGCGGACCGTCCCGCGCCTCGCCGTGCGGGAGCAGGTCGGCCAGGACGTCGCACAGCCGGCGTACCCCGGCACCGGTGATGGCCGAGCCGCACACCGCCGGGACCAGCTCGGCGCCTCGTACCGCGCGGCGGAGCGCCCGGCGGACGTCGCGGACACGTACCGGCCGGTCGGTCAGCCAGCGTGCCGCCACCGCGTCGTCGACCTCGGCCACCTCCGCCACCACGGGTTCGGCGTCGAGGTCCACGGCATGCACCAGGGCCTCGCGGCTGCCCTGGCCGGTGACAGTGGTGAGCAGGACCGGCCGCGCCCCGAGCCGCTGCCGCACCTGGGCCGTCGCCCGGTCCACGTCGGCGCCGCCACGGTCCACCTTGTTGAAGAAGAACACAGTCGGTACGCCGATGCGGCGCAGCGCCCGCCAGATGGCGACGGTCTGCGGCTGGACGCCCTCCACGCTCGACACCACGAGCACTGCAGCGTCGAGGACGGCCAGCGACCGCTCGACCTCCGCGATGAAGTCGGGGTGGCCGGGGGTGTCCAGCAGGTTGATGCTGAGGTCACCGATGGTGATCGAGGTGACGGCCGCCCGGATGGTGATGCCGCGGCGGCGTTCCAGCTCCATCGAGTCGGTCCGGGTCGTGCCGGCGTCGACGCTGCCCGGCTCGGCCACCGCGCCCGCCTCGTAGAGCAGGCGTTCGGTCAGGCTGGTCTTTCCGGCGTCAACATGCGCGACGATTCCGAGGTTCAACAGGGCCAAGGCGGAGCTCCACGGTAGGACGGGCAAGGGTCCGAAGCGTGGAAGCTGCTCGCATTGTCTCTCCTGGTGACAGTCGTGGTGGCGGCGCTCGCCGCCGGTGCGCAGTCCTACTTTGCCCGTCCGCCGCGACCACCACCACCGAATTCGGTCCGGCTCAGCGCACGGACGCGGCCGTATTCGGCCAGGGCGTGAAAGGCGGCCTTGGGCGTCCACGAGCCGTCCGGCAGCACGCGCACGATCCCCCGTGACGCCAGGTCGTAGTCGTGCTCGGGGTCGCCGGTGGTCGGCAGGTGCCGGTTCGCGAACGTGTACACGAACGCCGCCTCCGCCCCGCCGGCCTCGTAGTCACGCAGCAGGTCGACGAGGTAGCGTGCCTGGCCCTCCTCGTCGCGCTCCAGCTCCGCGGTGAGCTTCGCCGCACGGCCGTGCTCGTCGTAGGCCACGGGCTCCGTCGCGCCCGCGACGTCGGCCGCGCCGCGGAACGTGCAGCAGCCGAACTCGGTCGCCGCGTACGGCTTGCCCTGCCCCACGGCCGCCGCCAGGGACTGCGGGAACACCGCGGAGTTGGTCGCGTCACGGTAGCCGGCGTCGCTGGCGATGATGTCGAAGGCCGTCCAGTCGACGTCCTCGAGCGGGATCGAGGCGTACCCGACGGGGCCGCCGAAGCGCTCCCGCACCGCGGGCACCGCTTCCGCGAGGAAGTCGCGCACCGCCGCCCGCGCGGCGGGGACCGCCTCCCGCATCCGCATCGGGTCGGTGAACACCGCCATGCGCTCGGTCAGGTCACGGCCGGGCAGGAAACCGTCGGTGAACAGGGAGATCTCGGAACCGGTGAGGTAGACGACCGGGGCGCCGTCACGCCGCAGCCGCTCGGCCCGCTCGGCGCCGTCGAGCAGGAACGCCATGAGGCCGTCGCGGTCCAGGCCGTTGGTGAACGGGCAGTACCACACCTCCAACCCCGCCTCGGCCGCCAGCCGCGCGGTCAGCTCCAGCCGGTCCTGCACGCCGCCGGTGACGCGGACCGCGTCGCAGCGCAGCTCGTCGCGGATGACACGCAGGTCGCTGCGCACGACGTCGGGGTCGAACGGCTCGTGGGTGGTGGATCCGGCGCTGACGAAGCCGGTGTCGTAGTTCATGCCGAAGACGCGCATCGAGAACTCCACTCTTAGGGTACGACGCGTACCCTATAAGGTACGGCGCGTACCCTGCAAGGCATGAGCAGGAGGCGACGGGGCGAGGAACTGGAACAGGCGATCCTGCGGGCCGCGGCGGAGGAACTACGCGAGTCCGGATACGCGGGGATGACGATGGACCGGGTGGCCGCCCGCGCCGGAACCAACAAGAACGCCATCTACCGCCGGTGGCCGCACCGGGCGGCGCTCGGCGTCGCGGCGTACCGCCACCTGTCCGACGCGGCCATGCCGAATCCGGACACGGGCACGCTGCGAGGCGACGCGCTCGAGATGCTCCGGCTCGCGAACGAGACGTGGTCGTCGCCGCACGGGGCCGTCCTGCGCGGCCTGCTCGCCGCCGCGGCCGACGATCCGGAGCTGCTCACGCTCATGCGCGAACGATCCGGCGCCGACACCATGGACCGTGCGTGGACCGGGATGCTGGAACGGGCCGCGGCCCGGGGCGAGGCGCCTGCGGCGGCCGTCCGTCACCGGGTGGCGACGGTACCGATGATGCTGCTGCGCGCCGAGTACGCGATGCGCGGCGTCCCGTCCGTCCCCGACGAGGTGCTGGTCGAGATCGTGGACGAGGTGTTCCTGCCCCTGGTACGTGGTCGCGGCTGACGCCACAGTTCATCGGCGGGCCCGCGCGATGTCGAGGCGCCGGCGCAGCACCCGTGGAGCGCGGGCGAGCACCCGGGCCGTACCGGCGGCCGCCACCGCCCACAGCGGCAGCGCGCCACCGTGGGCCACCAGGACGATCACCAGCGTCAGGACGAGGACCGGCGGCAGCCCGACGAGCGTCTCCACCGCCGTGTCCACCACCACCTGATCGTCGCCCCCAACGGGTTGACCGGTGGCGAACCGGAGCATCCGCCGGGTCGGCGATCCGTAGGGTTCGGATCGACAGCAGGCATCTGCGCCGACTGAGGGGCGGCCGAGGACCGGTGGCAGCGCGTACGCATCGCCCGTCGCCCGCCCTGCTGGTCAGCCTGGCCACCTCGACCGGTCTGCTGGCAGCGCTGAGCGCGGCCGTCCGGAGCAGCCGGGTGCCGCCCTGGGAACGGGACCTGTTCGCCCTCCTCAACCACCTTCCCGCCGGGCTGACTCCGGTCCTGGTCCTGGTCATGCAGCTCGGCTCCTACCCGGCGGTGTTCGTCGCCGCCACCGCGGCCGTCCTGGCCCGCCGGATCGGCACGGCGTGGAGCCTGCTGCTGGCCGGGAACCTGGCGTACTGGCTCGCGGTCGCCGCCAAGGCCGCGGTCGCCCGGCAGCGGCCGGCGGCGTTGCTCACCGATGTGGTCCTGCGGGAGACGATCACCGGGCGGTACGGATACCCCTCGGGACACGTCGCGGTCGCCACCGCCCTGGCGCTCGTCGCGGCGCGGGCCGGGGGCACCCGGTGGCGCCGGGCGGCCTGGGTGGCGATCGCCCTGGTGGCCGGGGCCCGGATCCACGTCGGGGCGCACCTGCCGGTCGACGTGGTCGGCGGGTTCCTCGTCGGCTGGCTCGCGGTCTGCGTGACACGGCTCGTGGTCGGCGAGGTCGGGCCGCAGCGGTCGGTGCCCGCCCTGCGGGCGGCGCTGCGGCGGCGCGGGATCGACGTGGCAGGGCTGACGCCGATCCACGGTGACGCCCGGGGTTCGCAGCCGTGGCGGGCGGTCACCACCGGCGGGCGGCAGTTGTTCGTCAAGGTGACCGGCGGCGAGCAACGCGACGCGGACTGGGCCTACAAGCTCTACCGCCGGGCGCGGTACCGGCACGTGGCCGACGCGCCCCCGTATCTGAGCGCCCGCCAGCAGAGCGAACACGAAACCTGCATGACCCTGCTGGCCGAGCGCGGAGGCGTGCGGATCCCGGCGGTCGTCACGACCGCCGCGATGTCCGGCGGGGACGCCGTCCTGGTGCAGGAGTTCATCGACGCCGCCCCGCTGCACGCCGTCGTCGGACCGGTCCCGCCCGCCGCCGTGCGCGACGCGTGGGACCAGGTGGGTCGCCTGCACCGGGCCGGCATCGCACACCGCGACCTGCGCGCCGCGAACGTGCTCGTCGGCCGGGACCACGTCTACCTGGTGGACCTGGGCTTCGCCGCCGACGACGCCCCGGCCGACCAGCGGGCCCGTGACGTCGTCGAGCTGATGGTCGCGCTGTCCACGCGGGCGGACCCCGCCGCCGTGGTCGCCGCCGCGGTCGACCGTCTGGGCGCCGCGGCGGTCGCGGACAGCGTGCCGTTCCTGCAACCCGCGGTGCTGTCCCGCGCCGGCCGCAGCGCCCTGCGCGGCCGTCCCGGCATGCTCGACAGCCTCCGTCAGGAGATCGTGCGGCGCTGCCCCGACCGCGACCGCCCGGCGGCGAAGGTGGTCCGGTTCAACCGCCGCACCGTCCTGGAGCTGCTGATCCTGGGGCTGATCGTGCACCTGCTGCTCCCGCAGCTCGGCGAGATACGCACCGCGGCGCGTCTCATCCTGCACGCCGATCCGCTCGCGGTCGCCGCGGCGCTGCTCGGCTCAGCCCTGACCTACCTGCTCAGCGGCGCCGTGCTCCGGCTCGCCGCGGCCAAGCGGATCCCGCTGGGCGAGGCCACCCTGGTGCAGGTGGCCGCGTCGTTCGCCAACCGGCTGGCTCCCGGCAGCCTCGGCGGCGCCGCGCTCAGCCTGCGGTACCTGCACCAGAGAGAACTCACCACCGCCGACGCGGCCACTGCCGTCGGTGTCTCCCGCGCCGCCGGTGCGGTGTCGGTCGTGCTGCTCCTGCCGGTGCTGCTGCCGTTCGCCCGCCGGCCCGCCCGCATCCTCACCCATGACGCGACCAGGGCGATACCGCTGCTGCTGGGCGCCCTGGCTGTGCTGCTCGTCCTGGCGGCCGTCCTCGCCGCGCCACGGCTCCGGCGGCGCGGACGCGACGCGGCCGGCCAGGTCGTCACCGCCCTGCGCGCCCTGACCCGTCAGCACGGCCTGTGGTGGCTCGTCGTCGCGTCCACGGCGCTCACGCTCACCTACGGCCTCTGTCTCTACCTCGCGCTTCTCGCCACCGGCCCGCTCCCCCTCGCGCACCTGCCCCCGGTGATCCTGGTCTGCCTCGTCGGCGAGGGCGTCTCGTCCGCCGCGCCCACCCCCGGCGGGCTCGGCGCCACCGAGGCCGCGCTCGTCTCCGGGCTGCTGCTCTACGGAGTGCCACTGGACGCCGCCGTCGCGGGCACCCTGATCTACCGTCTCGCGACGTTCTGGCTCCCGGTACCGCCGAGGTATCTGGCCTTCCGGCTCCTGACCCGCCGCCGGCTGCTGTGAGCGCCGGGCGGCCGCCGGTCGTCGCGGTGGCGCGGCGGCGGTACGCGGGGCGGCCTCAGCCGGGGGCACCGGCCCGGATGTCGTCGACGAGTTCCCGCACGGCCTCCCGGTACTCCGGCTCGGTGTGGTAGTGCCAGTGGCGTTCGACGGGTGGCGGCACGGTGTCCGGCGCCTCCACGACGACGCTGCGCGGATCCCGCAGCCGGACGTCGACCGCCTCGGCGGCCGGGGGCAGGTGGGCCCGCAGACCCGGCTCGGCGAAGATCGGGCCGCCGATCGGATCGGTGTCGCGCCACAGGTTGCGCCAGCGCCAGCCGATCCGGTCGCCGACGTCGCGCAGCGCCTCCTCACCGAGATAGGCGGGGTAGAGGCGGGCGTAGATGCGGTTCAGTGGACTGCCGTGGGTCAGCAACGCGACGTGGGGCAGGGCCTCCGGCGGCAGTTGCAGGACGGTGGCGGCGGCCAGGACGGAGCCGTGGCTGTGTCCGGAGATCACCACCGGTCCCTGCGCGGCGAGCGCGGAGACCCGCCGGGCCAGCTCCGGTACGGCGCGGGCGGCGTAGCACGGCGGCGCGAACGGGTGCACCGTACGCGGCCAGAACGTGCCCAGGTCCCACAGGACGCCGACGAGCCGGCGGGTCTCCGGCGACCGGTACGCCCGGTAGCCCAGGATCAGCAGCCCGATGACGAGCAGACTGATGGCCCAGATGCCGACGTCCGTCACGTACGCGGTCAGCACGGCGAGCGTGTCGTGCCGGCGGCCGAGGCGGGCAACGAGCTGGGTCGGGCCGATCCCGATCAGGTCGAGCGCGACGGTGGCGAGCCCGACCGACGAGATCACGAAGAACGCCACGAACGTCGGCCCCAGTTCGTCGGTCACGAAGGACCGGGCGATCGTCGAGCGGACCGCGTCGAGTCGTGGTGTCGCCTCGGCGGGCGCGTCGGGATAGTCGTGCTCGACCACGTGCCGCGCGTACGCCCGCCGCCGGCGCCGGGCCACCGGCAGGGTGACGGCGATCGCCGCGCTGACGACCAGCAGAGCGGCGAGCCCGGCCAGCGCCGCCCACCAGTACCCGACGGGTGGTTCCAGCGGGCCCAGGGCGGGTGGGTTGTTCCGGATCGGGTCGGGGATACGGCCCCGGTCGAGCTGGTCCGCCGTCCGGAACACGAGCGTGGCCGTGTAGGCCGAGGCGACGGTGACCGACATGGCGGCGACCATCGGTGTGCCGAGCCCCCGGAGCAGGGCGCGGGAACCGGCCGGCCGGGCGCGCCGGCGCACGAGCGTCACCGCGGCGATCAGGACCAGCATCAGGCCCTGCGCCGCGACCAGACCGGCGACGGCGCCCTCGTAGCCGGGCATCTGCCCGGCCGGCACGGGCACCTCCCGCCGGGACACGGCGTACCCCAGGCTCGACACGGTGGCGACCGCGACCAGGATCCAGACCACGCGGCGCAACGGCCCGGCCCGCCCGGCGGGGACCGTCACTGTCAGCAGCACGGCGCAGAGGACCACGAGCCCGGCGGTGAGGCCGAGCAGCCCGACGGCGACGGCGCTCCACCGGCCGTGCGACACCGCGACGACGAGGCTGACGCCGACGGTGCCGGCACCGAGACCCACGTGGATCTGGCGCAGCCACGAGGTCATCTGCTCGTCGTGCCAGACCCCGGGGGCGGCGAGACTCCCGGTGGACTCCAGGAACCGCCCGCGCGGCGGGGCCGATCCGAAGCCCTCGAAAGCGGCGGCCGACCGCTTCCCGACGGCCCAGAACACCCGCAGCGCCAGCAGCGGGACCAGTGCCAGCACGGCCAGGCGCGGGCCGATCGGCAACGCCACCAGCCACGACAGGTACGGTCTCCCCTCCCGGCACTCCGCGTACGGGACGCACTGCCAGCCGGTCAGGTTCATGGTGACCCCGACCAGCGCCAGCGTGAACGCCACGGTCAGCGATCCGGCCAGCAGGCGGCACAGCCCACCGAGCAGGCCGCAGCGGTCCACCGGCGTGGAACGCATCCACACCGCCAGGTTGCTCAGCATGAACGGCAGCAGCACCAGCATCGACGCCGTACGCACCGCCACCCCGGCGGTCAGGGTTCCCCACCGGTACGCCTCCACCACCACCCCGGCAGTCGCGCCGCCGGCCGAGCCGAGCCCTTCCCGGACCCGGTAGAACCCGGCGTGCCCGTCGCCGGCCACACGCACCACTATCGGATGGTCGACGATCGTCTCCGCCGACGCACCGGACACCCCGTGGATGCGCAGCTCGACGCCTCTGTCGCCGCCGGGTATCTCCACTATCGAAGCGTCACAAAGACGGCCCGCCCCGCGCTGCCGAACGCGGAACAGAGGGCCGCTGTCACCTCATGCCGGCCGCGGCGGCGGTAACCGGGTGCGGACCGGACTGGACGGGAAACCGCACGCCGGTGAGGTCCTCGGAGACGGCCCAGAGCCGCTGCTGGACGGCCGCCTCGTACGACTGCGGGCTGGAGGTGACCAGCCGGGGGTGACCCTTCACCTCGTACCGTCCGCCGGGGCCGTAGTACTGGCCGCCGAGCACGGCGGGGTCGGTGGCGGCCCGCAGCGTGGGCAGCGCGCCCATCGCGGGTGTCTGGGTGATCAGCGGCGCGAGCCAGGTGAGCGGGAGCCGCAGGGCCGCCGGGGTGTTGCGGGCGAGTTCGGTGCTGGACATGCCGGGGTGCGCGGCCACCGCGACGGTGGTGCCGTACGGGGCGAGCCGGCGTTGCAGCTCGTACGTGAACATCAGGTTGGCCAGCTTGGACTGCCCGTAGGCGGCGGCCCGGCCGTACGAGCGCTCGGAGTGCAGGTCGTCGAAGTGGATCGCGGCCCGGATGCGGTGGCCGGTGCTGCTGACCGTCACCACGCGTGAGCCGGGCACCGGCAGCATCAGGTCCAGCAGCAGCCCGGTGAGCGCGAAGTGGCCGAGGTGGTTGGTGCCGAACTGGAGTTCGAAGCCGTCGCGGGTGGTCCGCTTCGGGGTGTACATCACGCCGGCGTTGTTGACCAGCAGGTCGATCCGGCCGAACCGGGACCGCAGCGCCGCCGCGGCGGTGCGGACGGAGTCGAGCGAGGTCAGGTCCAGCGCCTGCACGCTCACGTCGCCGGTCAGGCCGGCCGCGGCCCGCTCGCCCTTCCCGACGTCGCGGACGGCGAGCACGACCGACGCGCCGCGCTCGGCCAGTCGCCGCCGAGCCTTGCGGCGGCCTACCGGGCCGAGCCCGAACTGGCCCGCCTGCACCTGGAGATGGCGGACTCGCTGACGATGGCCCTGACCGCGACCCTGCTGGGCGTGCTGCCCCGGGCCTGACCGGCTGCCCCGCGCGCCACCGGCACTGCGGGGCAGCCGGACCGTCAGCACCAGGTGAGCGTCGAGTTGACCCGCGTGACGTTGCTGATCGTGTTGTTCGCCCCGCCGCACGGGCTCTGGGTGATGTTGGTGTTGGTGACCGTCAGGTTCTGGAAGCGGATACCGGAGGAGATCGGGAACTCGGTCCGCGAGGCGATCCGCACCTCACCACCGCCCGTCACCGTGCCGGACACCCCGGCGATCGTGACGTTGTAGCAGTTCTCCACGAGGATCGAGTTGTTCCCGGTGTTCGAGATCGTCACCCGGTCGATGACCGCGCCGCCGGACTCCGACACGCAGAAGACCCCTCGGCCACCGCCGGACGCGATCACGGTGCCGACCCGGATGTTCGTCGGGTACGAGCTGCCGACCCGGCCGTTGCGGTTGGCCATCCGGAACGCCGCGTACCCGGTTCCGGTGCCGGCGCCCTGCGCGTCGACGGTGCCGACTGTGGCGTTGATCGTGTCGTTGAGCAGCAGACCGGAGTAGCCGGTGTTGCGCGCGGTGACGGTGCCGATCGTCAGACCGTCCACGCCGTACGTCTCCACGCCGTGCGCGCCGGTCCCCGACACGTACACGGTGTCGATCCGCACGTTGCGCACCTTGACCGCCCGGTCGCCGCCGTGGTTGTCGATCCGCACCCCCAGGCCGCCGGACAGCCGCATGTCGATCTGGCCGAGCGTCAGGTTGTTCACGTTGCGCATGAAGATCCCGTACAGCGGCGCCCCGGTGAGGGTCAGGTTCTGCACCTCGACGTCGGTGGTCCCGCGCGAGTACACGGGCGCATAGTCACCCGACCCCGAGCCGGTCACGTTGATCGTGCCGCAGACCGCGAGCGTCGTGTACGACGGCAGCGACAACCGCGACCCCGCGCTCATCGACCCGGAGCCGCGCACCACCACCCGCTGCTTCGCGGTCCGTCCCGCCGGCAGGGAGTTCACCGCTGCCTGCATCGCCGACAGCATGTCGGAGCCCGAGTACACGGTCGACGATCCGTTGCGGGCCGTCCAGGTGCCGCCGTTCAGCACGGCCTCGGCCTGGTAGGAGCCGCTGCCGCACCCGGTGGACGGCGGCGGCGTGGTCGGTGTGCCCGCTCCCACCCGCACCATCTGCCACTGCTGGTTGGTGCCGTTGAGATCGGCGTACTGGCTGACCCGGGCGCCGTCGGCGGTCGACCTCTCCCAGACCTCCAGTGCCTTGCCGGAGTGCCTGTTTATCAACCGGATGTAGCCGCCGTCCGAGTCGCGCACCTGGAACTGCTGGTTGGCGGCGTTGAGGTCGGGCCACTGCCGGTACTCCGCGCCGTCCGCGACGTTCCACTCCCACAGGTCGACCACCTTGCCGCTGTGCCGGGCACGGAGGCGGTAGTAGCCGCTGCCGGAGGAGACGAACTGGAACTGCTGCCACTCGCCGTCGTTGCGGGACCACTGCTGGATCGCCGCGCCGTCGCTGGTCGAGGTGTCCCGGACGTCGAGGACCTTGCCGCTGTTGCGGTTGACGAGCACGTACCAGGCGCTGGTGTCGATGGTGGCCGCCTGCGCCGACGGCGTGGCCACCACTGCCACGCCGATCGCGGTGGCCAGCGCCGCCACCAGGGTCAGCGCCAGGCCGGCGCGCCGGCCCCGGCGGGCGCCGGGCGGCGACGTCACTGCGGGGTTGAGCATCGTTCGACCTCCGAGAAAGGGGTACGCCGAGTCCGGCGCAGCGGTTGTCGGGGCGCCTACTCCAGGTTGAACGTGGCCGCGGCCCGGTCCGCGCCCGTACCCACCGTTTCGAGCTGGAGCAGTCCGTCCCGGTGGCGGACGTACCGGCCGGGGTAGTTCTGCGATTCCAGGGAGAGCCCCTCGGTCGTGGCCAGGCCCGGCCGTCGCTGGAAGCTCGCGTCGCCGTCGAACAGGGCCGAGCCGTCGTCGCGTTCGACGTAGAGAGCGAAGGCCCGGTGCCGCAGGTAGTAACCGGGAAAGTTCGTCGACTCCAGCGACACCGATCCGGCGCCGGCGAGACCGGGGACGAGGCGGAACTGCGAGTCGGCGAGGTTGGTGACGTTCGGTTCGACCCGGGCCCGGTAGTCGTAGTGCCGGACGTAGGCGGCCGGGAGATCGTGCGAGCGCAACCGGACCGGTGTGGCGCCGTCGGGTACGGGGATGCCGAGGTTCGGCGTGCCGTCGGCGTTCCAGTACAGCTTCTGGATCCGGGTCCGCCGGTTCGGGTCGTTGAGCGGATCACCGCTGATGTCCCGGTAGTTGCGGTCGTGGTAGACGAGGATGTCGCTCTGCCCGTCCTCGGAGACGGTGAAGGAGTTGTGGCCGGGGCCGTACTGGCCGGTGGCGGCGTTGCTCGCGAACACCGGGGTCGGGCTCTTGCTCCAGGAGGCGGGGTCGAGCAGGTTCGCGCCGGCCGACGCGGTGAGCATGCCGAGGCAGTAGTTCGCGTCGGTGGCGCTGGCCGAGTACGTGAGGAAGACCCGGCCGTTGCGCTGGATCACAGCCGGTCCTTCGGCGACGCGGTAACCGCGGGTCTCCCAGTCGTACGCCGGCACGACCAGCCGGGCCACCGGGCCGGTGATCTGCCACGGTTCGGCGCCCGTCCGGGCGAGGTAGACGTTGGAGTTGGTGGCGATGCCCGGTTCCTGCTGGGCCCAGGTCAGATACCGCACCCCGTTCACCACGAACGTCGAGGCGTCCAGGCTGAAGGTGTCCCACGGGGTGGTGATCCGGCCGCGTTCGGTCCACGAGCCGGTCAGCGGGTTCGCGCTCGCGTTCTCCAGCACGTACATCCGGATCCGCCACACGTCGTCGGTCCGCCCGGCGGCGAAGTAGACGTACCACCTGCCGTTCATGAAGTGGATCTCCGGGGCCCAGATGTGGGCGCCCATCTCGCCGCTCGTGTGCCGGCGCCAGATCGTCGTCTCCGTGGCGGTGGCCAGCCCTTGCAGCGTGGTGGCCCGCCGGAGCACGATCCGGTCGTACTGCGGCACCGTCGCGGTCATGTAGTAGTAGCCGTCGGTGTGCCTGACGATGTGCGGGTCGGCGCGTTGGTCGACCAGCGGGTTGGCGTAGTTCACCGCGGGCGCCGCCTGCGCGGGGCCGGGCGCGGTGAGACCGGCGGACGCGGTGAGCATCGCGAGCGCCGCGGCCAGGATCGGCCGCAGACGACGGCGGGCCGGGTCGGCGGTGCGGGCCGGGTCGGCGGCCGTGCGGCGGGCCGGGTGGAGAAGGTGACAAGGCGACATGCGCGCCCTCCCTGGTGGCCGGTTCAGTACGCGTAGGGCCAGGCAGCGGCGTCGTAGCCGATGCGGTTGACGCCGAGCAGCGACGCGCCGTTCTCGGCGTAGTAGTGGTAGAAGAGGACGTCGCCGTCGGTGTCGGCGAGGACCGCCTGGTGGCCGGGGCCGTGCACGCTGCCGTGCGAGGCCAGGATCTGCGTGCCGCCCCCGGCGAGCATGTCCCGGCCCGCGCGGTCGACGAACGGCCCGGTGGGGCTCGCCGAGCGACCGACCATGATCCGGTACGTGCTGGCGGCGCCCTGGCAGCATCTGTCGAACGAGACGTACAGGTAGTACCAGGCGCCGCGCTTGACCAGGACGGGCGCCTCGATGCCGGGGCCGTAGTTCGCGAGCGCGTACATGGCGGTGCCGAGCCGGCGTCCGGTGGCCGGGTCGATCGGGATCATCTTGATGCCGGACCAGAACGAGCCGAAGGTGAGCCACCAGCGGCCCTGGTCGTCGACGGTGAGGTTCGGGTCGATGGCGTTGAAGTCGTCGGTGGTCCGCGACTCGACGACGAGCCCCTCGTGGGTCCAGCTCCCGGAGTTCCCGGTGGTGCTGGTCGCCAGGAAGATCGCCGAGCGGTTGGAACCGAACGTCGACGCCGAGTAGTACAGGTGGTAGCGCCCGTCGCGGTACGACAGGTCCGGCGCCCACAGGTTGCGCGCTCCCCCGGTGTACGTGGTGGTCCACGGCGCGCCGCCGGGGAAGACGGCACCCGCGTTGCGGAAGGCGATCCGGTCGGCGGAGGTCTTCAGCGCGATGCCGTCACCGGTGTGCGCGACGAGGTAGGTGCCGTCGGGTCGCTTGACCACCGTCGGGTCGTGGACGCCGATGTCCCCGGTCACCCGGCCGGGCTGCGGGTAGGCCGGTGCCGGGGTGGTGGGCGCAGGGCTGGTGGGTGCCGGGGTCGTCGGCGTGCCGCCGCCCAGCCGGATCAGTTGCCACTGCTGGTTGGCGCCGTCGAGATCGGCGTAGCCGGCCAGCCGGCCACCGTCGGCCGTCGACCACTGCCACACGTCGACGACCTTGCCCCACTGCCGGTTCACGAACCGCACGAACCCGCCCGCGGAGTCCTGCAACCGGAACTGCTGGGTGGCCGACGAGCGGTCGGTGCTCTGCACGAGCTGGGTGCCGTCGCCGCCGTTCGGCAACTCCAGCACCTTTCCGCTGTGCCGGGACCGCACCTTGTAGAACCCGCCGCCGGCGTCCACGAACTGCCACTGCTGCACCGCGAGGTCGTTGCGCGTCCACTGGTTCACCGGCGCGTTCTCCGCGGTCGACCAGCCGTACAGGTCCATCGCCTTGCCGCTGTGCCGGTTCACGACGACGTACGACGCGGAGGTGTCGACTGTCGCCGCCGACGCCGGCGGCATCCCTGCCACCACCCCCGCGGCGAGGACGGCCGCCGCCGAGACCACGACCGCGGCCGTACGCGTCGTCCGAGCGGTCCCTGTCACCGAAACCTCCTGCGCTCGGCCGCCTCCGGCTCCCGGAAGCACGATCGGGGGCGAAGGATGATGGCGGCGGCGTTACGTCCGGGTTACCGGTCATGTTGTCGATAACATCGATATCTGTCAAGGTCTCGCTGATTTCCGCTCCCGCCCGACGTCACATCACGGCGCACTCGTCTCACAGCGCGGGCGGTTAGTTAGCGCTAACAGAGCTGCTGACAGGGCTCCGGCCGCACGCCGGAGCCGCGTCGCCGGCTTAGCGCGGGTCGGCCGGACCCGGGTCGTTCGCGTCCACGATGGAGACCGGAGTGCCCAGCTCCACAGTGCGGGACACGGTGCAGAGCCGGTCGTGCGACTGCCGCAGCGAACGCGGCAGCACCTCTCGTGCCCGGTCACCGTCCGCGCCGTCCGGGAACGTCACCGCGAACGTGACGGTGAGGTTCTCCATCCGGTTCCCGGCCTCCGGGTCACGGATCTTGTCGCCGCTCACCGTGACGGCGAACCGGGTCGGTTCGGCGCGCCGGCTGGTCACGTGGTCGACGTCCACGGCGGTGCAGCCGCCGAGGGCCGCCAGCAGCAGTTCCACGGGCGTGAAGGTCGCGTCCTCCCCCGTACCCATCGACAGCTCGCCACCGCGGGCGTTGCGCGCGACGTATCTGCCCACGCTGGTGCGCTCGATCTCCACCGACCGGAAGGTGTCGTCACTCATGCGACGAACCTACCGAAAAGCGTTCCGCGAACGTGCGGTACACCGGTGTGCCCGGCAACCCGTCACGAACGGCGAACACCACGAGGTCGAACCGGTCGACCACCCGGAGCGCGTCGGCGAACGCACCGGCCACCGTCGCCGGGTCGTTCCGGAACACCCCGCACCCCCACGCGCCCAGCACCACTGTCCGATGCCCGTGCGCGGCCGCCACCTCCAGCACCCGCCGGGCGCGCCGGCCCAGCGCCGCCGGCACGTCCGCGGCGTGCTCCGGCTGATTGCGCACCATCGCGCCCAGGTTGGGCGCCGCCGCGGTCAGGAAGGACGTCGTGTACGGCTGGTCGAGCAGGTCGCCCTTGTCGTCCCGGAACACCGGCACGCCCGGCGAGTAGACGACCCGGTCGCTGTACCGCAGATCCCGCTGCGCCCGGTGGAAGGCGTAGAAGTCGGGCGCCGCGAGCAGACACGGGTACAGCGCGGACGCGCGGGCGATGCTCTCCTCCTGCGCCTTCGCGCCGCCCAGGAACCCGCCGCCCGGGTTCTTCGCCGACGCGAACACCAGACACGCCGCGCCGGGCCCGAGCCGGCGGGCCGCCTGCAACGTCGACTCGTGCGTCACCTCCAGGTCGCCGGTGCCGGGCTTCGCGCCGTCGACGTGGAGGACCTCGTCCGGCAGGTGCTCACGGGTGCCGGCGACGGCGGCGCGTACCGCCGCTTCGATCGCGATGTCCTCGCCGGCATTGTTGCGATAGCGTCCGGCTTCGGTGATCGCGACCGTCTGCCGGGCGATCTCGCGGAGACGGCCACTCATCCGGCATACCCGTCGATGTCGTGCATGATCGGCAATCTAGGCAGTCCCTGCCGCGTCGGGCAACCGATTAGTGGCCGCCGCCGGTCGGCTCGCCGGGTCAAGTCCAGCCGGTCCCGACCGCGGACCGAGGGCTACCGCCCCGCCGGCTCCCCCAGCAGCCGGTCCAGGGCCCGGTCGGCCACCGCCGCGATCGTGAGCGCCGGATTCGGTCCCACCGGCCCGGGCATCGCCGAGCCGTCGAGCACGTAGAGCCCGGGATGACCGAACACCTGGCCGTGCCCGTCGCACACCCCGTCCCCCCGGTGGCGGCCCATCGGCGCGCCCCCGAGCGGATGGACGGTGACCACCCGGCGCAGCCACCACGCGGGGTTGTCGGTGTAGCGGCCACCCAGGACGTCGGCCACCGCTCGCATCGTGGACCGGACCGCCGCGAAATAGCCGGCGCTGGTCCGGGTCGTCCAGTCCACGTCGAGGTGGTCGCCGCGCAGCCGGAACACGCCGTCCGGCACGTCCCGTCCCATACCGAGGAGCGGCAGCGAGCCCGCGGAGAGCCGGCCGTCGCCGAGCAGCCGGGCCAGTCCCCCGCCCAGACCGCTGCGGGGCGAGCCGGTGAGCCGGGCCGACAGCCAGTCCACAGCGAACCGCAGCCGGCGGGCCGGGGCGCCGGACAGCCGGGACGACTCCGCCAGCCAGTCCACGAACCCGGGATAGCCGCCGTCCTGAAGATAGAAGCCGCGGCCCGGAGAGCCGTCCCCGTCGTGCGCGTCCCCCACCCGGATGGCCGTGGTGATGACGGGCCCGCGGCTGGCCGAGAAGCGGGTGGCGTCGCCGCGACGTGGTGGCCGGATCAGCCCGAGCAGATCACCGTTGCCGCTGAACCGGGTGCCGAGTGCCGGGCCGACGGCGGGCAGCCGGTGCCGGTTCCGCAGCAGCAGGTACGTGGTGCCGTACGTGCCCGCGGCGAGCACCAGACGGTCACAGGTGATCGTCCTGCACGGCCGGGCGCGGCCGTCGATCCGCCGGTCCTCGTCGGCCGGGTCGTGGACGAGATACCGGACCTCGTACCCGCCGCGGCGCCGGGGGCGGATCGTCCGGACCTCGGCGCGGGTCCGCAGCTCCGCGCCGTGCCACCGGGCCGCCGACAGGTAGGTGTGGTCGAGGGTGTTCTTGGCGCCGTCGTTGCAGCCGATGTCGCACTCTCCGCACAACCGGCAGGTGCGGCGCGGCGCGGCGTGCAGGTTGCCGTACGCCGGCTCGGCGATCAGCGCGGCCGGGACCGGCTCCGCGCCCGGCCCCGGAGCGAAGCTGACCGCGAGCGGCGGGTACTGGTACGCCAGTCCCAGCCGTTCGGCTGCCGTCCTCATCGCCGCCGCCTTGGGCACCGAGCGGTACGGCGGACGGCCGGCCGGGAACCGGCTGGCGCCCAGCATCCGCTCGACCCGGTCGTAGTGCGGGTCCAGGTCGGCCCGGGTCACCGGCCAGTTCTCATGGCCGGCGCCGGGCACCGGATCCTCGGTGACGAACCAGTGCTCGTCCTTGCGCAGCAGGACGTTCGCGTAGATCAGGGAGCCGCCGCCGAGGCCGCTGGCCACCACCGACTCCAGTCCCCGGAAGGTCCACACGTCGAACAGGCCGTACAGCCCTTCGCTCGGATCCCAGAACGCCCGGCCCATCTCCTGCGGCGTACGCGGGAAGCTGCCCGGCGGGTACGGCCGCCCGCGTTCCAGCACCACGGTGCGGCGGCCCGCCTCCGCCAGCCGGTACGCGGCGACCGAGCCGCCGAATCCGGAGCCGACGACCACCGCGTCGACGTGCTCGTGGGTTTCCATGTTCCGGTCTCCTCTCGGAGCGCGTGGGTCAGGGCGCGTGGGTCAGGGGCGCATGGTCAGGGAGGCCGTTTCCTGGAGTCCGCGGAGCACGTAGGGCACCGCCTCGGCCTGGAAGTCGATGTCCGGCGCCAGTTCGCGCACCGAGCCCTCGAGCACCAGCAGGGCGAGGATCGGGAAGACGAACTGCGGGTCGGCGTACAGGCCGCGGGAGCGCTGGATGGCGAAGAGCGAGGCCGCGAAGGACACCAGGTCGAAGTCCGCGGCCGCGACCGAGCTGTTGCGGGCCACCAGCGCCACCACGTCCTCCCGGAAGCCGTCCCGGTCGTACCCGCCGCCGGGCGCCCGGGCCGTCGACAGCAGGACCTCGGCGCAGCGTCGCCCGTCGTTGCGGCCGAGGTGGTAGAAGAACTCGGCGAAGGTACGGCGCGCGAAGTCGGTCAGACAGCGGACGAAGCCCGCGTCGACGATCACCGCCGTCCCGTCCGCCATCAGGTAGAGGTTTCCCGGGTGCAGGTCACAGTGAACGAAGCCGTCCCGGAAGAGCATCTGGTAGGCGGCCCGCAGCCCGTTGAGCACCGCCGTCCGGCGAGCGCCGGTCGGCTGGGCGTCGCGTACCAGCCCGTCCATCCACTCCGTCACCAGAACCGTGCGGCTGGACAGCTCGGGCACGACGGCCGGCACCCGGACATCGGGCAGGGTGTGCAGGTTCTCCCGCAACCGGGTCAGCGACCGGGCCTCGCGGACGAAGTCGAGTTGCTCGTACACGGCCGCCGAGACCTGGTCGACGATCTCCGCCAGCGGAACCCGGCGCAGCGCCGGCAGCCGGCCCACCGCGCGGGCGACGGCGCCGACCAGAGCCAGGTCGAGCCTCATGGTCCGGTCGATTCCCGGCCGCCGCACCTTGACGGCCACCTCGCGGCCGTCCCTGAGCCGTGCGCGGAAGACGCAGGCGATGCTCCCCGCCGCCGTGAGGGTCAGCCCGGACGCCGCGCCGACGACGGAGCCGGTCAACCTCGGCGGCACGGTCCGGACGACCGCGGCGATGTCGGACGGCGGTGACACCCGGTCGTGCAGCCGGGACAGGCTCCGGCAGAGCCGGGGAGGCAGCACGTCGGACCGGGTGCTCAGCACCTGTCCCAGCTTGACGTAGGCCGGGCCGAGCCCTTCGACGGCATCGGTGAGCGTGGCCGCCACCCGCTCCCGCGGGGCGACCCGGCCGGCGCCGCCCGGACCGGTCCGGCGCAACGCGTCGACCAGCAAACGGGCGCCGAGCCGGCCGGTCCAGCCGGCCAGCAGGACGGCGACCGTTCCCGCCCGGACCACGAGTGACAATCGTACGAACATTGATTCCCGCACCGCTTTCTCCCGACCTCGACGACGGGGGGAACAATAGTTCGCAACGACCCCCGACCGGGTTTCTCGAATGCAGGAGAGCAAGACTTCGCAGTTCTCCGGCATTCGCAGTTACGCGTTCTTGCTGCGCTGCGCCGGACGGTTGACGCCGCGCTACCGCGCTGCCAACCCTGGAGGGGCACCACCGCAGGCGGGGCCATGGCATGTGGAGCAGCGGCCAGCGGAGCCGGCCGCCACCGGGCGGCTTCATGGTTCTTCGCCTGCGGCCCGAATCCTGAACCGGCAATGAGGTCGCGAATGGTTCGCACTCGGTCTGCAGCCGGTGCCCGTATTCGCCATCCGAGGCGGAACCCCCGATGACTGCTCCGCATCGGGATCCGCCGCACGCATAACACAGGCACCGCAATCACCAGAGATGAAAGGGTGATCACGAAAATGACGCTCCAATCCATCGGCCTGTCCACCGGGGGCCGGGACCGCGCGCCGCAGTGGGAGCATTACCTCAAGGGTGACCCGGCGCTGCTGAACAGCGAGTTCGGCGACATCCTGGACCGGGACGCCGTCCGGCTCGACATCCGCACCGACGACCAGGTGGCGTACGAGGCGCTGCACCACCCGGACCCGATGGTTCGCGAGCAGTCGCTGTACCAGGCGATGGACCGCCGGCTGACCGGGACGATCGACCTGATCGCCGAGAGCATCGCCAGCGACGAGAACCGCGAGGTGCGGTGGAACGCGCTGTGGGCGCTGGAGAAGATCGGCGGCCCGCGGGCCCTGCAGGTCATCGAGCGGCACATCGACGACGACGACGCGGACGTCGGCGAGTGGGCGCGGTTGTTCAGCTCCGAGCTGCGCACCGGCGTGCCGGCCTTCGACAACCGGTCGTTCACCTGGGACGGCGACCGGACCTTCGACGAGACGATCCTGCTCAACATCCACTGCGACGTCTACGTCGCCCTGGACGAGACGGGCCGCAACTGGGGCAAGATCTCCCTGTCCCCGCAGGGACTCGCCCGAAGCTACGGGCAGGCGCACGCGTGCCCGAACGTGGACACCCGCAACCAGAAGCTGATCATCAGCAAGACGCTCTCCGGCCTGCACGACGACGGCTCGCCGCACACCGAGAACTTCGTGTTCCGGGGTCTGACGAACCACGCCAACGCCGGTCGGGGCAGCTTCTACTTCGAGTCCCGCGGTCTGCGCCCGGTCTTCCTGTCCGGCCGCGCGGACGACGACAGCCTGGGCCACCGCAACGAGATGGTCGCGGCCAAGCGCAGCGGTGAGTGGACCCTCGACCCGCAGATCCAGATCAAGGGCGAGTCGGCCATCCGCTACGTCCGGGGCCGCGTGCACACCTGGGGGTACGTCAACTTCGACACCATGGCGGGCAGCTCGCTGGAGGAGGTGCTGTTCCCGGGCAACAGCATCCTCGGCACCCTGGACACCCCCACGGGGCCGCTCGCCAACGCGTTCATCGTGGGCACGTTCAAGGGCAAGCTGGTCGACTGGGACGGCGACGGCAAGATCAACGTCAACTCCCTCGACATCTACTCCACGCTCGACGGGGACGTCGACTCCGACCAGGACGGCGTAGCCGACATCCCGGGCGTGCAGTTCTGCCCGCGCACCAACTGGATGAACTGAGCTGATTGGTCTCCGGGGCGGACGGCGAATGCCGGCCGCCCCGGAGCCGTATCTGTGGATTCTTTGGCGGGCCGATGACGACAATCAGTGTCTTTGCCACAGTCAGGTCTTTCCGCCGTCGACATCACGCCATTGGTGAGGACATTAGCAAGATTGCGACTATACGCACAGCGTGACGAGCTGTTGACTGAACGCTCAGCGGCGCAGCCGGCAGAACGTCAGTTCGAGTGCCTGGAGGCGTACGAATCTCGGGCCTTTGTGCCCGGATGAGGACTGGTCGGCGGCAAGGAGAGACGCCCGCCCGGACTCCGTCGGACCACCGTCCGATGCTCAAGTAAATCCTAGGGGAGGCCATACGATGACCACCGCCGATCAAGCATGGCGACAGGGGGGGAACTGTATGGATTGCGCCCAATTCATGACGTGCAGCACCCTGGGCGTCTGCCTCGGCAATCCTACCGACGCGGCCCGGCTGGATTCCGTCACCCGAGCCGTCGAATACATGACTGAATATCTTTCGGAACCTCAGCGGCTGTCCGACATCGCCCAGGCCGCATTGCTCAGCCCGTTCCACTTCCACCGGGTCTTCCGACACGTCACCTCCACCACGCCCGCGCGGTTCCTGACCGCGCTACGGATGGCTCAGGCCCGGAACCTCCTTGTCAATTCGAACCTGTCGGTGACCGAGGTCTGCATGGCCGTCGGCTACTCCAGTCTCGGCACCTTCATCAGCCAGTTCACCCGGCTGACCGGGATGTCGCCGCGTCGGTTCCGGTCCGCGATGTCCGTCTTCGGCCAGGTACGACTGAGCGAGCTGACCGATCCGGCCGCCGACCGCCACTGCGCCCCGGGCCCGGTCGGCGCCGTAACCGGAGGACCGAGCGGCGGCGGGTGCGCGGTGCTGGCGCTGTACCGGTCGGAAGAGCCCGACGACGTCCCGCTGACCTACGGCGTGCTGGAGACCAACCGTCTCAGCCGCATCCGGCCGCTGGCCGACGGGGCGTACCACGCCGTGGCGCTCGGGTTCGACAAGACCTCGACGCTGTCCGACGTGCTCGGCGACAACGGCCGGCAGGTGGAGTTCGTCGGCACGGGCGGCGCACCCATCGTCGTCCGCGGCGGGCGCACCTTCCGGACCTTCCAGGTCGCGCTGCGGCGACCTCGCCCCATCGATCCTCCGCTGCAGCTCACCTCGTCGGTGCTCGCCCTCGCCCAGCGCAGGCGTCCGCAGCTGCTGGCTACCGGCAGCTGACGACGCAGGACGGCGCGTCCCCGACGAGGGGGTGCCGACACCGCGGCGGGGGGGCCCCCCCCCCCCGGCGGGGGGGCCCCCCGGGGGGGCGGGGGGGGGGGGCGCCGCCCCCCCCCCCCGCGGCGCGCCGGCCGCGGGGGCCCCCGCCCCCCCGGGGGGGGGGGGGGGGCCGCC
>NZ_VISU01000037.1:0-37653 GCF_007827625.1 Micromonospora sp. CNZ297 | reverse complement strand
GTCGATTGCTGTCTTACCGGGAGCCTCGTCCTACCTGGACACCGGCCTCCCACACCGCCCGTGACCTGCGCCGTCACGATGAAAATGGCTCAAGGTAGTGGTAGAGATCGATCCGAGTCGAAAGCACCCAAGGGTGTGGATCAACGATCAAGCGCAGGTTTCGGTTCAGGTTAGGGCCTCAAAGGTCGAAGAGGGGCAGCCGGTCACCGAAGCCGATATCCAAGAAGTCCTTGCAGTCTTGCCACCGGATGTGGGTCCCAACAGTGGGTACGTATGCCTTGCGACCATCGGTGGCAAAAGGTACGTGACATTCGACTTTCGCTACAACCGCGAGCAGGTTGCCGGGCTTCTTCGGCGTGCTGAAGAATTTCTTTCTGTAGCGCGTGGTTGCTCTGAAACGACACCTGCCGTTGCATGCGACGTCGCCTACTCTGCGGCAGAACTGACAGTGCAGGCGAACATGTTGCTACAGCAGGAGCGGACCAAGAATCACTCGTACCGGCAGGAATGGCTCGACCAGTGGGTGGCACACGCCAACGCACCCAGCAGCCATGCTGAGACGCTAAGAGCGTTGCATGGCGCACGATCGGCGGCGCGATACGCTGACGGGAACCTTGATATTTCCGATGAAGAGCTTAATCGACTTTTAGGCACGGTCGACGAGATGATTAATTATGCGCGATCGCGTGCAACCTAGCGTTGATGCGATTTCGCAACAGGGGGCCACTCGTCCACTAGAACTGCATAGAGGAGCGAGTCTCGCCATGCTCCGTTGGTGAAGACGTGGTCCCGAATGCGGCCCTCGTACTTCATCCCGAGACGTTCGGCTACAACTATGGACCCGCCGTTGTCGGGTCCGATGGCAGCGGAGATGCGGTGTAGGCCCAACTCACGAAATCCAAAGTCCGTCAGGGTGCGGGCGGCGTCGGTGGCGTAGCCGTGGCCCACTGGTCGGCGCGGATGGCATATCCGAGCTTGGCGGCCCTCACGCCGTCGAGGCCGAGCCGAGCGAACCCGATCAGCTCGTCTCCTGGCAGGGTCACCGCTAGGTAGTACTCGTTGCGGGGCTCCGTCTTGGCCCGGGCCACCGCTCCCTCGATCATCGCCGTCGCGGCTTCAAGATCCCGGCTGTCGAACGAGAGCCACTGCGTCACGCGTTCGTCGCCTACGAGGGCAAGAGAAGGGGCCGCGTCGTCGCTGCGGAACTCTCGCAGGATGACGGCGCGGCCCTTCAACGTCACGGGGTACATGCCCCGATCTTGCCCTACCTGGGAAGGGCTTTCAGCGGCGTGCTCGTGTAGTCCTCGATCTGCTGGAGCAGGTCTCGCCCCTCGACCGCCAGCCCGGCCCGGGTGACGGCCTGGTGCACACGCTGCACCGAGTGGATGATCCCGTTGATGCGCTGGCTCGGCGGCAGTTCGAGCACCGGCCTTACGGCCTCGACGGCGCCCTCCAGATCCCGCGCGGCGATCCGTGCGATCGCCAGGTCAGAGTGTGATCCGGCCTGGTCACCAAAGGCCCACGCGGGGTCGTTGGGGTTGGCGTAGGCGTTGACGGCGCGGGTGGAGAAGTCGACTGCCTGGTCCGCCTCGTTGGGCAGCCAGGCAAGGGCGTCGGCGGCGCAGTAGAGCGTGCGGGGTTGGTTGAACGTGCAGATGCCGCCCAGCTCGTCCAGCTCGTCCACCTCGTCCGGCTCGACGCGATTCCATGCTTCTTCGGCGGCCCGAATCGCGCTGAGGGCCTTGGCACTGTTGCCGAGTGCGGCATAGCCGCGGGCTGCGCTGACCGGTAACCAGACGGAGGTCGTGCCTGCGGTGCCAGCGGCGATGTTGGTGCCCGCCTCCGCGTACCGGACGGCCTCGGCATACCGACCGGCCCAGTAGGCGACCATGGATTGGAGGCCGCGAAGCCAGGCCCTCAGCCCGTTGTGGTCGGCCTGGTCGGCGCAGAGGACGGCGGTGCGCGCTTGCAGCATCGCGGCATGCGGGTCAGCGAGGTCGTGGGACGCCTTGGCCAGGAGCCCGCTCGTGACGGCGGTGAGGAAGTGCAGTTGCCGGGCCTGCTGCGGCGTCTGCCTCCGCTCCAGTAGGGCGAAGAGGGTGTCCTGGGTTTCGACCATGTCACTCAACAGTTCAGTGAGCGGGCGCTGCGGGTAGGCCAGCGCCAAGCGCTGGACGTCGTCGCTCAGCGAGCAGATCAAGAAGGGCCGTGATCGGGCACGTAGCGGGCACGGCCAGCGCAAGGAGCGGTAGCAACGACTGAGGCCCCGGCCAGGAAAGCTGTCCTGAGCTGGGGCCTCACGTTGGAGCGGGTGACGGGAATCGAACCCGCACTGTCAGCTTGGGAAGCTGATGTTCTGCCATTGAACTACACCCGCAGGCGGCACCACTCTACCTGAAGGTCACCACCCCTGTGCATCCAGGTGCCCGCGCGCCACTTCGGCGAGGTGGCGGCATCGGCGGGCGGTTGACCCCGCCACCTCCCCGAGCTGGAGTGGATCAAGCGCCAACGTCGACAACGTATGGGCGTTCTCAAATGCGTCGATGGGATGTAACGTCTGCCCCACGTTTCCGAACCGGCGTGACACACCCCCTGGCACGCCGTCAGAAAGAGGTGGGCCCATGGGACTCCGTCCCAACCTGCTGACCCGGCGTACCGCCGGTGTCGCGACGTCGACCCTCGCGCTGCTGCTCAGCACCGCCGCCGTCGGCGTCGTCCCCGCTGCTTCGGCCTTCTCGGCCGCCCCGGCCGGCGTCTGCGCCGAGCCGGCCGACGCCCACGCCGACGAACACGCGAACGCGCGCGTCGCGAAGGGCGGCAACGCCAAGCTCGACCCCAATCACCTGACCGCCAAGCAGGTCCGTGACCGTGAGGCCGACCTCGCCGCCGCGCAGCGCGAGCGGGCAAGCTTCCGGACCGGCGCCGTCGCCCCGCTGGCCACCGTGACCATCCCGGTCGTCGTGCACGTCATCCAGGAGAACAGCACCCGGGCCGGCGGCAACATCACCGACTCGATGATCAACCAGCAGATCACCGTGCTGAACCAGTCGTACGCGGGCTCGACCGGCGGCGCCGCCACCGCTTTCGGGTTCCAGCTCACGAAGATCAACCGGGTGACGAACCCGTCGTGGTACCCGATCGTGCAGGGCTCCTCCGCCGAGCGCTCGATGAAGACCTCGCTGCGTGAGGGCGGCAAGAACACGCTGAACATCTACCTCGGCGAGCTGAGCAACGGCCTGCTGGGCTGGGCGACGTTCCCGAAGCGGACGCTGGACAAGATGGACGGCGTGGTCGTGCTGAACGAGTCGCTGCCCGGCGGCACCGCGACCAACTACAACCAGGGTGACACCGGTACCCACGAGGTCGGCCACTGGCTGAACCTCTACCACACCTTCCAGGGCGGCTGCTCCGGCTCGGGCGACAGCGTCTCCGACACCCCGGCCGAGGCGTCCCCGGCGTACCAGTGCCCGACCGGCCGCGACACCTGCTCGACCGCCGGCAAGGACCCGATCACCAACTTCATGGACTACACGTACGACTCCTGCATGTACCAGTTCACCGCCGGCCAGGCGAGCCGCATGCTCACCGCGTGGAACGCCTACCGCGCAGCCTGACCGTCGTACCGCGTACCGGTGCCGGCCCTGTCCTCGGACGGGGCCGGCACCGTTTCGTCGTGGGCCGGGTCAGGCGGCCGGGCGGCGGGTGTCGAAGCCGTGCCGGCCACGCCGCCCCTCGGCGGCGAGCGGGTCACGCCGGGCGGGTTCGGCCGCGCGCGGATCGAGCCAGACCCGCACCTGCGGCGGAGCGGCGCCGGGCTGCGCCACCGGGTCGCGCCGCGTCAGCATCGCCGCCTCGACGGTGAACTCGAACAGCCGCCAGTCGCCCTGCGGCGACGCGCGGCCGATCCGGGCCAGCCGGGCCACCGTGGCGGGGTCGGTCACCGGCCGGGCGCGGCCTGCCACGTACGCCTCGTCGTCGCTCTCCTCCGGCGGGAACGAGTGCAGCGCGTAGCGGCCGTCGCGTTCGAGGTCGCGGCGCTTCGGCGAGTCGATGACGAAGCACCAGAGGCCGTCGGCGGTGAACACCGGGGAGACCGGGTGGACCCGGGGGCCGCCGTCGGCGCGGACCGTGGCGAGGTAGCCGAAGCCCGGCCCGTACTGCTGCATCAGGAGGCGGATCTCGTCGGCGAGGCGGGGCTCGTCGGCGGCGAATTCGGACCAGGAAGCCATGTGGACACTCTATCGAACACGTGTACGAAGATGTAGTGCGACACGCAGGTCACCGGCACCTGTCGCTATGGTGTTCCGATGCTGCTCTCCGACCGCGACCTGGTCTCCGAGATCAAGGCCGGCACGCTCGCGCTGGAGCCCTTCGAGCCCACGCTGGTGCAGCCGTCGAGCATCGACGTACGCCTGGACCGGCTGTTCCGGGTCTTCAACAACCACCTCTACACGCACATCGACCCGTCGATCCAGCAGGACGACCTGACCTCGATGGTGGAGGTGCCGGAGGGGCAGCCGTTCGTGCTGCACCCGGGCGAGTTCGTGCTCGCCTCCACCCTTGAGGTGATCTCGCTGGGTGACCAGCTCGCCGGCCGGCTGGAGGGCAAGTCGAGCCTCGGGCGGCTGGGGCTGCTGACCCACTCGACCGCCGGCTTCATCGACCCGGGTTTCTCCGGTCACGTCACGCTGGAGCTGTCGAACGTGGCGAACCTGCCGATCACGCTCTGGCCGGGCATGAAGATCGGCCAGCTCTGCATCTTCCGGCTCTCCTCGCCGGCCGAGCACCCGTACGGCTCGGCCGTCTACGGGTCGCGTTACCAGGGGCAGCGCGGACCGACGCCGAGCCGATCCTGGCAGAGCTGGCGCACCTGGCCGACCCGCTGACGGCGCCCACAGTTGTTAATAGGGGCCCCCTCCTCTACCGGAGGCGTTAAGAGGGGGCCCTTCCTTACACCCGGCCGTAGCTGTTGATGTCGCCGTCGTCGACCCGCTTCATGGTGATCGGCTTGCCGGACTGGGAGGCGTGCACCACCCAGCCGTCGCCCACGTACATCGCCACGTGGTGCAGGTCGCTGTAGTAGAAGACGAGGTCACCGGCGCGCAGCTCGGCCCGGCTCACCCGCTTCGTCATGCCGTGCTGCTGGCGCGCGTTGTGCGGCAGCGAGACACCGCCCTTGGCCCAGGCCGCCAGGGTCAGGCCCGAGCAGTCGAAGTGATCCGGCCCGGCCGCGCCCCACACGTAGATCTTGCCGATCTGGGCGCAGGCGAACTTGACCGCCGCTCCGGCAGCGCCACCGGGGTAACCGGCGGGGCAGGGCGCCGGGCGCAGCGGGCCGCCGCCACCGTTGCCGTACACCTTGAGCCGCAGCTTCTGCAGCCGGGCGATCTCGGCGTCGATCTGCTTCTTCCTCGCCGCGAGCTGGGCCTCGGTGCGCGTCAGCCCGGCGATCATCTCGTCCAGCGGCTTCTTCTTCGCCGCCAGTTCGTCGCGCAGCGCGGCGACGGAGCGCACCTGCTCGTGCTGGCGGTGCGCGAAGCGGTCGAGCAGTTCCAGGCCGTTGACCAGGTCACCGGGTGAGCGGCTGCCCAGCAGCGCGTTGACGGTGGAGAGGTTGTCACCCTTGTAGGCGTCGGCGGCGAGTCCGCCGACCTGGCCGAGCGCGGCGTCCACCCGGGCCTGGAGGGGTGCGATCTGCCGGCCGAGCGCGTCGGCCTGCTTGCGCCGCGCGGCGAGCTGCTCGCGTACGGCGTTGACCTGTTCGATGACCGGTTCGAGTTTGTTCCAGTCGCGGTCGATCTGCGCCTCGATCTCGGCGGCCGAGGGTTCGGCGTGTGCCGCCGTGGCGCCGCCGGTCAGGACGACTGCGGTGCCGACGAGAGCGGCGAGGGCTGTGGTGAAGCGGGACCAGCGGGTACGCGGCACAGCCGTGGACCGGTCGACCGACCGGCTCGACGACGGCCGCGGGGCATGGAGTGCCACCGGGCGTCCGTACTCCTTCTTCCGTACCGCCTACCGGGTTAGCTGACGGATTCGGGCGGGAAGGGAGCCGCCCTACCGCATCGCTGCGGATTCACCCCAGGTACCTGGTTCCCCGGCTCGCCCGGAGGCGACTCGGCGGTGTCGGACCGTCACCGACCGGGTTGGACGGTGAGACGTGCGGCCGACGATTCACCAGAGTAGGGACCACCGTTATCGATCCGCAACTTCCAGCGCCGTGACACTCCGTACGCGATGAGGCACCACACCCCGGTCGGAGGTGAAATTTTCTTTCAAGGCTGATTACTCACTGGAAAGGTATTGACCCTCGCGGGTGTGCGGAGTGAGGGTGGAAACGCAGTGACCCCCATCCCTGTCCAGGAGGTTCGATGCACCTCTCCGCCCCGCCGTCGGGCAGACGGATACTGCTCGCCGCCGCAGTGGCGACAGCCACCGCGCTGGCGGCGACCGGCCCGGTGACCGCCGCGCCGGACACGTCTGCGTCCGCGAGCGACCGGCAACAACAATACGCCGCCGCCGCGGCAGAGTACGGCGTACCGCAGAACGTACTGCTCGGTGTCTCCTATCTGGAGTCCCGCTGGGACACCCACACCGGGCAGCCGAGCACCAGCGGCGGCTACGGCCCGATGCACCTGACCGACGCCGCGCACATCCTCGCCATGCCGGGCAGCGCCCACGTCGACGAGGACGAGGACCCGCGCGGCGACGACTCCCGGCCGCTGAAGCTCGACCCGGCCACCGCCGCCGCGCCGGAGCGGGAGACCCCGCTGCCGCCGGCCTCGCTCCAGACGCTCGACGCCGCCGCCGCGCTCACCGGGCTCGACGCGGGCACGCTGCGCACCGAGCCGGCCGCGAACATCCGCGGTGGCGCCGCGCTGCTGGCGTCGTACCAGAAGGCTCTGGGTGGGCCGGTCGGCGCCGGCACCGACCCGGCGGCCTGGTACGGCGCGGTGGCCCGGTACTCCGGCGCGGACACCTCGGACGCCGCGGCGGCCTTCGCCGACGAGGTCTACGACCAGCTCGGCCAGGGCGCCAGCCGCACCACCGACGACGGCCAGCGGGTCACGCTCGCCGCCACCGCCGCGAAGCCGGACCGTTCCCGCCTGGCCCGCCTGGGCCTGCGCAACGCCGAGCGGCCGGACGGGCTGGAGTGCCCGGTGCGGCTGGCCTGCGAGTGGATCCCCGCGCCGTACGAGCAGCTCAGCGACGACCCGGGCGACTACGGCAACCACGACCTGGGCGACCGGCCGAAGCAGCAGAAGATCGAGTACATCGTCATCCACGACACCGAGGGCTACTTCGGCCCGAGCGTCGACCTGGTGAAGCGGGCCGACTACCTGGGCTGGCACTACACGCTGCGCTCGGTGGACGGCTACATCGCCCAGCACATCAAGACCAAGGACGTCGGCTGGCACGCCGGCAACTGGTACGTCAACGCCAAGTCCATCGGCCTGGAGCACGAGGGCTTCGCCGGTCAGGGCACCTGGTACACCGAGGCGATGTACCGCACCTCCGCCAAGCTGGTGCGGCACCTGGCGCTGAAGCTCGGCATCCCGATGGACCGGCAGCACATCATCGGCCACGACAACGTGCCCGGCATCACCGCCGCCAACGTGGGCGGCATGCACTGGGATCCGGGACCGTACTGGGACTGGTCGCACTACTTCGACCTGATGAAGGCGCCGTTCCGCAGCACCGGCACGCCCCGTACCGGCCTGGTCACCATCGACCCGGACTTCGCCACCAACCGGCCGGCGTTCTTCGGCTGCAACCAGCAGCCGCCGGGCGTCCCGACGCCCCGGCCGCCGGCCGAACCGTGCCCGTCGCGCGGCTCCTCGTCGGTGATCCTGCGGACCGCGCCGAGCCCGGACGCCCCGCTCGTCAACGACCTCGGGCTGCGCCCGGACGGCACGCCGGACACCATGTACATCTCCGACCACGGCGCCCGCGCCTCCGCCGGTCAGACGTACGCGCTCGCCGGCCGCCAGGGCGACTGGACGGCGATCTGGTACCTCGGTCAGAAGGCGTGGTTCCTCAACCCGGCCTCCGCGCCGACGGCCAAGTGGGCCACCGGCTTCGTCGTGACGCCGCGGCCCGGCAAGGCCACCATCCCGGTGTACGGGCGGGCCTACCCGGAGCAGGCCGCCTACCCGGACACCATCCCGTACCAGACCATCTCGCCGCTTCAGTACACGTTCGCCGCCGGCCAGCGGTACGCGGTGGGCGGGGTGCTGCCCGGCGAGTACTACCGGGCGGTCTCGTTCGACGGTTCGGCACCGGGTGACCGGACCGTGGTCCGCGGCGAGAACCGCTACGTGCAGGTCCAGTTCGGTCACCGGATCATGTTCGTGAACCTGGACGACGTGCTGATCCTGCCGTCCCCGGTCGGCACGCCACGCTGACCCGGCACCGCACACGGGAAGGCCCCCGGTCCGCGTGGACCGGGGGCCTTCTCGCTGCCAGGGTTCCGGGTCAGGCGACCCGGACGAAGCCGGCGATCGGCATCGTGCTGATGCTCGACACCTGGACCGGTTTGCCGGTACGTGGCGCGTGCACCATCACCCCGTTGCCGAGATAGAGCCCGACGTGGTGCAGGTCGGAACCGAAGAACACCAGGTCACCGGGGCGGGCCTCGGAGCGGGAGATCCTGCGGCCCTCGTTCCACTGCGCGCCGGTGAAGTGGGTCAGCGAGATGCCCGCCGCCTTGTACGCGTACTGGGTGAGACCGGAGCAGTCGAACGAGTTCGGGCCGGTGGCGCCCCACACGTACGGGTCACCGACCTGGGCGCACGCCGTCTTGATGGCGGTCCGCGCGGCGCTGCTCACCACGCCGTCGACGGCGGGGCAGCCTGCCGGGCGGATCGAGGTCACCGGCAGCATGGCGGTCAGCCGCTTGATCTCCGAGTCGATCTGCTTCTTCTTCGCCGCGAGATCGTTCTGCTGCTTGATCTCCAGCGCGATCAGCGCGTCGAGCTTCTCCTTCTGCTTGTTGTACTCGTCGCGCACCTTGAGCACACCGGCGATCTGGCGGCGCTGGTCCTCGGCGATCCGGTCCAGCATGACCAGTTGCTCGGCCAGCGCGCCCGGCTTGGAGTTCACCAGCAGCGCGCCCAGCTCCTGCGACGGGCCCTGGATGTAGTAGCGGGCCGCGATGTCGCCGACCTTGTTCATGGCGAGCGTGGAGGCCAGCTCCAGCGGCACCATCTTGTCCTTCAGCGCCTTGGACTTCTTCTGGTTGGCGCGAAGCTGCGAGCGGACCTTGTTGAACTGCTCGATGGTGGGTTCGAGCTGCTGCCACTGCTTGTCGATCTGCGCGTCGATCTCGTCCACCGACGGCGCCGCGTGCGCCGGGGCGGTCAGCATTCCGGCGCCGACCGCGGCGGCCGCGACCAGGGTGACCAGACCGTGTACCACCCGTCGGAACCCGGCCCGCCGGCCGGGTGGAGCGCTCGGGGCGTGACGTTGAGGGGGCGTGGTTGCCACCGGCACGGACTCCTTTGCAACCGACCGCCGGGCGCCTCGCGAGAGGGAAGGTCGAGGCAGACGACCCACAGCGGTCGGTGCCTCACACTAGGGAAGGCGTCCGATGGAATCAAGGCGACCCTTTGTTCAATCACGTATCCGCAATCGGTTGCACACCAAGGGTATTCAATTCATCTTCCGACGATGGCTGTCAATACGTCGTCGAGCGTCACCACACCCATCGGCCGGCGTCCGTCGCTGACCAGCACCATGTGGCGGCGTTCGCGGCGCATCGCCAGCAGCAGATCGGCGAGCGTACGGTCCGGCGGCACCACCGCCAGCGGCCGGTAGATCTCGGCCGGCACGGGGGCGCGGCGGCTCGCCCCGGCGTACCCGAGCACGTCCTTGACGTGCACGAAACCGAGCACCCGGCGGGTGGCCCGCTGCACCACCGGGAAGCGGGACCGGCCGGTACGGGTCGCCAGCACCTCCAGCGACGCCGGTGAGACGTCCTCGGCCACCGTGGTGACAGTGGACCAGGGTTGCAGCGCGTCCGCCGCGGTACGGCTGTGCAGGGCCAGCGCGCCGGTGATCCGGGCGTGCTCCTCGGCGTCCAGCAACCCCTCGGTACGCGCCTGGGACACCAGCCCGGCCAGTTCCTCGGCGGTGAACACGGTCTTCACCGCATCGGTCGCCTCCACCCGCCACCACCGCAGCACCTGCCGGGACGCCCACTTCATCGCCAGCAGCAGCGGCTTGGTGGCCAGGCAGAACGCCAGCATGGCCGGGCCGAGCCAGAGCGCCGACGGCTCCGGCCCGGCGAGCGTGATGTTCTTCGGCACCATCTCGCCGACCACCGTGTGCAGGAACACCACCACCGCGAGCGCGATGACGAACGACACCGGGTGCACCGCCGAGGCGGGCAGCCCCAGCGCGGCGAACGCCGGCTCCAGCAGGTGCGCCAGCGCCGGCTCGGCGATCGCGCCGAGGCCGAGCGAGCAGACGGTGATGCCGAGCTGCGCCCCGGCGATCATCAGCGGGATCTGGTTCATGGCCGCCAGCGCCAGCCGGGCCCGCTTCGACGTCGCCGCCAGCGGTTCGATGACCGTACGGCGGGAGGCGATCAGCGCGAACTCGCTGCCCACGAAGAACGCGTTGCCGAGCAGCAACCCCACCGCGACGAGTAGTTCAGGCACCGCCGTCGGGCTCCTCGGGGCGTACCACCCGCACCTGTTCGATCCGGTGCCGGTCGACCTCCACCACAGTGAACTCGTACCCGGCCTCGTCGACCGCCTCGCCCGGCACCGGAATGTGGCCGAGCCGCGCCATGAGGAACCCGCCAAGCGTCTCGTACGGCCCGTCGGGCAGCCGGAACCCGGTCTGCTCGACCAGTTCGTCGGCGCGCAGCACGCCGTCGGTCAGGACTGTGCGCTCGCCACCGGGCACCGTCAGCTCCACCGGCCCGAAGCCGTCCACCGCGTCCGGGTCGAACTCGTCGGCGATCTCCCCGACCAGTTCCTCGACGAGATCCTCCACCGTCACCACGCCGTCGGTGCCGCCGTACTCGTCCACCACGATCGCCAGGTCCGCCCCGGCGGCCTTGAGCGCGGCCAGCACCCCGTTCAGGTTCAGGCTCTCCGGGACGTACACCGGTTCCCGGGCGACGGCGGCGACAGTGGTGGCCGCGCGGCGGGCCAGCGGCACACCCAGCGCGTCGGGCACCCCGGCGACGCCGGTGACCAGGTCGAGCGTCTCCTCGTAGACCGGGAACCGGGTCCGGCCGGTCCGCCGGGACGCCTCCAGCAACTCCGCGACCGTGGTGGTGGCGCGCAACGCGGTCACGTCCACCCGGGGCGTCATCGCCTCGGCGGCCCGCTTGTCGCCGAAGCGGATGGTGCGGCGCAGCAGCATCGCGGTGTCCGGCGGCAGCGCGCCGGCCCGGGCCGAGATGGCGGCGAGCAGGCCCAGCTCCTCCGGGGACCGGGCGCTCGCCAGCTCCTCCTGCGGCTCCACGCCGAGGCGGCGCACCAGCCGGTTCGCTGATTCGTTCAGCAGCCGGATCAGCCAGCCGAAGGTGCGGGAGAAGGCCCGCATCGGCGCGGCGGTGGCGAGCGCCGCGGGCATCGGGCGGGCCAGCGCCAGGTTCTTCGGCACCAGCTCGCCGAACAGCATCGAGATGAGCGTGGCCAGCGCCAGCGCGAGCAGGCCGGAGAAGCGTTCCGCGCCGCCGAGCGGGTGCAGCAGCGGCGCGAAGAGCCGGGCCAGGGCGGGCTCGGCCAGGTAGCCGGTGAGCAACGCGGTGAGCGTGATGCCGAGCTGCGCGCCGGAGAGCTGGAAGGACAGCTCACGCAGCGCGCGGCGTACCGTCGCGGCCCGGCCGTCGCCCTCGTCGGCCCGCCTGTCGATCTCCGCCCGGTCGACGGTGACCAGGGCGAACTCGGCCGCGACGAAGAAGGCGTTGCCGGCGGTCAGCAGCACGAAACCGACCAGGGGCAGCAGCGTCAGAAGCAGAAGGCCGTCGATGCGCGTGATTGTGGCACGCGCGCGCCGATGGCGGACCCCCCGTAGCGTGGTGCGCATGGACGGTCTGCTGCTCACCGACGAACTGGTCCTGCTCGCGTACGACGACGGCGGCACGAACCGGCTCGGCAGTCCGCACCTCGGCTACGGCCTCGCCGGGGCGGTGCTGCTGGAACTGGCACTGGCCGGCCGGGTGGAGGTGGCGGACAAGCGGCTCGTCGTCACCGACCCCACCCCGACCGGCGTGCCGCTGCTCGACGAGGCGCTGACGACTGTCGGATCGGGCCGCCCCCGCAAGCCGAAGGACTGGATCGGCAAGCTCGCCAAGGGCCTGCCGGACCGGGTGCTCGGCGGGCTCGTCGACGCCGGGGTCCTGCGCCGGGAGTCCGACCGGGTGCTGCTGGTCTTCCCGCGTACCCGTTATCCCTCGCCGACCGGCGCGGAGCCGGCGGTGGAGACGGCGGCCCGGGAGCGGATGGCTGCGGCGCTCACCGGCGACGGCCCGGTCGACGCCCGGACCGCCGCGCTGCTCACGCTGACCCGCGCGGTCGGCCTGGACCGCAAGATCTTCCGCGAGCTGCCGAAGGAGCGGGTCAAGGCGCGCATCGACGAGATCGCCGCCGGTGACTGGGCGTCGGCCGCCGCCAAGAAGGCGATCGAGGAGATGCAGGCCGCGCTTATGGTCGCGATGACGGCCGGGACGAGCGCCGCCATCATGACCACCACGACCAGCTGAACGCGACGGCGGCGGCACCGCACGGGTGCCGCCGCCGTCGTGGTCCGGCTTCCTGCCGGGGTACGCCTCAGCTCGCGGTCGGCGCGACCTCCGGCTCACCGGCCGGGGCCTCCGGCTTGACCGAGCGCAGCAGCACGCTCGCCACGTCGACCACCTCGACCTGCTCGCCCGCGCCCTTGCCGTTCACGCCGTCGTTCAGCATCGTCGAGCAGAACGGGCAGCCGACCGCGATGGTCTTCGCCCCGGTGGACATGGCCTCCTCGACCCGGTCCACGTTGATCCGCTTACCGATCTTCTCCTCCATCCACATCCGGGCGCCGCCGGCACCGCAGCAGAAGGAGCGCTCGCTGTTACGCGGCATCTCGGTCAGCTCGCCCTGGATCGAGTCGCCGAGCACCTCGCGCGGGGCGGCGAAGATCCGGTTGTGGCGGCCCAGGTAGCACGGGTCGTGGTAGGTCACGCCGCCGTCGACCGGCTGCACCGGGGTGAGCTTGCCGGCGCTGACCAGGTGGGCCAGCAGCTGGGTGTGGTGCACCACCTCGAACTCGCCGCCGAGCTGGCCGTACTCGTTGCCCAGGGTGTTGAAGCAGTGCGGGCAGGTGGCGACGATCTTGCGCTTGCTCTTCTCCCGGCCCTCGAACGCCTCGTTCAGCGTCTCGACGTTCTGCTGGGCCAGCATCTGGAAGACGAACTCGTTGCCGATGCGGCGCGCCGGGTCGCCGGAGCAGGTCTCGCCCTCACCGAGGATGGCGAACTTGACGCCCGCCTCGTTCAGCAGCGTGGCGACCGCGCGGGTGGTCTTCTTGGCCCGGTCCTCGAACGCGCCGGCACAGCCGACCCAGAAGAGGTACTCGAAGTCGTCGACCTCGCCGACGCGCGGCACCTCGAACCCGAGGCCCTTGGTCCAGTCCTCGCGGGTGTTCTGCGGGGCGCCCCACGGGTTGCCCTTGTTCTCCAGGTTGCGGAGCATGACGCCGGCCTCGGACGGGAAGCTCGACTCGATCAGCACCTGGTAGCGGCGCATGTCGACGATGTGGTCCACGTGCTCGATGTCGACCGGGCACTGCTCGACGCAGGCGCCGCAGGTGGTGCAGGACCAGAGCACGTCCGGGTCGATGACACCGCCCTCCTCGGCGGTACCGATCAGCGGCCGGTCCGCCTCGGCCATGGCCAGCACGTCCACGCCGGCCAGCTGCTCCTGCGTGGCCTTCTCCTCGCCGGTGAGGTCCTTGCCGCCACCGGCCAGCAGGTACGGCGCCTTGGCGTACGCGTGGTCACGCAGGCTCAGCACCAGCAGCTTCGGCGACAGCGGCTTGCCGGTGTTCCAGGCGGGGCACTGCGACTGGCAGCGACCGCACTCGGTGCAGGTGCTGAAGTCGAGCAGGCCCTTCCAGGTGAACTGCTCGACCTGGGCGACACCGAACTGGTCCTTCTCCGGGTCGGCCTCCTCGAAGTCCAGCGGCTTGCCCTCGCTGGTCATCGGGCGCAGCGGGCCCAGGCCGGAACCGGCCGGCTTCTCCGGGTCGCGCTTGAAGAAGATGTTCGGGAAGGCCAGGAAGCGGTGCCAGGCCACGCCCATGGTGACGTTCAGCGAGATCACGATGAGCCAGGTCATCGAAATGGCGATCTTGATGAGCGCGGCGACGCTGACGCCCGCCTCCCAGTCCGGGAGGACCGAGCCGACCGCGTGGCTGAGCGGGGCGGCCCAGACCGGGTACTCGAAGTGGTCGGTGGCGACCTTGAAGCCCCGGATCACGAACCCGAAGATCAGGACCAGCAGGACGACCCACTCGACGAAGTAGCCCTGCCACATGGTCGAGCCGGTGAACCGGGAGCGGTTCTCCGCGCGGCCGGGCCGGTTGCGCAGCCGGATCGCCATCAGCACCAGGATGCCGACCAGGCCGAGGATGCCGATCCACTCGGTGACCAGACCGAAGATCGTCCAGTGCCCGATGATCGGCAGCCCGCCGCCGGTGGAGACGACCTCGAAGTAGGCCTCCAGCACCAGCAGCGACAGCACGATGAAGCCGACCATCACGAACCAGTGGGCGGCGCCGACCACGCTCCACTTGAGCATGCGGGTGTGACCGGCGGTCTCCACCAGCATCTTCTTCGTACGCGCGCCCTTGTCGCCGAACCGCTCCGGCGCGGGCTGGCCGAGCCGGATGACGGCGGTCATCTTCATGACCGCGCGCACCGCAAGCCACACCGCAACGGCGGTGATGGCGGCCGCGAGGATCGTGGTGACGATCTGGACGCTGCCCATCGAGTTGGCCTCCCGGTCTGCTGCTTTGTCCGTGCAGCCTACGCGCAAGGTTACCCAGCAGTAACGTGAGTCTTCTCGCACCAGGCCACGCCGCCCTGCGCACACCTTAGGTGGACCGGCGCCGAAGCGCCGGGCAGGGGCGGCGTGGCGTGACCTACGCCGGGGTGGGGCAGCGCCGGATCAGCGCCAGCGGGAGAGCAGGATCAGCGACGAGACCATCGCGCCGAAGCCCACGGCGAGGTTCCAGTAACCCCAGCTGGCGACCGGGTACGCCTGCTCGGACAGGTAGTAGAGCACCAGCCAGCCGATGCCCGCCACGATCAGCGTGACCGCCGTGACCGGCAGCCAGATCGGGCTAGGCTTGCGCGTCGACGCCGTCGCCGTCGGACGTACGTCCGTCGGCGGGGTGTACACCTTCTTCTTGCGGACCTGAGACTTGGGCACGACGCTCTCCAGAGGGGGGTACGACCTCGTCCGGCCTGACAACCGGGCGCGAGGGCGACGGTCCATGGCCAATAATGTTCGACAGCTAGCGTAGTCCGGACGGACCGTCCAGGCCACGAATGGGGCCAGGCCGGTGCACTCAGTAACCGGAAAGAGCGGACTTTCCGGGTCGAGCAGGTCGGCTCGCACCGGCGCGGGCCGGAACGAGACGACGGGAAAGGGAACGCCCGGTGGAGTACACGTCCGGCGCCGCCTCCTGGCAGAAGGTCCTCCGCCGCGCGGCAGCCGCCCTGCTGCCCCGGCGCGCACGCCAGCGCCGCCCCGGCTGGTCCGTCGGCGTACCCCTGATCGCCGCCGCGGCCGGTCTGCTGTTCACCACCACCGCCACCACCGCGGGCGGCACCTCCCTGCGTGAGGACCGCCGGCCTCAGCTGACCCAGCTGATCGAGGACCGCCGCGAGGAGGTCGCCGCCAGCGAGGCGAAGGCCGCCCGGCTCCGGGCCGAGGTGGAGGAGCAGACCGAAGCGCTCGCCGGCGCCGACGGGCCGATCAAGACCGAGCGGGACCGGGCCGCCGCCAGCCGGCAGGCCGCCGGGTTCACAGCGCTCACCGGCAGCGGCGTGACTGTCGAGCTGAACGACGCCGACCGCCGGCCCGACCAGCCGCTACCGAAGGGCGCCAGCAACGACGACCTGGTGGTGCACCAGGGCGACGTCCAGGCGGTCGTCAACGCGCTCTGGGCCGGCGGCGCGGAGGCCATGTCAATCATGAACGTCCGCGTGCTGAGCACCAGCGCGGTACGCTGCGTCGGTAACACCCTGCTGCTGCACGGCCGGGTGTACTCCCCTCCTTTCAAGATCGTGGCAATCGGCGATCCCGCGGAACTCCAGCGGGCGCTCGCCGCCTCTGAGGGAGTGCGGGTGTTCAAGGAAGTGGCCGACCACTACCAACTCGGGTACGTCGAGCGCGTCTCCACCGTCACCGTGCCGGCGTTCGAGGACTCCACCGCGCTGCAATCGGCGACGGTGCCCCGGTGACCGGCGGCGACCCCCGGGAACGCACCGGCCACGACCACCAGGAGGAGTCGACAGCGTTCCTCCCCCGGGTCGAGCGTCCGGCCCCGGCGTCGCCACAGCCGCTCCACCTGCCCTGGCCCGACGCCGGCCCGGCCCACACCGCCCCGGCCCGACGCGGCCCGGACACCCGCCAGCCCGCGCCGTCACGGACCGGCCAACCGCCGTCCGCCCCGCCACGGACCGCCCCGCCGGTCGCTCCGCCGCCGCCGTGGCCAGGCAGTCAGGCGCATCAACCGGCGAGCGCCTCCCGCCCCGAGGCCGACCCCCGGTTCCGCCCCCCGGCGAGCGAGCTTCCCCCCAGGGGTACGCCCCACCCGGCCGGCCCGGCGCACCAGGGCGCCGGACACCACGGCCCTACGCAGAACGGCCCCGCGCCCCACGGGCCGGCGCAGAACGGCCCCGCGCCCCACGGAGCGGCGCCCCGGGGTGGTCCCGCTCCCGGGATGCGCCCGGCCGCGCCCGGCGACGTCGCACACCGGCCGGGCGAGCGCCAGTCGCGACCGGAGGGGTACGGACCGGCGGGGCAGCAGTACGCCGTCCGCCATTCCACAGGTGCGGCGATCCCGCCCGAGCGTGGTGGCCGCGGTGGACAGCCACCGCAGAACGGCACCCGCCCGTGGGAGGCCGGCGGACGCCCGCCGGAGGACGGTCGCCGACCGGCGGGGGGTGAGGGACGGCCGCCCGGCGTACCCCCTCTCGGCGGGCCGGCCGGCGCGGACCGGAACCCTCCGGCCGACCCCGGAGCGACGACGGTGCTGCCCGCCGTCACCCGCCCACCCGCGGACCCCCACCTGGACGCCACCGGGCTGATGGGCGCGGTGCCCCCGGTGCCTGACACCGGCGACGGCGGCGGTGGTGGTGGCGCCGAACCGCCCGCCGAGCCGCCCCGCCCTCGGCGCGGCGAGCGGGTGGTGCAACTGCGGCCCGAGCAGACCGGCGACGGATACCGCAGCGTCTACTCCGAGCTGACCCGCCCCACCGTCGGCTCCCGGCTGCGCACCGTCGTGCGGGGCACCGGCGAGCTGCTGATCACCTTCGGGCTGGTGGTGCTTCTCTTCGCCGGGTACGAGATCTGGGGCAAGGCGGTTATCGTCGAGGCCCACCAGAGCGACCTGAACAGCCAGCTCGCCCAGGAGTGGGACGCGGCGGCGGACCCGACCGTCGGCCCGACCACCGGGCCGACGGTGAAGCCGAAGCCACCGGCGGAGGGCAGGCCGGTCGCCGGCCTCTACATCCCCAAGTTCGACAAGCACTGGGTGGTGGTCGAGGGGGTCAGCCCGGAGGACATCCGGTACGCGCCGGGCCGCTATCCGGACAGTGCCATGCCCGGCGAGGTGGGCAACTTCTCCGTCGCCGGCCACCGGATCCGCTCCACGTTCTGGCGGCTGGACGAAATGAAGACCGGCGACGCGATAGTGGTCGAGACCAAGACGGAGTGGCTCGTCTACCGGGTATACCAGCAGCGGATCGTCAAGCCGTCCCAGGTGGAGGTGGTCGCGCCGGTGCCCGGCAAGCCGGGTCAGAAGCCCACCGAGAAGCTGCTGACGCTCACCACCTGCAACCCGAAGTTCGACAACTACCAGCGGTTGATCATCCACGCCCGGCTCGACCACACGCAGGCCAAGTCGGCGGGCCGCCCGGCCGAGTTGGAGGCGTGAGCCGTGTACTCGTGGATCTGGCGCAAACTCCCGTTCGGGCTGCCCGGCAAGCTGTTCGGCTCGCTGGTGCTGGCCACCGCCACCGTCGCGCTGCTCTGGTTCGTGGTCTTCCCGTGGGCCGAGCCGCTGCTGCCCTTCGACGACGTGCAGGTCACCCAGGACTCCGGCGTACCGGGTGACGGTGGGATCACCGAGCCGACCGGGCTGCCCGGCGAGGAGGAGCTGCCGTACAGCACCGAGACGAACAACGCCCCACCCTCCACCCCGAACAGGTGACAGCGATGCGCGTACTGGTGATCGACAACTACGACTCGTTCGTCTTCAACCTCGTGCAGTACCTCGGCCAGCTCGGCGCCGACTGCGAGGTGCGGCGCAACGACGAGATCGACGTCGCCGAGGTGGGCCGCGCCGGCGCCGCCGGTGTCCTGCTGTCACCCGGGCCGGGCAGTCCGGACCGGGCCGGCATCTGCCTGGACGTGATCCGCGAGTACGCGGGCAAGCTCCCGATCTTCGGCGTCTGCCTCGGTCACCAGGCGATCGGCGAGGCGTTCGGCGCGACTGTGGCCCGCGCGCCGGAACTGCTGCACGGCAAGACCTCGGAGGTACGCCACGACGGCGTGGGCGTGCTCGCCGGTCTGCCCGACCCGTTCACCGCCACCCGCTACCACTCGCTCGCCGTACTGCCCGAGACGCTCCCCGACGAGCTGGAGGTCACCGGCCGGACCGCCTCCGGCGTGGTGATGGCGATGCGGCACCGCACGCTGCCGATCGAGGGCGTGCAGTTCCACCCCGAGTCGGTGCTGACCGAGGGCGGTCACCTGATGCTGGCGAACTGGCTCGCCGCCTGCGGCTTCCCCGCGGCGCTGGAGCGCGCCCCGGAACTGGCCGCCGAGGTCGACGCCCGCCGTCAGGCCGCCTTCTCCCCAGCCTGACGCCCCCGCCCGCTTCTCACCCGGCGCGGTCCCGCCCGCCCTTTCTCGGTCGATCATGAAGTTGGCGGGGATAAATCGGACGCCTTGCGCCGCCAACTTCATGATCGTCGCGAGAATGGGCGCGGCGGCGGCCCCGGGGGTCGGGGACGCCGCCGCGTCGTGCTCAGGTCTTGCTCAGCGGTCGGTACGCGTCGGGGCCACTGGCGGGAACGGGAAGCCACTGCCGCCGCCGTTGCCGCCGCCGTTGCCCGGCGTGCTCGGGGACGTGCTGGGCGAGCCGCTCGGCGTCGGGCTGGTCGGCTCCTCCTCGCGCGGCACGTCGACCCGGATGGTCACCCGCTCGCCCTTGGCCAGGCTGGTCCCCGCGCGGGGTGACTGGCTGCTGACCTTGCCCGCCTCGGCCGGGTCGACCTCGTCGCCCTCCTGGACCCGGACCTCGTAGCCGGCCTCCTTGAGCCGCTGCGTCGCCTGGTCCTCGGTGTAGCCGCGGACGTTCGGCACCTCGCTCACGTTGCCCCGGGAGACCTTGAGCGTCACCTTGCTGCCCTCGGCGACCGGGCTGCCCTCATTGGGGGAAACGTCGACGACCTGGTCCTTCGGCGCGCTGTTGTTCACTTCCTCCACGACGGGAACGAGCTTCTGCTCGCGCAGACGCGTCTGCGCGGCATCCTTGGTGCTGCCCTTCAGGCCAGTGGGGATGGTGACCTGGCCCGGGCCGGTGCAGACGTTGACGGTGACCTCGGTGTCCTTCTCCACCCGCTGGCCGAACGACGGGCTCTGGTCGACCACCGAGCCCTTCTCGCACGTGGTGTTCTGCACCGGGTCACCTGCGGTGAAACGCAGCCCGGCCTGGTTGAGCGCCGCCTGCGCCTCGGCCTGCGAACGGCCCACCAACTGCGGCACCGACACCTTCTCGTTGCCGGCCTGGTTGAGCCAGAGCGCCGTGCCGAGCGCGATCACCGCGAGCACGCCGAGGGTGGCGAACGCGGCGATGACCCAGGACGAGCTCTTGCGCTTGCCCGGGTCGCCGACCCGCGCCACCGGCTGCTGGCGGGTCTGCGGGCCCATCATCTGGGTCTGCTGCGCCTGGTGGTAGCCGCCCGCGGCGGCGCCCATCGGCATGGTCTCCTCGGCCGGCATCACCGGGGTGGCGAGCACCGGCCGGCCGGCGGCGGCGCGGAGCAGGTCCGCCCGCATCTCGCCGGCGCTCTGGTAGCGGTTGAGCGGGTTCTTCGACAGCGCCTTGAGCACGATGGCGTCGACAGCGGGGTTGACGTCCGGGTTGATCGTGCTCGGCGTCGGCGGCTGCTCCCGCACGTGCTGGTACGCGACGCTGACCGGGCTGTCCCCGACGAACGGCGGGTGGCCGCAGAGCAGCTCGAACAGCACGCAGCCGGCCGCGTAGACGTCGGAGCGGGCGTCGACCGCCTCGCCGCGCGCCTGCTCGGGGGAGAGGTATTGTGCGGTGCCGATGACCGCGCTGGTCTGCGTCATCGTGGTGGCGCCGCTGGCGAGCGCCCGGGCGATGCCGAAGTCCATCACCTTGACCTGGCCGGTCTGGGTGAGCATCACGTTTCCGGGCTTGATGTCCCGGTGGATGATCCCGTGCCGGTGGCTGAACTCCAGCGCGGCGCACATGTCGGCGCAGATCTCCAGCGCCCGGCGCGGCTGGAGCCGCCCCTCGACGCCGAGGACCTCCTTGAGGGTCCGGCCGTTGACGAACTCCATCACGATGAACGGCAGGGTCTCGCCCGTGGGGGCGGTCTCCTCACCGGTGTCGTAGACGGCGACGATCGCCGGGTGGTTGAGCGAGGCGGCGTTCTGCGCCTCACGGCGGAACCGCATCTGGAACGTGGCATCCCGGGCCAGATCGGCACGGAGCATCTTGATCGCGACATCCCGCCCGAGCCGGAGGTCACGGCCGCGGTGCACCTCGGCCATGCCGCCGTAGCCCAGCAGCTCGCCGACCTGGTACCTGCCACCGAGCAGGCGGGCCTGCGCTGTCATCGCGTCTCTCGTCCTTCGCTCGTCGTCGTACCGCCGCCGGCCGGCAGGAGGCGTACCTCACGACGGTACGACGTGCGGACCGGATAGTCGCCTCCGTACGGCTGCACCGCGCCGGAGGTCACGCTCACACTCGCCGAAGCGGATGCGGTAGCACCGTATTTCCGGTACAGGAACGAAATCACGCCCGAGCAGAGGATGACCAGTACGGCCACCACGATCGCCGTCGTCCACAGCCCGGACCGGGAGCGCCGGGGCGGAGCGGCGGCGGGCGGTCGCGCGTACCCCAGGGGGTTGTGCTGGGGCACGGGGCGTGGCTGCGGGACGGGGGCCGCGCCGCGCGGCGCCACCGGCGGACGGGGCTGCGGGGCGGGGTGCGCGATCACGGCCGGGCGCGGCGCGGCGACCGGCGGGCGGGCCGGTGACACGGGCGGCCGGGGCTGCGGGCGCGGGGCGGCGGCCGGCGGCTGCGGACGCGGAGCGGCGGTGGGCACCTGCGCCCGCGCGACGGGCGCGGCAGGCGAGGCGGGTACGCCGGAGATCGGGTGCCCGGAGCGGGCCGCCTGGGAGAGCGCGAGCTTGGCCTGCCGGGCGATGCTCGCCAGCGCGGCGGCGCTCGGCCAGCGCGCGGCCGGATCCTTCGCCATGGCCCGCTCGACGATCGCCCGGACCTGGGGCGGGATGTCCGCCGGAAGCGCCCGCGGAGTGTCCCGTACGTGCTTCATGGCGATTTCGAGGGGATTGTCCCCCTCGAACGGGCGGCGGCCGGCCAGGCACTGGTACGCGACCACGCCCAGCGCGTAGACGTCCGAGGCGGGGGTGGCGACAGCGCCGGTGGCCTGCTCCGGCGAGATGTACGAGGCGGTGCCGAGCACCGAGCCGGCGGCGGTGAGCTGGCCGACCAGGTCCGAGCGGGCGATGCCGAAGTCGGTGAGCACGAGCGTGCCGTTCGGCCGGACCAGCAGGTTGCCGGGCTTCACGTCGCGGTGCACGATGCCCTTCTCGTGCGCCGCGTGCAACGCGTCGGCGGCCTGCGCCAGCAGCGCCATCGTGCGGGCCGGGGTCAGCCGGCCGACACGGCTGAGCGTGGCGGAGAGCGCGTCGCCCTCGACGTACTCCATCACCAGGAAGGCGATGTGCTGGTCGCTGCCGAAGTCGTAGACGTCGACCACGCCGGGGTGGTTGATGGTGGCCATGGTCCGGGCCTCGCCGCGGAACCGCTCGGCGAAGCCCGGTTCGTCCAGCAGTGCCGGGAGCAGGCTCTTCACCGCGACGGTACGGCCCAGCACCTGGTCGGTGCCGCGCCACACGTCGCCCATGCCACCGCTGGCGATCCGCTCGTCGAGGCGGTAGCGGTTGCCGAGCTTCACTCCCGGACCGAGCACGTCAGCGCCTCCCGGAGTCGGCGATCGCCGCCGCCATGATCCGGCCGGCGATGCGGGCCGCCTCGGCGCTGCCGCCGCTGCCCGCCTGCTCCAGCTCGACGCAGACCGCGGAGAGCGGCGTGCCGTCCTTGTCCAGGGCGAAGCCGATGAACCAGCCGTGGTCCGGGGTGTTCGGGCCGGACTGGGCGGTACCGGTCTTGCCGCCGACCAGGAAGCCGTCGATGGCGGCCCGGCGGCCGGTGCCCTCCTTCACCACGTTCTGCATCATGTCGCGCAGGTCGGCGGCGACCTGGCCGCTGATCGGGCGGCGCAGCTCGCGCGGCTGGGCGGCGTCGTAGACGGTGGTGCGGTCCGGCCCGAGCAGCTGCTTGACCAGGTACGGACGCATCTGCTTGCCGTCCTTGTTGGCCACCGCGGCGGCGATCATCGCGCCCTGCAACGGGGTCATCCGCACGTTGTTCTGGCCGATCGACGACTGCGCCAGAGCGGCCTGGTCGGTGCTGCCGTCCGGGTTCTGCATGTCGCCGGTGCGGCTGGCCGCCACCGGCAGGCCGCCATCACCGAGCTGGCCGACGGTGAGGTCCTCCTGCTCGAAGCCGAACTGCTTGGCCTTCTCCTTGACCTTGTCCGAGCCGAGGCGTACGCCGAGCTGGGCGAAGCCGGTGTTGCAGGACTCGGTCACCGCCTCGCGCAGCGTCACCTGCGACTCGGGGCAGATCGACGGCGCGGCGTTGCGGATCGGCTGACCGGCGCCGGGCGCGGTGTAGCTGGAACCGGCCGGGATGCGGGTCTGCTGCCCGACGCCGTTCTCCAGCGCCGCCGCCGCCATGATGATCTTGAAGGTGGAGCCCGGCGGCAGCGTCTCGGACAGCGCCCGGTTCGCCAGCGGCCGGTCCTTGTCCTTCTCCAGCGTGTTGTACGCCCGGTCCGCCTCGGTGCTGTTGTGACTCGCCAGCGGGTTCGGGTCGAAGCTCGGCATGGACACCAGCGCCTGCACCGCGCCGGTACGCGGGTCGATCGCGATGGCCGCGCCCTTGGTCGCGCCGACCTGGTTGTCGTTGAGCTGCTTGTACGCCGTCTCCTGAGCCCGCTTGGAGAGCGTCAGCAGCACGTTCCCGCCACCGGTCTCGTCACCGGTGAACATGTCCTTGATCCGGCTGGCGATGAGCGCGTCGCTGGTGCCGGCGAGGAAGTCGTTCTCCACCCGCTCGATGCCGCTCGCGCTGCCGTTGACCGGCTTCCAGCCGAGCACGTGCGCGTACATCGCCCCGCCCGGGTAGGTGCGCTGGTACTTCAGCTCACCGCCGGTCTCCTTGCTGACCGCGTACGCGGTGCCGCCCACCTCGATGTTCCCGCGCTTGCGGTCGTACTCGGCGACCTGGACCCGGCCGTTGTAGTCGCTGTTGCGGTACTCGTCGGCCTTGTAGGCCTGGATCCAGTTCAGGTTCGCGAACAGGAGTCCGAACAGGACCATCACGACCACGCCGACGCGGCGCAGAGGGGCATTCACGGCCGGATCACCTCCGTCGGGGCGCCGTGCAACTGCTCGGGCGGGCCGCCTGCCGGCCGGGCGGCCGGGCCACCGCCGCCGGTCACCGGACGGCGGGCGCCGTCCGAGACCCGCAGCAGGAGGGCGATCAGCAGCCAGTTCGCCATCAGCGAGGAGCCACCGGCGGACAGGAACGGGGTGGTCTGACCGGTCAGCGGGATGAGCTTGCTGATGCCGCCGACGATGACGAAGACCTGGAGGCCCAGCGTGAACGCCAGACCACCGGCGAGCAGCTTGCCGAACGAGTCCCGTACCGCCAGCGCGGCACGCAGGCCACGCTCGACGATCAGCAGGTAGATCACCAGCAGCGCGGAGAGACCGAACAGGCCGATCTCCTCACCGATGCCGGCGAAGATGAAGTCGGTCTGCACCTCGGGCAGCAGCGCCGGCTGGCCGCCGCCCGGCCCGGCCCCGAACAGGCCGCCGGTGCCGAGCGTGAGCAGACCCTGCACCAGCTGGTAGCCCCTGTCGTACGGCTCGGCGAACGGGTCCAGCCAGATCTGCGCCCGGTCGTAGAAGTTCGCGAACGGGCCGCCCACGGTGCTGCCCAGCACGTACGCCAGGTAGGCGCCGCCGAAGAACAGGATCAGGCCGATGAGCAGCCAGCTGACCCGCTCGGTGGCGATGTAGAGCGTCACCACGAACATGCCGAAGTAGAGCAGCGAGGTGCCGAGGTCCTTCTCGAAGATCAGGACCAGGAGGCTGACCAGCCAGACCACGAGCACCGGGCCGAGGTCTCGCCCGCGCGGGAAGTCGATGCCCAGCACCCGCCGGCTGGCGAGCGAGAGCACCTCGCGCTTGCGCACCAGGTAGTAGGCGAAGAACGTGAGCAGGGCCAGCTTGGCGAACTCACCCGGCTGGATGGAGAATCCGCCGAACTTGATCCACAGCTTCGCGCCGTTGATCTCGGAGAACCGGCTGGGCAGCACCGCCGGGATCATCACCAGCACGATGCCGGCCAGGCCCAGCGTGTACGCGTACCGGGACAGCGAACGGTGGTCGCGCAGGATCGCCAGCAGAGCGGCGGCGAGCACCACCGCGGCGAGCGTCCAGGCGAGCTGCCGGCCGCCGGTGCCGGCGAAGACGGCCAGGTCCTCCCGCTCGGCGGGCGTGGCCTTGGCCAGGTCGTAGCGGCGCAGGAAGCCGACCCCGATGCCGTTGAGCAGTGCCACCGCCGGCAGCAGCGCCGGATCGGCGTACGGCGCCAGCCAGCGGATCACCAGGTGCAGACCGAGGAAGACCAGCCCCAGCGCGGCGGCCGGGATCCAGAAGTCGGGCGTGATCGTGTCCAGCGCCTTCGCCTCGATCATCGCCGCGTACGCCGCGACGAGCACCATGGCGAGCAGGAGCAGGGACAGCTCGGCGTTGCGCCGGGACCGGGCCAGGCGTACGCCGGACTCCTCGCCCGTCGAAGCGGGCGAGGCGGCCGGTACGGCGGCTGCGGTCACGGATACGTCCTCGGGATCGAGCCGGCACTCACTCCGGCGACCGGCAACCCGCCGGGTCGGCCGGCGGAACGGTGTCGGAGGGTACGGCGTCGGGCGTGATGGTCGTCAGCGGCGTCGACGCGCCGGGGCTCGGTGAGCCGGCCGGCGGAACGGACGGTGCGGGACTGCCGCTGACCTGCGGGTTCAGCCCGCCCGCTGCCGGGCTCGGACTGGTCGCACCGGGCGACGGGTCGGGCGGGCAGAGCGGCTTGAGGTTCGGGTTCGCCGGATCCTCACTCGTCAGCTCCGCCAGCCGGCGCTCCGCGTCCGGCTCGTTGCGGGCCTGGATGCCCTGCTTCACCCGCTCCTGGGCGGCGAGGGTGAGGTCGTCGAGCCGGGCCTCGCTGCGCGCGTGCACGTTCGACAGGTCCAGTCCGGCGACCTGGCCGGGCACCCCGCGGAAGACCGCGAGCTGGCCGTCGTCGGTGGCGCCGACGTAGAACTGCCGCTGGGTGTACGTCCACCCGCCGAACGCGCCACCGCCGACGATCACCGCGAGCGCCAGCACCATCGCGACGGTGCGCAGCGGCCGGCGGCGACGCCGTTCCGGCTCGTCGTCGCGGTTGTCCGCCGGCTCCTCCGGCGCGGGTGGCCGGGGGGCGGACAGCGCCGAGGCGCGGGCCGCCGGGGTGGAGTCGTCGGCCGAGGTCGCCATGCCCCGGTCGCGGGCGGCGGCGCCGCCGACGATCGGGGACGCCTCGACGATGTCCTGGTCGGTGGCGTCGGCGATGATCACCGTGATGTTGTCCGGGCCGCCGCCGCGCAGCGCGAGCTGCACCAGGCGTTCCACGCACCGCTGCGGGTCGGGGTACTCCCGCATGGTGTCCGCGATGGTCTCCGCGCTGACCACGCCGGAGAGCCCGTCGGAGCAGATCAGGTAGCGGTCGCCGGGCAACACCTGGCGGACGCTGTACTCCGGGTCGATGTCGCGGCCGTCGAGCGCCCGGGTGAGCAGCGAGCGCTGGGGGTGACTGCTCGCCTCCTCCGCGCTGATCCGGCCCTCGTCGACGAGCATCTGGACGTACGTGTCGTCCTTGGTGATCTGCGCGAACTCGCCGTTGCGCAGGAGATAGGCCCGGGAGTCACCGATGTGGACCATGCCGAGCTTGCTGCCGGAGAAGAGGGTCGCGGTGAGCGTCGTGCCCATCCCCTCCAGCTGCGGGTTGGCGTCCACGGTGTCGCGGAGCTGCTGGTTGGCGGTGCCCACGGCGGAGCGGAGCGCGTCGACCAGGGCGTCACCGGGGACGTCCTCGTCGAGGGGCGCCATGGCACCGATGACGATGTTGCTGGCGACGTCACCGGCGGCCATGCCGCCCATGCCGTCGGCCACGGCGAGCAGCCGCGGTCCGGCGTAGACGGAATCTTGATTACCGTCTCGGATCAGACCGCGGTCGCTGTGGGCCGCGTAGCGCAGGGTCAGAGTCATGGCCGTAATTCGAGGGAAGTGCGGCCGATCCGGATCGGCACGCCGAGGGGGACGGGGGTTGGTCCGGTGACCTTAGCGCGATCGAGATAGGTGCCGTTAGTCGATCCGAGGTCCTCGACGTACCACTGCCCGTCGCGGGGCACCAGCCGGGCGTGTCGCGCCGAGGCGTAGTCGTCGGTGATCACCAGGGTCGAGTCCTCCGCGCGGCCGATGGTGATCTGGGCCTCCCCGAGCGTGATCCGGGTGCCGGCGAGCTGACCGGCGGTGACCACCAGCTGGTGGGCGGCCCGGCCGCGCTTGGCCTTCGCCGGCTTCCCCGGCTGCCCGGTCGACGCGCCGATCCCCCGCGGCGCGGCCACGAGCCGGCCCGACCGGGCACCGGCGAAGAGGTCCCGGCGGATCACGCCGACCACCGTGAACACGAAGATCCACAGCAGGATCAGGAACCCGAACCGGGCGACGGTGATGACGAGTTCCGGCAACGCGGATCAGCCGTCCACGCGGAAGGTCAGCGTCGTGGTGCCGAGCTGGATCATGTCGCCGGGGTTGAGGGCGACCGCCGAGACCCGCTGGCCGTTGACCATCGTGCCGTTGGTGGAGCCCAGGTCGGTCAGCACCACCTGGCCGCCGTCGAAGTCCAGCCGGGCGTGGCGCCGGGAGATGCCGACGTCGGGCAGGCGCAGGTTGGCCTGGTCGCCGCGGCCGATCACGGTCGAGCCCATCTGGAGGGGGTAGGTGCGGCCGTCGCCGGAGACCAGGCGGACGTTGCGGCCGCCGCCGTGACCGGGCGGAGGGCCGTAGCCGCCACCCTGGTCGTACGCCGGGTACGCCGGGCCGGCGTCGTAGCCGCCGGGCGCGGAGACCGGGGCGACGTCCCCGCCGGTGTAGACCTCGGCGGTGACCCGGAACATGCCGGTGTCCAGGCCCTCACCGCGTTCGACCTCGACGATCACGTCGCCGTAGACCGTCCACGCCTGCTCGCCGATGAACTCCGCCTGCGACTGGGCCAGCTCCTGGGCCAGCGCGGCAGCGTACGGCGCCAGCCGACTGTGGTCGTAGGGCGAGAGATCGATCACGTAGCGGTTGGGCACAAGGGTGCGCCCACCGGCCAGGATCGCCTTGTGCGCCTCGGCCTCCCGCTGCATGGCGTTGAGGATCTCCACGGGGTGGACCACCCCTTTGAAGACCTTGGCGAAGGCCCCCTCGACCAGGCCTTCCAGACGCTTCTCGAAGCGTTGCAGCACGCTCACCGGCTCCTCCTCGGGTCCCGAGGCAATGATGGTATCCGGACACCGCCTCCGCAGCTCACACGCCGCTCGGCCGGCTGCCGTCGGCCCGTTCGTGACCAGGCCCGCGAGCGTGCTAAAGTTTCGCCCGCCACGAGCGGTGATCGTTCGTGGCGTGACCAGTGGACAGCGTAATATGTCCCGGCACCCGCCGCAGATGGCGGGCGCGGGATGCGATATGGTGTTCCAGGTCGTGCCACGGGGATGTGGCGGAATGGCAGACGCGCACGGTTCAGGTCCGTGTGTCCGAAAGGACGTGGGGGTTCAACTCCCCCCATCCCCACCAGGACAAGGGCTCCGCACACAGCGGGGCCCTTGCTTCGTATCGGGGCGTTCCGGACGTCACGCTATGCTCCGATGGTTTCCCTGCCTCCCATGGACCAGGAGTGGCGTGTGACTGTCGCGTTGGTGACCGGTTCCGGCGGTCTGATCGGCTCCGAGGCGGCCCGGCACTTCGCCGGACTCGGTCTCGACGTGGTCGGCATCGACAACGACATGCGGCGGTACTTCTTCGGCGAGGACGGCTCGACCGCCTGGAGCCTCGACCGGCTCGCCGCCGACCTCGGATCCGCGTACACCCACCACGCCGTCGACATCCGCGACCGCGACGGGCTGGAGCAGGTCTTCAAGCGGTACGGCAAGGACATCGCCGTGGTGATCCACAGCGCCGCCCAGCCGAGCCACGACTGGGCCGCCAAGGAGCCGTTCACCGACTTCGACGTGAACGCCGGCGGCACGCTCAACGTGCTGGAGAACACCCGGCGGCACGCCGTCGACGCGCCGTTCATCCACTGCTCCACCAACAAGGTGTACGGCGACCGGCCGAACTCGCTCCCGCTGATCGAGCTGGAGACCCGGTACGAGCTGCCCGAGGACCACCGCTGGTACGACGGCATCACCGAGGACATGTCGATCGACGAGTCGCTGCACTCGATCTTCGGCGCCTCGAAGGTCGCCTCCGACGTGATGGTCCAGGAGTACGGCCGCTACTTCGACATGAGGACCGCCTGCTTCCGGGGCGGCACGCTGACCGGCCCGGCGCACTCCGCCGCCGAGCTGCACGGCTTCCTGGCGTACCTGATGCGCTGCGTGATGGAGGGCCGGACGTACAACCTCTTCGGCTACAAGGGGAAGATGGTCCGGGACGCCATCCACTCGCACGACGTCCTCACCGCGTTCGAGGCGTTCTTCCGGGAGCCGCGCTCGGCCCAGGTCTACAACCTCGGCGGCGGCCGGCACTCCAACACCTCGCACATCGAGGCGTTCCGGGTCGCCCAGGAGATCACCGGCCGCGAGGCCCGGATCAACTACGTCGAGCAGGCCCGCACCGGCGACCACCAGTGGTACGTCAGCAGCATGGCCCGCTTCGAGGAGCACTACCCGTCCTGGAAGATCACGTACGACGTGCCGATGATCCTCCGCGAGATCTACGAGGCGAACGCCGACAAGTGGGTGCCGAAGGCATGACCACCGGGACCAAGCGCAACGTGCTCGGCGTCGGGGTCGACGCCACCGACTACGCCCGGGCCACCGAGGCCGTGGTGGCGGCCGCGCACGAGCGCCGCCCGCTGGCGCTCACCGCGCTCGCCGTGCACGGCGTGATGACCGGCGTGCTCGACCCGGCGCACAACGCCCGGCTCAACTCGTTCGACGTGGTCACCCCGGACGGGCAGCCGGTGCGCTGGGCGCTCAACCTGCTGCACGGCGCCGGGCTCACCGACCGCGTCTACGGGCCGGAGCTGACCCTGCGGGTGCTCGCCCGGTTCGCCGAGGAAGGGCTGCCCGTCTACCTCTACGGCTCCACCGAGGAGACGCTGTCCCGGCTGGTCCCGGCGCTGGAGCGCAAGTTCCCCGCGCTGAAGGTCGCCGGGGTCGAGCCGTCCAAGTTCCGCGCCGTCGCGCCGGGCGAGGACGCCGAGATCGCCGACCGGATCCGGGCCAGCGGCGCCCGCCTCGTCCTGGTCGGGCTGGGCTGCCCGCGCCAGGAGGTCTTCGCGTACGCGATGCGCCCGCTGCTGGACATGCCGCTGATGGCAGTCGGCGCGGCCTTCGACTACCACGCCGGCCTGCTGCGCAACCCGCCACCGTGGATGCAGCGCGCCGGGCTGGAGTGGTTCTGGCGGCTCGGCCTGGAGCCCAAGCGCCTGTGGCGCAGGTACGTCATCCTCAACCCGGCCTACCTGGCCCGGCTCGCGGCCCAGAAGACCGGCCTGTGGAAGGCCAACCCGCCGGCGCCGGCCACCGGGCGACCGGCCACGTTCGACGTCTGAGCCGTACCCCTACGGGCACGGGTACGGGACGAACCGGGGTGCCGTCCCGGATTCGGCGGACGTCGAAACGGGCAAGGCTAAGGGCCATGGATGACCGTCTCGCCCTGCTGCTTCCCGTCGCCGCCGTCTGGCTCGCCGCCGGACTGGTCGCGGAGGGCCTGCCCGGGCTGGACCGCGCCCGCGCGCTGCGCCGGCGTACCGGATGGTTGTCCGTCCTGGTGCTGACCGGCCTCGCGCTCACCGCGGCGGTCCTCGCCGCGGGCCTGCAGAGCGCCGGTGACACCACTGTGGACCGGGCCGCCGCCGCGCTCGGCGTCGCCGCGGTGCCGGCGGCCGTCGTGGCGGTCTGCACGGTACGGCGGGTCCGGCGGCTGCGGTCCGGCGCGGGCGCGTTCGCGGCGGCGCCGGAGACGCCCGCCCCGCACGGGCTGCGCGCGGCGGCAGCGCACCCGCTGATCGCGCTGCCGCTCCAGGCGACGGCGATCGCGGTGCTGGTGGCGGTGCTGCCGGCGATCGGCGTCGACCTGTTCACCGCGCCGGGCGTCGCCGGACCGGTGATCACCGTCGGGGTGCTCGGCGTGTGCGCGATCGGAGTACGCCACGCGCTCCGGCACAACCGGCTCGCCGAGCGGGCGATGCCGGCCGCCGAGGCGGTGTCAGCGCGACCGGCTCGCGCCCTGCACGTATAGCAGTTCCAGGATCGCCCGGGTCGCCTCGAACCAGCGGTCCAGCCAGCCGGGCGGGGGCACACTGCCCTTCGGGGGCAGTTCCATCAGCAGGCCGCGCAGCAGCGGGTGGTCCACCAGGGACTCCTGCTGCTCGACCGGCCAGCCGCTCGGCGGGAAGGACGGCTCGGTCAGCGGGTTGGGGTCCAGCGACGGCAGGGACAGCGGCGCCGTGGCCTGCTCGGGGACGCCACTCTCGCGGGCGTCCTCGCCGTCACCGGAGACCACCTCGGTGAGGACGGTGTCCCGGCGGGCACCCCGGTACTTGCCACCGAACCGCTCGGGCTTGCCCGGGCCGCTGGTGAGGTTCTCTGAACCGATCGTCGTCATCCGTCTCGCCTGCCTTGTTCGGTTGCCGATCCGTGCGGTTCAACGAGGCGGATCGGAACTGGCGACGGGTGCCCGCCGCCGCACGGGCACGCGGACGCGAATGGTCCCGCCCGGCGACGCTGCCGGGCGGGACCACATCTCGGTGCCGGTCAGCTCCGGCCGAACACGCCGTTCCGGGCGCGGGCGACGAAGGCGTGCCAGTCGCCCGGTGCGAAGACCAGAGCCGGGCCGGTCTTGTCCTTCGAGTCCCGCACCCCGACCGCCCCGGTCACGTACGCGACCTCGACGCAGTTGTCGCAGTTCGGCCCGCTCTTCGAGCTCTTGAACCACGTCGCCTGCGTCAGGTCCACGGGGAACTCCTTGGTCGCCATTTCCACAGTGGCTCCTCTGCCAGTTTCGCGATGTGTGCGATGGACTCCTCCGGGCGCATGGCCGCTGCTCGAATGTGATCGAAGATGAAGCTGTACTTCTGCAGTTCGTCACTCTTCTCCAGGAAGAGTCCACCCGTGGCGTTCTCCGCGTACACGACATCGGGATCACTCGGCTCGGGGAAGCTGAGGATCGTGAAGGTCCCGTCCATGCCGGCGTGCGCTCCCACCTCGAAGGGCAGGACCTGCACTGTCACGTTCGGCAGTTCGGCCACCTCCACCAACCGCTTGAGCTGGCCACGCATCACCACGTCGCCGCCAACCGGCCGGCTCAGCACCGCCTCATCGAGCACCACCCACAGATCGACCGGATCGTCCTGCGTCAACAACGACTGACGGCCCAGACGGACACGCACCCGTTGGTCGACCTGTTCGTCGGTGAAGTCCGGCCGGGCCGCCCGGATCATCGCACCGGCGTACTCCTCGGTCTCCAGCAGACCCGGCACCACCTGCTGCTCGTACGCGCGGATGGAGCTGGCCGCCGCCTCCAGGCCGACGTACGCGCCGACGAGCACCGTGCTGTACGGATGCCACCAGCCCTTCTGCCGGGCCTCCCGGGCGATCTGCACCAGCTCGTCGCTCTCCGCGCCGACCACCCCGTAGATGCGGAGCATGTCGCGTACGTCGCGCGGGGTCGCCGTGGTGTGGCCGGTCTCGATCCGGGAGATCTTGGAGGCCGAGCACTCCAGCTGCTCGGCGACGACTTCGATGGTGATGCCCGCCGCCTCCCGCTGCCGGCGGAGTTCCGCCCCCAGCCGGCGCCGCCGGATGGTCGGGCTGCGCCGTTCGCTCACGGAGTCACCTCGGTGCCGTCCATCGGCTTGCGGGACCACGCTTCACAGTCACCCGGCTACCTCCGGTCGGTCGCGCCCCGGTTCGGCTCCCACCGCGGGCGCGACCGGCGGGCGGCGGGTGTGCGTTCGCGGCAGGGGTGGTGCCGGTCGTCGACCGGCCGCGACGGGCGAAACCGGCGTCCAGTGTGCCGCTCCGATACCTGACGCTTCAAGTTTCGCCGTTTGCGTGTCCGACTCACCTATCAGCAAAACTCCACGTGCAACTTGCATGTCGCACGTCCCTGATGCAGTCTGTCCGTATGGCACGGGTTACTCACCGTCTTCGCTTGATCTCCGGGCGTGGTGGCACCACGGTCCGTGGGACGGCCGGAGGGGAGCCGTCCCGCGCCCTGCGACCTGCCCCGGAATGAAGACCCCGTCGCTGTACGCCAGCTTGGCTGCGGCGACGGGAGCGGTAACCGGGAGCAGCCGGGTGATGGTCGGGTGGCGGTCCGCCACCGCGGGTACGGCCCGACCAGCACCGACCCACTGACCGCCGGTCCACGAGGCAGACCCCCCGTCACCGGACCGCACCTGACCCCCGTTCAGCCTCGCCGGTCCCGCCGGCCGACTTCCCAGGAGCCCATGTGCTTCCCCGCTCCGGTGACGTACTGCACGTGACTCGCGCGGCGAGTGTCCAGTTCCTCCGACCGATCATGTTCCGGGTGATCCGGGTGCTCGACTGGCCGACCTACGACGGTTGGCTCTGGCTCGACGGCTACGAGTTGAACGCGGCGGGGGACGCGGTCAACCGGAGGTCGATCTTCGTACTCCAGGAGGGGTTGCGGCAGCTCCAAGCCGCGCCGGCTCCGCGTCAGCACACCGTGCGGACGGCTCGCCGCCCGGCGGTCCGGACCCCGGTCCGGGTCGGCTGACCTCACGATTCCCGGTCGGGAGGGCGTGCCGTCGCCATAGAATCGGTACGCCCACCCCGGCACGTTCCACCCCGCGCGCCATGGACCCTGAACCTGGGATGGTCATGGTCAACTTGCCCGCCGCGCGGCGGCACCACCGGTCCCGTATCGGCTATGCCCTCGGGCTCTTCCTCTTCCTCGTCACCGCGACCGCGCTCGCGCTCGCGGTACGTCATCCCGCCTTCTCCGCCACCCAGCAGCTCGCCGAGCCCGTACCGGCCCCGGAGATCACCGTTGCGGGTGAGAACGGCCGGACGGAGTCCGGCACGGCCGACTCCGATGCCGCCGAGTCCGATGCCGCCCACTCCGACGGGTCGGACGACGAGGACGGCTGGGCCGCCACCGACCCGGCGGAGGACGAGGACGAACCGGCCGCGGGTGCCGGTGGCGGCGAGGGCGCGCTCGCCGAACGGCCGACCGGCGCCACCGACGACCTCAGCCGGTCGCTGTTCTACTCCGGGCTGCTCGGGCTCGCCATCTCGCTGGCCGGGCTGGGCCTGGTCGGCACCCGTAGACGCCAGTGGTGATCGTCAGGGCGTCGTGGTCGTCGCCGGGGCGGAGCCCGGAGTGCTCGGCCCGCTCGTCGGCGGCGCGGGTACGGCCACCACGATCGTGACCCGGTCGTCCTCGCCCACCGGGTAACCGGCCTCGGGATCGGTGGAGATCACCGTGCCGGCCGGGCGGTCCGACGCCCGCCGTTGCACCCGGTAGTCCAGGTCCAGCCGGTCGAGCGCCGCCCGGGCAGCCGCCTCCGGCAGCCCCACCAGCGGCGGCATCGGCACCTCCACCGGGGCGGTCGTGGCCGGCGTACTCCGCGGTGAACTGCTCGGCGCGGCACTGGTCGGTGCGGCGGTCGTCGGGGCGGCGCTCGTCTGTGCCGAGACGCTCGGCACCGGCGGGCCCGGATCGGAGTTCCGGTCGGCGGCACGCAGCGCCAGCCACACCCCCGCCCCGATCAACCCGAGCAGGAGCAGCGCCAGGATGCCGAGCAGGATCGGCATCCACCAGCGGCGCCCGGCCTGCTCGTCGCCGTACCACTCGCTGCCGGGCTCGGGATAGCCCGCCGGACGTGGTGGCGGCACCCCGGCCCGGCCGGACCAGGCGCCCACCGGTTCCTGCGGGGTAGTCGCGTCGAGGGGACGGCGCGGCCCGCCCTGTCCTGCCGGTCCGCCGGGCAACGGACGGGTGGCGTCGCCCGCGTTCCGCGGCATGGCGCGGGTCGCCTCCACGTCCTCCTCGGCGGCGTTCCTCGGCATCGCGCGGGTGGCGTCGGCGTCGTGCCCGGCCGCGTCGCGCGGCATCGCGCCGGTCGCGTCGGCGTCGTGCCCGGACGCGTCGCGCGGCATCGCACGGGTCGCGTCGGCATCCGGGGGCATCGCGCGGGTCGCGTCCGCGTCACCGGCGGGTGGTTCCTGACGGTCGTCGCTCATGGCACGTCCTTTCCCCACCGGGACGGGGCGCACGGCCCTCGATCGTCCACCGTAGCGGTCCCCGGCGACACCGGCTGGGATCAGCGCGCCGCGCTCGTCACGGAGTCGGCGGCGGGGAGACCGTCGGCGGCGTGGACGCCTTGTCGCCGCAGGTGAGCGTCACCTGGTCGTTCCATCGGGCGGTACCGCCGGCCACCGGCTCCTGTGCCGTGACCGGACCCTGGCGCCCGGTGGCGTACCGGGGATAGAGCCCCGCCTCCACCAGGTCGTCGGCCGCGTCGGAGCAGGACAGCGTGCCCACGTCGGGCACGGTGACGGCCGGCGCCGGCCCGGAGACCCACACGGTGACGGTGGTGCCGCGCTTCACCGGGGTGCCGGGAGCCGGTGAGGTGCGCTCCACGGTGCGTCCGGTGCCCGTACCGAAGACCAGTCGCCAGCCGAGGCGGCGCTCGCGCAGGTCCCGGCGGGCCTGCTCGAAGTCGGCGCCCACCACCTCGGGCACGGTGAGCCCGGCCGGGGCGCTGGTGCGCGTACCGGATGGTTGGGCGGCGGTGGCCGGCGGCGCCGTGGTCGCGGAGGCCGATGTGGACGCGGCGGCGGGCGGTGCGGAGTCGCCGGGCGCGGCCGAGCGCTCCGGCTCACCGGCAAGGATCCACCCGACGCTGGCGCCGATCACGGCCAGCAGGGCCACTGCCACACCACCGCCGAGGAGCAGCCTGCCTCGCCCCGGTCCGCTGCCGTCGCCTGCCGGTTGCCGCTCGTCCGTCATGCTCCCCGCCCCGATCATCGACAACCGTATCCGTTGCTCACTGACGGTCACGGCCCGTCGTTACGACTCGCCGCGCCGACCACGGGACGTTACGCTCCCCGGCATGGTCAGACGGGGCTGGGGAGGATCGACAGCCGCCGCGCTCGGCGTCGCCGCCGGCGCGGGTGCCGCGCAGCTCGGTTTCGGGTACGGGCTGGGCATCATCAACTGGGTGCCGGACGGCGCGGTACGGGCCGAGGCGGCCTGGGTGGCGAGCCTCGCCTGGGCGACCTGGATCGCGGCGACATCGGTCATCGTCGGTGCGGTCTGCGCCCAGCGCCTGCGTGGTGGCGATGACGAGTCGCCGGGCACGCTGCCCCGGCTCGGCCTGGCGCTCGCCGCGGGTGTCGGCGCGATCGTCACCGTCCTGCTGGTGGCGGTACCCGCGCGGGCGGCCCGAGTGCCGGACGTCTCCTCGCCGCAGGCGGTCGCCGCCGCGTACGCGGGCGCGGGGCTGGTTCTCGGCGTGCTGCTCGCCGTCTGGGCGCTGCACACCCGCGCCGCCGCCACCAACCTGATCGCCACCACCGGCTGGCTCTGGCTGCTCGCCGTGGTGTCGGTGGTCGACGGGGTGATCGCCGGCCGTGGCCTGACCACCGCCCAGCTCGGCATCTGGCAGATCAGCGCGGACCGTGGCGCGTTCTGGATCCGCGACTACTTCTACTGGCCCGGTGCGCTGCTGTCGGTGCTCTCCGCCCTGGTGATCGGCCTGGTGGCGGCCCGCCGAGCCGCCCGCGCACCGGAGATCCGGGTCGGCGCGGCGGCCTCCGGGGCGGCCGGACCGCTGCTCGTCGCGCTGGCGTACCTGCTTGCCGTGCCGCGCCTGGCCGGGATCGCGGCGGAACAGTTGTCGGCCCACCTGATCGCCCCGTACGCGGTGATCGCCGGCGTCGGCGGCTCGATGGTGATGGCCGCGCTGGCTCAGCGCGCCGAGCGCCGGAGCGCCGAGCGGGTGACAGTACCCCGCCAGCGCACCGGCGAGCCGGACCCCGTCGACGGGGAGCCCGCGTCGACCGGCGAGAACACGGCCGAGCCGGGCGGAGAGCCGACCCCAGACGACGCGACCCGGCCGACCGGGTCGGCGTCGGCTACGTCGGCGTCCGGCAGGTCGTCCAGGTCGGCGCCGGACCGACCCGCCACCGGCCGGTCGACGTCGGACCTTTCGGGCCTCACGACCGGTACGGAGAAGGCGCCGGACCCGTTGGCCGGTTCGTCAGGGGACGGGATGGCGGAGGGCGAACCAGGCGCAGCCTCCGGTCGGACGGAGACCGAGCGGGGTCGTGCCACCCGGTCCACCACCGGCCGCCGTGGACGCGCCGTGCCACCGCAGCGACAGCCCGACGCATCCGAGCAGGCCGCCCCCGCAGGCCCTCGCGACAAGGGCGCGAACGCCGACGAAACGAGCCCGCAAAGCACGACGCAGGGCGACTCCGCATCCCCGGCTGGCTCGCCCGACCAGGCCGACCCACCCCCGCCCGCCGAGAGCACCCCCCGCCGACGCCGCTGAGCCGCCCCACACCGCCCCGGCTCGTCGATCTTGCAGTTGTGGTCCCTCGGATGTCCCGAAAGGGAGTTTTGTGAGGGCCACGAGTGCAAGACGCTTCTATGTCTGTGGTGATCGGTTCGGCTGATTGCCGTTAGGGTTCGGCGTTGGTGATCACTTGGGTGGCTCTTCGTTGATCCG
>NZ_VISU01000036.1:0-38501 GCF_007827625.1 Micromonospora sp. CNZ297 | reverse complement strand
ACCCCCCGGATCATCCGAACGACAGGGGCAGGAAGTCATACCGGGCCGGGCGACCGAGGAGTCCCCGGCTGGGGACGATCAAAAAGGTAACGGGCGGGCGGGTTCGGCCGGGTGTCCGCGCGACCGGCGTGCGTCGGCGGTGGCTGCGGCGGAGAGGATGGCCACCGCCGCGACCGCGGCGGCGAGCGGCGACATGTGTATCGCGACGGGATAGCACAGCAGCAATGCCGCAAGGGCCACGTAGCGTGAGGGGGAGACGCGGGCGACACATGGTATTCGAGCCGCGCCCGGCCGGCGATGAAGAGGGCGGGGCCGAGCAGGATGGGCGCGATCCAGGTTGCCGGGGCGTGACCGAGGGGCTGTTCGATGGTGATCTCGTAGCCGAGAGCCGTGGTCACGACACCGACGATCATGATGAGGTGCGTGTCGGCGGCAGACCGGCCGATGACCGACGGCGCTCGGGAATGTGCGATCGCCTCGGCGAGAATGTGCCCCGCCCGGTAGTAGTACAGGCGCCACAACGCCGCCGAGGTGAGCGCGGCGACGACGAAGGCGAGGGTGTGGTCGCGGTCGAACGGTCCGGTGCTGTAGGTGAAGCCGATCACCAGGATCGTCTCACCGAGCGCGATGAGGAAGAACTGCTGGTACCTCTCGGCGAGGTGCTCCGCGGTGATGTCCCAGCGTTCTGGTTCGGAATGCCCCAGGCCCGGCAGGGGCCATCCGGTCCGCGCCGCAGCATACTCCACGGCGAGGGCGGCTGCCCAGGCCGGCACGAGGACTGGACCGTCCACGAAGGCTCCGATGATCCACAGCGCGCCGGTGACGCCGTACGTGATCAACATGCGGCCTTTGAGCAGCCGGCGATCCCGGTCGTGGATCACGAGCATCAGGATCAAGGGACGGGCGAGTTGCCCAGCCGCGTAGGCGATGGCGAATGCCTCGGCATAGCCGTCGAAGGCGCGCGGGACCGTTACCCCCATCACCAGCCCGGCGCCAACGCCACGGCGACCACGGTCTGCAGGGCCAACGAATCCGGGTGGTAGCGGCTGGTGGTCCAGGCGGTTCCCTGCCAGAGGCCGAACAGTGCCAACAACAACAGCAGGGTCAGAAACGCCTGCCAGAGCGCCTGCGGCCAGGCTCGCCCGTCCGGCTCGATGACCATGTGATCGTAGACGCGGGACACGATTCGGGTCAGCGCGAAGACGAACACCAGGTCGAAGAACAGCTCGAGAAAGGTCGCCCGCGATTGGCGAGTCTGTGCTGGCGACGTCGGCTCCGCCGGATGGTGCTGCCACACGAATCCTCACCCCCGAAGAGGTCATAGCACGCGTCCCGGCATGGAATTCGTCGAATAGTCCTGACTCGTCTTGCGGTAGAGACACCGTCGACCTGCCGACGTGGTGCTGTGCGCCCTCAGGCGTGGTCGTTCGGGGCTGGGCCGACGTCGATGGGCGCCTTGTAGATGTGGACCGGGTACTCGACGGCGGCGGCGCCGGTCAGCCCGGCGGTGCGGTTGAGCTGGGCCGCGGGCATCCACAGGTGCCGTCTGCTGTCGATCCAAAGGGCGTCGCACCAGACGAGCCGCGGATCGGTGAGGAATGGGCTCATCCGCCGGTCCGGAGCGATGGTCAGGAGTCGGCGGTTCTCCACATCGCTGAGGTAGATGGTGCCGGCCGCGTCGATGGCGGTGCCGCCGGTGGTCGGGGTGTCGGCCCAGTGCTGGACTTGATCGCCCAGCCTCTGCGCGGATGTGGCCGGATTGTCGAGGTAACGGGTCTCGACCCGGGACATCGGTCCGGACAGCGGTTGGAAGTACAGGTAGCGCCCGTCCGGTGACACCTCGATCTGGTCGCAGTGCACCCGCAGCTCGGCGCCGTGCGCGTCGCGCAGGACCTGCCCGTCGGCGTAGAGCGGACCCTGGTTGACGGTCGCGGGGTGGTTGTCCAGCACCCGGCGGGACCGGCCGCTGTCCAGGTCGACGACGATCAGGCCGGCGGCACCGGAGTCGCTCACGTAGGCCAATCGGCCGTTGAACCGCACATCGTCGATGTAGCTGTGCTCGTACGTCGCCGGACCGAGGTCGTAGCTACGATGGACCTGGTCGCGGTCGAGGTCGACCGAGATCAGCCGGGCGCCCCCGGGTACCTGCGGCTGGCCGAGGCCGGCGGCCCCGGCGTCGACGATCCACAACTGCCCGTCCGGCCCGACGCGTAGCGCGTTGACATGCACGAACCGTCCCCGCGGGTCGTGTTCGGCGCGCACCTCGTTCCACCTCGCATCCGGGTACGGCGCGAACCGGCCACCCGTCAACGCCTCGGCCACCTGGACACCGGGTCCGTCCGTGGACGGGTAGCTGACGAACAGTCTGCCGGAGGTGGTCGTCGTGACACCGGTCCAGACCCGGTCGCCCGAAAGCACAGGTATCAGGCGAGGATCCTCCCGGCCGGGCATCGTGGCCATATGGGTGAGTCCTTCCTTCGTCCGGCGGGACCCTGGTCACCTGCTGTCGAGGCGGCCCTGGTCCGACCGGTTTCGACGTGCGCCGCGTACCCCTGGGGCGCAAGGTCAACCGCGCCGGCCGACAACGTGCTGATCCGCCGCGACCTCGTCGTCGCCGGGGACTGAGGATCCGGCTCACCTGCTGGCTCCGAGGAGGTCGTCCGCGATGGGTGTCCAGTAGGGCAAGGAAGCCGCCATGTGTTCGCGGGTTCTCGGTGGGCGTCTGCCGTGCCTGCCCGCCTGTGCCACGAGCGCGCCACTATGTCCGATCGGCAGCAGCGCGATGGTGAGCGTCATGGCGACGACCAGTCCGATCTGCCACGCACCGTAGCGGATGACATGAAGCGCGGAGTCGCCGACGACGAGACCGAGCCCGACCCGAGCAGCGTCTCGGCGGTTCGCCGGGCACGTTGACCGATCGCCGGCGCGATCGTGCCGGCCGTAGCGCTGGGAGCGAACACCGGCATGGGGTTGTGCAGGAAATCCCGGGCAATCACCCAGGACAGCGCGGCGGCCAGACCCGCCTGGGTGGCGATCAGCACGATGACCGAACTGCCGGCGGAGGATCCGTGCGCCGGTTCCGACCCGGTCGGGCACGTCGACGGTGGCGCGTTCGGCGAGATCGGCTGCCATCTCGGGAAATGGGGACAGCACCGATCGTCGTTGCCCTTGACCATGCACGCTCTTACCCGCCCCGCCCCGCCCCGCCCCGCCCCGCCCCGCCCCGCCCCGCCCCGCCCCGCCCCGCCTCACCGTGAACCTGCCCGCGCCGACAGCGACACCGAGCCGGCTCCCCTCCGCGCTTCGAGGGAGCATTGCCGCGTTCGCCACGTAGACGCACCTGCCGACCTCGCCCGTCAGCGTGGCGTGCGGTCTGTTCACCGACAACGGTCGGCGGGTGATCGCGGCCCAGGCACGGTTCTGCCGGACGTGGCGGACTCCGGGCGTCCGCGGCGGCCTCCGACGGTGCCGTGCGCTGAGCGCTTTCGGTCGCTCGACGCGACAAGGCGCCCTCGACAAGTGCGCCTGCGGGTGCGACCGTGAGTCTGGCCGGGGCGCCTGGATCAGGCCTGCTGGTGGTTCGCTTCGAACCGCTCGCGGGTCAGGAACGCCAGTTGTGCCCGCTTGTCCGGCATGTCGATCTCGGAGGCGAATGTGAAGCCCTCGGTTCGTAGGCGTCGCAGCGCGGCCTCGTTGCGCACGTCCGGCTCGACCACGATGCGCTGCGCGGCGGGATCTCGTAGGAGGAAGCGGGCCAGGGTCGGGCCGACGGCGGTGGTGAGGCCGCGGGCGTAGCGCCGGGGCGGGTTGAGGAGCAGGTGCATCCCGACGTCGCCGGGCTGGACTGGGTAGCGTTCACCGACCGGGTCCGCCTCGGGCTGGTAGGTCTGGAACAGCCCGACCGGTTCGCCGTCGAGCAGGACCAGGTACGCGTGATGGGTGTCCAGCCCGTCGAGGAACGTGTAGATCTCGCGCACGTCGTCGAGGCTGTGTCCACCCATTCCCCAGAACGCGTTGCGGGGCAGGGTGACCCAGCCGTGCAGCAGTACGGCGTGCTGGTCGGGGCGCACCGGCTCCAGCGTCAGGTCGCCGAGGTCGGGAATCTGTTCCTGGTAGATCACGATCGTGTCCTCCTTCGGGGTTTCGGCGAGGGCGGGTGGGCAGAGCGGGATCAGGTCGCCGACGGCCCAGTCGGCCAGACACTGCTGTTGCCAGCGGGCGTCGGAGACGCCCTGGACGCTGCGGGTATTCAGCCCTCGCAGCCGTATCGGCGAGGATCACCCGCCAGCCCTGGAGTGGCAGTTCCCTCAAGCGGTCAACTTAGGCTACCCTCACCTAACTAAGGTGGACCTTACATGGAGGGGCTCGTGAAACGGAACTGGGAGGGCCTGGTGCTCAAGGCCATGGGGGGCCGGGACTTCCGGCTCACCGTGCTGGACACCGAGTCGGTCGATGGGCACTACCAGCGCCTGCTCCTTGATGACGGCGGGCTGCTGGCGGCCTGCGGCACGCACCCGACGATGTGGATCCGGCTCTGGTTCGACAACGACGGACGGGCCCACCAACGGGCCTACACGCTCGTCGATCCTGACCCGGCCACCGGGCGGTTCACCCTCGAGTTCGCCGTGCATGAGGGATGCGCCGCCCGCTGGGCGACCACCGCGCGGGTGGGCGACACCATCGACGCGACCGTGCAGGGCAGTGCGTTCGCGCTGCCCGACCCGGTGCCCGAACACCTCTACCTGGTCGGCGACGCGGCCTCGCTGCCGGCGGTCAACAGCCTCCTCGACGCCGGCGCGGACATCCCGGCAACGGTCTGGCTCGAGTACGCCCACGAGGGCGAGAAGGCGCTGACCCTGCGCGCCCGCGCCCACCACGACGTGACGTGGGTGCGCCGCCGCGACGACGGCCGGCACCTGGTCGACACCGTCTGCACAGCGCTGCCCGCCGTCGGGACCGCGCACTACTGGGTGGCCTGTGAGGCGGCCAGCACTCGCGGCATCACCCGGCACCTGCGGCGCACGCTCGGCGTCGGCAAGCACCAGCTCACTGCGCTCGCGTACTGGCGTGCCGTCTGATGGGCCGCCTCGGGACGCTCACCGCGCTCTACGTCACGCAGTATCTCGGCATCGGCTTCATCACGGTGGGGCTGACCGCGATCCTGCGCGACGGCGGCACCTCGCTGGACACGTTGGCGCTGCTACAGGTGGTCGGCCTGATCTGGCCTGTCAAGTTCCTCTGGGCGCCGCTCCTCGACCGCTACGGCTCCCGGCGCCGCGGCCACTACCGCTCCTGGCTGCTGGTGCTCCAGGCCGCGTTGGTGCTGACTCTGCTGGCGCTGCTGCCCTTCTCCCGGCTCGCGGACCAGCTGGGTCCGGTCATCGCCGTCTGCGCCGTGTTCGTGTTCTTCTCCGCGACCCAGGACATCGCCGTCGACGCGGTCGCGGTGCGGCTGCTGGCCGCGTCGGAGCGGGGCACCGGCAACGGCATCCAGGTGGCGGCCAGCTATCTGGGTAACCTGCTTGGCGGCGGCGTCTGCGTGCTGGTGTACGACCGCTTCGGCTGGGCTGCGGCGGTCGGCCTGCTGGCCGCGCTGACCGCGATCGGGCTGCTTGTGGTGTGGCGGTTCCGGGAACCGGAGCGCACCGATCGGATCGTGCGCATCGGCGGGGCCTACCGGGCGCTGGTGTCGGTGTTCGGGCAGCCCGGCTGCCGGTGGTGGACCTTCGGCGTGGTGCCGCTGGTCTACGTGGGCGCCGGCATGGCGTACGCGCTGGTGACGCCAGCACTGGTGGACGCCGGCTGGTCGCTGGGCCGGATCGGCGTGGTCACCGGCGTGGTGACCAGCGTGCCGGCGATCGCGGCCGGCCTGATCGCCGGTCTCGGGATCGGCCGCTTCGGGCGTGCCGGCGTGCTGGTGGCCGGCGGGGTCACTCTGGCTCTATCCACAGTGGCGTTGCTGCCGCTGATGAACGGCCGCGCGCCGCTAGGCGGCACGGTCGCCGCGCTCTGCTTCTTCCTGGCCGCGTACACGATAGCCAACGTGGTGCTCTACACGGTCAACATGGACTACTCCCGGCCAGGCAGCGGCGGCACCGACTTCACCGTGCTGTCGTCGTTCGGGCTGGTCTGCTCGTTCGTGGCCGCCTCGCTGGGGCTCACCGCCGCCGACCGGTTCGGCTACCCGGCCGTTGCGCTGGCGTCGCTGGTGCTTGTCGCCGCCGGGGTGGCGGTGGGCGTGACGCACCAGCGCCGGTTCCCGCCGTCCGGGCCGACGATCCGGGCGGCTCACCCCCAGACAGACTTGCTCGTCAGTTGAGGCTGCAGTCGCCGCGCATCCTGTCCGTACTACCGCTGGGAAGCCGCATGAGTTCGCTCGGGAGCCCGACCGGCACCGCGCTCGCCGGTGCCGGCCGCGCCGCTGCCAACGACGCCGCGTCTGCGGCGCTGCGGGCCGCCGGCACCTCGGCCGAACCGCTCAGCCGTCTCGGATCGTCGCTGGTGCCGACACCGTGACGCTCGACTCCACGAGCGTCGGCCCGGCACCCGGCGCTCTGCCGACCGCGAGCGCGGACGGGGCCGCCGCGCCGCCGGCCGCCGTGCCGCACCGCTGGCTGATCCTGGCGGTGCTCTGCCTGGCCCAGCTCGTGGTGGTGCTGGACAATACGGTGCTGACAGTGGCCGTGCCGGTGCTCACGGTCGAGCTGGACGCGGGCACGGCCGACGTCCAGTGGATGATCAACGCGTACGCGCTGATGCTGTCCGGGCTGCTGCTGAGCGCCGGTAGCGCCGTCGACCGGTACGGGCGGCGACGGATGCTGCTGGTCGGGCTGGCGCTGTTCGGTCTCGGCTCCACGGCGGCCGGGCTTGCCCGCACTGCCGAGCAGTTGATCGCCGCCCGCGCCGGCATGGGAGTGGGCGGTGCGCTGCTCGCCACCGCCACCCTGGCCGTTGCCATGCAGGTCTTCGACGCCGCCGAGCGATCCCGGGCGATCGGCATCTGGGCGGCGACCAGCGCGCTGGGCTTCGCCGCCGGGCCGCCGATCGGCGGACTCGTCCTGGCTCACCTGCCCTGGGGTGCGATCTTCCTGGTGAACGTCCCGATCGTGGTGGTCTGCCTGCTCGCCGGCCGGATACTGGTCCCGGAATCGCGGGACCCGACCGGTGGGCGTCTCGACCTGGGCGGGGCCGCGCTGTCTACCGCCGGCCTGACCGCGATCGTCTGGGCGATCATCTCCGGTCCCGAGCGTGGATGGGCGTCGGCGCCGGTGCTCGGCGTGGGCACAGCAGGAGTGTTCCTGCTGGCGCTGTTCGTCGGCTGGGAGCGGCGGTGCGCCCACCCCATGCTGGATATGCACTTCTTCCGGGACCGCCGCTTCGTCGGCGCGGTCTGCGGCGTCGTGCTGATCACGTTCGGCGCCACCGGGGCACTGTTCCTGCTCACCCAGCAGCTTCAGTTCGTCCGCGGCTACCCGGCCTGGGAGGCGGGGCTGCGGATGGCACCGTTCGCGTTGTCCATCGTGGCGCTCAACGTCGGCGGCGTGGCCGCGCTGGCGATCCGCCGGCTCGGCCTGCCGACTGCCATCGCGGTCGGCATGACCCTGCTGGCCGCCGGTCTTGCGCTGGTCACGCACGGTCCGTCCGAGGGCTACGCCACACTGCTGGCAGGGCTGCTGGTCATGGGTACGGGATGCGCGCTGGCGAACCCGGCCATCGTGGAGGCGGTGATGAGCGCGATCCCCACCCACAAAGCCGGTGCCGGAGCCGGTGTGGACGGCACCATGACCGAGGTCGGCAGCAGTCTGGGGGTGGCGGTGCTGGGCGCGGTGCTCAACGCCCGGTTCGGCGCGCTGCTGCCTGCTGCGCTGGCCGGCGCCGGCTCGTTCCCGGCCACGCTGGCCGCCGCCGGGCCGGACCGGGAGGAGGCGGTGACCACCGCCTTCGCCGAGGCGTTGCGGACCGGTCAGACGGTGGGCGCGTTCGCTGTCCTGGTCGGTGGTCTGGTTGCCGCCGCCCTGCTGTGGCGTGCCGATCGGTTGGCGGCCGGGGGCCGGCGTCCGACAACCTCCACAAAGCTACATATTTAGGGTAGGCTGCCCTAAATGCCGGTTCGGTCTAGGAGGTTCGATGCACCTTTACCTGACCGCGCTGAACCCCACCGACGCCGTCCTGGAGGGCTTCCTCCCGGCAGCGGACGCGCTCGGCCTTCCGGCCACGGTGCTGACCGACCGGCCCGGCGAGTGGCCAGCCGACGTGCCGGTGCGGCGCTGCGCGGTCCGCGACCCGGCTGCGATCGTCGCGGCCACCACCGCCGAATCGCCCGCCGCGCTGCTGTCCAACAGCGACCATCTTCAGGAGGCGACCGCTGTCGCCGCCGACAAGCTCGGCCTGCCGGGCAAGGACCCGGAGGCGGCTCGGCGCTGCAAGGACAAGGCCGCCATGCGCCGCGCGCTCGCCGCCGCCGGACTGGACCCGGTCCGGGCGATAACCCTCGACCCGGGTGCCACCCCTGCGGTCCCGGCCGACCTGTTCCCCGCCGTGCTCAAGCCCCGCGACGGTGTGGCCAGCGAGGACGCCTACCTCGTGACCGACCGGCGCGAGCTGGCCGCACAGGTCACCGCGATCCGGCGGCGGCGGCCCGAGGTGGTTCTCATCGTCGAGGAGTACCTGGCCGGCGAGCTGCGCACCTACGACACGCTGGGCGACAGCGGATCGCTGACGGTGCTGGGTGGCTGGCGCACCGGCCTCGGCGCACCGCCGACCTTCACCGAGGTGAGCCTCGACTGGGCGCCTCCACCTCCCGCCCACGATGCCAGGCTCCGCGCGCTGCTCGACGCGCTCGGCGTCGGCTTCGGCGCCTGCCACACCGAGTACGTCGTGCGGCCGGACGGAATCCGGCTGATCGAGGTGAACGACCGGCTCATCGGTGACCGGATGGACCTGATCCTCACCGGCCTGCTCGGCGTGCCCCTGTTCGCCCACGTCATCCGGCTGCACCTCGGCGAGCCACTGGCCGCGCTGGACCTGCCCGACCCGGCCGCCCTGAACAGGTACGCCCGGGTCGAGTACGTCTGCGCCGACCAGTCCGGCCGGCTCACGGCGGCGCCCGGGCCCGTGGACACCGTCCACGACGGAGTGCGGCTGTCGTGCCGTCCGATGCGGGAGGTGGGCCGGGTCGCCGAGCGCACCGGCACCAACCGCGACTACCTGGCCGCGCTGCACGGCATCGGACCCGACCCCGACACCGTCCGGGCCGCGCTCACCGCGTTCCGGGACGACCTGAGCTGGACGATCACCGGATGACCGACCACAGCGAGCAGCAGGTCTTCGTCCGGGTGCTCGACGCGCTGCTGCGCGAGGACCACATCGGCCTGCTCCGGCGCGGCCGGCTCACCGTGACCGGCCGGTGGGAGGTACCGCACGCCGGCGGCTTGCTGCGCATCCCGGTCCGCGCCGACGGTTTCCAGGCGATGCTGCGCTGCGCGACCGCCATGCTTGACGTCCGCGACGCCGAGGGCCGCGAACGCCGGGTGGACACCCTCGACGCTCTGCTCGCGGTACTCGCCCCGGTCGACGACCCGGAGGCCGAGGCCGGCTGGCAGACGTTCATCGCCGAGTGCCACGCCGACCTGCGGGCCCGTCGGCTCGCCACCCGGTCCCGGCCGGCGGTGTTCACCGCCGTGGCCGCCGAACGGGTGACCACGCCGGCCGGCATGCCGGCGGCACTGCTCGACGACGTGCTCGCCGCGCACGCCGGTCATCCGGTCTACCCGACCGACCGCTGCCGGCACGGTCTCGGCGACGACGACCTGACCCAGTACGCCCCGGAGCACGCACCCCGCTTCGCGCTGCGTTGGCACGTCGCCCCCCGGACGGCGGTACGGCTCACCGGTCCGCTGCCGGCGTGGTGGCCGGCCGCGGACCGGGCCGGCGACGTGCTGCTGCCGGTGCACCCGCTCACCGCGGCGCGGCACGCGCTGCCGGTGACCGACCGGCCGGTGGTGACAGTGCGGCCCACACTCTCCATGCGCACGGTGGCGCTCGCAGACGACCCGTACACGCACCTGAAGCTACCGCTGCCCACCGCCACGCTGGGCGCGCGCAACCGGCGCGGCCTGCGGCCGGCCACGCTGGCCGACGGCGCGGCGGTGGCCGGGCTGCTCGACCGGACCGCTGCGGCCGAACCCGCTTTCGCGGGCCGGATCCGGCATGCCGACGAGCGCACCTTCGGTCACGTCGGCGACGACGACCGGCGGGCTTTCCTGCTCCGCCGGTTCCCCCGGGACCTGGCCAGCACCCGGGTGGTGCCGGTGGCGGCCCTCGCCGCGCCGGACCCGGAGTCCGGCACGGTGCTGGAGCGCATCGGCGGCGGCCGTCCACAGGCCGTGCTCGACGCCTACCTGGACCTGCTGCTCGACTGGCACGTCTGCCTGTGGCTCCGGTACGGCGTGGCGCTGGAGGCCCACCCGCAGAACATTCACCTGCTCCTCGCGCCGGACGGGACGATCGGCCTGCTCTACAAGGACGACGACGGTGCCCGCCTCGACCCGCGCCACCGCGGCGCGGTGACACTGCGGGACGCACGGATGTGGGTCACTGACCCCGGCGAACTGGCCGACGTGTTCGTCACCATCACCCTTCACCTGGCCGCCGCTGCGCCGCTGCTGGCGCTGGCCGCCCGCGGGGTCCCGGTGCCGACGCCGGCCGCCGCGCTGACCCCGCGACTCATTGCGGCCCGGGACCGGTGGGGCGATGGCCTGGCGGCGCGGGAGTTCACCGAACGGGTGCTGCGCGCCGAACGGCTTCCGGTCAAGGCGATGGTCACCGCCGGCACCCTGCTACCGAAGCAGCGGCTCGGATGCGCCGACGTGAACAAGTTCTACCGGCACACCGGTCCGAACTATCTGCGGGAGACGCGATGACCAGCACCGGACTGCGCCCCCGGGCAGCCTGGCACACCCACCCTGCGGACCTGGCCGCCGCTCACGCCGTGTTCGGCTGCCTGGCCCGCGAGGTCGCCACCCCCGCCGACGTCACCATCACCGGCGACGTGGTGCAGGTCTGGCTGCCGTCCACCGGGGTGACACTACGCTGCACGGCGGCCCGGCTGTCCCCGGTCGGCACGCATCGCTACACCGGTCCGGTGCGCCACCGGCCCGACGGCGGCCCGTGGCGCGACCTGGACGCCGAAGGGCTGGCCAGTCTGGTCGCCGCGGAGCTGACCGCGCGCACCGGCCACAACAATCCCGAGTTCCTCGACCAGGTACGGGCCAGCCGGGACACGGTGGCCCACCTGCTGGCCGGGCGGCCGGCCGCCGACCTCAATCCCACGAGCGACCCGGCGATCGACGCCTACGTGGCGTCCGAGCAGTCGCTCGTCCTCGGCCACCCGCACCACCCCACCCCCAAGTGGCGCAGTGGCGACCCGGACGAATGGCAGGCGTACGCGCCGGAACTGCGCACCGAGTTCCGGCTGCACTGGCTGGCCGTGCCGGACGACCTGGTGGCCGAGGCCGGGCCGGTGGACCCGATGCTGGCCGCCCTGGAACCGCCGCGCCCACCGGCCGGGCACCGGGTGCTGCCGGTACACCCGTGGCAGGTGACGCTGGTGCCGCCGACGCATCCCCGGGTGCGCCGGCTCGGCCTGGCCGGGGCGCCGGTCCGCCCGACCGCGAGCGTCCGCACGCTCTACTCTCCCGACGCCGACCTGTTCGTCAAGACCAGCCTGCACGTGCGGATCACCAACTGCCTGCGCAAGAACGCCCGGTACGAGCTGACCGCCGCAGTCGCGCTGACCAGGCTGCTTGCCGGGATCCCGCTGTCCGACGGCGTGGCGATGCTCGCCGAACCCGCGTACCGGACCATCGACGCGGCCGGCGCGGACGAGGCGTACGGGACGATCCTGCGCACCGGCTTGCGCGCCCATCTGCGGCCCCAGCAGACCGCGGTGCTAGCGGCGGCGCTGGCTGCCGCGCCGCTATCCGCGGCAGACCCGGTGGCGTGGTGGCGGCGCTACGTCGGGCTGCTGGTGCCGGCCGTGCTGGATGCGTGGTTGCGGCACGGCGTGGTGCACGAGCCGCACCTCCAGAACGTCCTCGTGGTGCGCGACGCCGACGGCTGCCCGGTGCGAATGCTGCTGCGCGACCTGGAGGGGGTGAAGCTGGACATTAGCCGATGGACGAGCTGGCCACCGGGGTTGCCCCGGCAGGTCGGGTACGACGCCCTCCAGGCCCGCCAGCGCGTCGTCTACTGCCTGTTCGTCAACCACCTGGCCGGGATCAGCGGCGCTCTCGCCGACGCCCGGCCGGGCATCGAACCGGCCCTGTGGCGGGAGGTGCGGGACGTGGTCGCCGCGGTAGCCGCCGACCTGGGCGAGCCGCCCGAGCTGCGTGCCCTGCTGGCCGGTGAGCCGCTGGTGGCCAAGGCGAACCTGCTGGTGCGATGGCGGAGAGATGCGGACCGGGCAGCGCCGTTCGTGCCGGTGCCGAACCCTCTCGGCGGTCGCGCGTGACCCGGCCGGTCTATGTCCACGACCTCGACGCGCTGGCCGGGCACGCCCGGGCGATCCGCGCCGCCTTGCCGCCGGAGGTCGAGCTGCTGTACGCGGTGAAGGCGAACCCGGAGCCGGACGTGCTGCGCACGCTGGCACCGGTCGTCGACGGCTTCGAGACCGCCAGCCGGGGCGAGTTGCGACGCCTCGCCCAGGTGCTGCCCGAGCGGGCGGCTGCCGCGTACGCCGGTCCGGGCAAGACCGACGCGGATCTGGCCGCGGCACTCGCCGCCGGGGTGGCCCGGATCCACGTGGAGTCCCCGGCCGAGCTGCGCCGCCTTGGCGCGCTGGCGGTCTCCGCCGAGGTGCGGGCGCGGGTGCTGCTGCGGGTGAACCTGCCACTGGAGGCGCCCGGGGCGAGCCTGGTGATGGGCGGGCGTCCCAGCCCGTTCGGAATGGACCCGGCTGAGGCGGTGGCCTGCGCCCGCCGTCCACCGGCCGGGGTCGAGGTGCGAGGCGTGCACGTCCACCTGGCCAGCGGACTGGACGCGCCGCTCGCCGCCATGGTGGCGGAAGCCGTGGTCCGCTGGTCGGTCAGCGAGGTCGGGGCCCGGGAGGTAGACGTCGGCGGTGGCATGGCAGTCGACTACGTGGACCCGGCAGCCCGCTTCGACTGGGCCAGCTACGGGCGGGCACTGGCCGGCGTGTGCGACGCGTATCCGGGGGTGCGGCTTCGCGTCGAGCCGGGCCGGTCGGTCACCGCCTACTGCGGGGCGTACCTGACCGAGGTGATCGACGTGAAACGCTCCTACGGCGAGTGGTTCGCAGTGGTCGCGGGCGGCACCCACCACCTTCGTACACCGGCGGCCAAGGGCCATGCGCAGCCGTTCACCGTGCACCAGCGGTACAGCGGTGACGGGCCGTGCACCGACGGCGGGCCGGTCACTGTAGTCGGGCAACTGTGCACACCGAAGGACGTGCTGTCCCGCACGACGCACGCCGGGCCGGTGGGCGTCCGCGACGTGCTGGTGTTCGCCATGGCCGGCGCGTACGCCTGGAACATCAGCCACCGCGACTTCCTGCTCCACGAGCCGCCGGATTTCCGTACCGGCGACCCGCACCGCGTCGCCGCCGAGTGGGGCGGCCGGCCGATGACAGGTCAGGACTTGGCGCGGTCATTCCGCCAGTAGCTTATAGACGCCAACCCGGCCGGCGGCACCCGGCGATCCGCGGCTTGGTGGAAGATGCGCGGGCTACTGCGATCACGGGCAGCGAATTTCGCGCTCACGTGCCGCGGGCGGGGTGACTGCCGGGCCGCGGTCTGGTCGTGCGGGCGAGCAGGTGCACGGACGACAGACTTAGGATGAGCAGGATCAGCGCCTCCCGCACCGGCAGCAGGATGGTCAGCGGAGCAAGCGCGGCGACCAACAGGGTCAGGGCCCGGGGGCGGGTCACGGTACGGCGTGCGCGCCGCCACACGAGGTGGTCGGTCAGCAGGAAGACGATTAGGCCGCACACGAGAATGACTTGCCCGGCCGGCGTCGCCGGGCCGAGCTGTCCGGGTATGGCCAACGATGTGCGCAGGCCGAAGGCGACCAGGACGAGGCCGACGACCAGGAACAGGTGCAGGTACGTGTAGGCGTCCCGGGCCAGAGTTCCACGTTGCCGCGGCGTGGTCAGCTCGGTGAACCGTTCGCCGATGACGACGTCGGTGCCGACGTAGGTCCACCAGAGGGCGGACAGCAGGAGAGCGCCGAGTGCTACGCAGAGGAGCGCGGGTCCGGAGGCGGGCAGGCCGGCGACGGCCATTCCGGTGGAGATCACCGCTTGGCCGAGCGCGATGAGGATGATCAGGTTGTAGCGGCCCATCCATTTGCTCACCTGACCGAGCTGCCAGTTGCGGGCTCCGGTGAGATAGCCGCTGCTCAGGTCGACGGCGATGCCGGCCACCCAGAGCGCTGTGCTCAGGGGTGTCGCCGGGCCGGTGGCCCCGCCGGCGAGCACGGCGCCCACCAGCAGTACGGCGGCGACACACGTCGGCGCGGCGGCTCGTATCACGGCCGTGGGCAGCGCGGTGTCTCGCCGGAGCGGGATCCAGAGCGCGGCGAGTTGCAGGACGCGCACCGCCACGTACGTGAGGACGACGATCGCGGGACCGGGCAACCCTCCGGGCACGTGACTGAACGCCTGTGGCGTGGCGATCCCGAGCATCAGGGTCAGGGTCACCTCAGTGAGCACGATCAACCGCCGGACGTTCGCCGACCCGCGCACCACAGTCGTGTACCAGGTGTGGTTGATCCAGGACCACCAGAGCAGGGCGAGGACGGCCAGCCCGTGGAACACGCCGGTCGCCCCCGGGTGCCGGGTCATGAGGACAGTGACCTGGATGAACGCGTACACGAACACGAGGTCCAGGAACAGGTCTTCCGGGGTGGCCTCGACCTCGCGCCCGGCCGTCACGGCGACCACCCGGTGCAGGCCGCGGTGACGCTTCCGGAGCACCGTCACATGCGCGAGCACCACGCAGACCAGGGCCCCGGCGAGGATCCCGAGCGATGCCACGGCCTCCACCGTGCGGGCCACCGGCGCCAGCAGCGCGACCAGGACGATGCCGAGTAGCGGACCCCGGCCGATTCGCCGGACCATGCGCCACTCGAACGCCACCAACCCGAGCAGGTACAGGACGACCCCGCCGTAGAGACTGAACAGAGCCGGGGCGTCCCACTTCTTTGCGGTGTCGATCTCGGTGGCGCCCAGCGCGTGCTTGAGCCCGAACGCCACCAGGATGAGCCCGGCGATCATCGGCAGGTGCAGGAGGGTGTACGCGTCGCGGGCCAGCCGGGACCGGGCGTGGTGGGGGACGGACTCCAGCGTCTGTTCCGCGTCGAGCGCCGCGATGTCGAAGTACGCCCACCAGAGGAACGCCACGACGAGGAGCGCGAGCCCGGAGCCGGCGAGCACGGACCAGGTGATCGCGGGTGTGCCGGCGAACCCCCGGCTCGTGCCGATCGAGATGATCGTCTCGCCCAAGGCGATCAGCATGATCAGGTTGTGCCGCTCTGCCCAGTGCCGCACCGACCTGAGCTGCCAACTGCCGGTGCCTGGAGCGCGCAGCCCGACGTAGTCGACGGCGGTCGCCACCGCGAAGAGCAGGATCTGCAGCAGCCCGGCGCTGCGTCCGGGTGCGAGGTGGCTGGGCAGCAGCGCCCCGCACAGCAGCAGGACGGCGCTGGCGGCCAGGGGTAGCCAGGCCTGCCGGGCGGGTGCGATCGACTGCTGCGTCGAGCGTCGCCGGCTCCGCATGATGATCAACAGCGACACGGCTCGGATGCTCAGAAAGCCGACGACGAAGACGAGAGGTGCGGAGAGCCCGGCGTGCCGGTCGACGAACACATCCGGAATCGCGACGGCGACCAGCAGGAGCGCGGTCGCAACCATGAACATGACGATTGGCAGGATCCCGCGGTCGAGCCGGACCAGGTTTCCGACCCAGGCGTACCCGGCCCAACTGCGCCACAGCAGCAGGAGCACGAGCCCGCCTTGGACCAGCGCGTCGAAGGCCGACCGCGCGGCCATGAGGCCGGCGACGTTCATGAAGGCGAAGACAAACACGAGATCGAGGAAGAGCTCGGCTCGCGTCACCCCGCCGTGCGTCGCGACCAGGGTTCGCCGGACGCCCAGCCCGGCTCCGGCCACCTCATCCTCTCCGCTGGTCACCCGACCACTGTTGCAACCTCTCATGCCGCCGACAGGTGAATCCGCGACCGTGCGACGACCTCGGCGTGGAACGAGCCCGGCCGGTCCGCGATCGCCGATGCCGACATCGCCCACGCCACGTGCGGCGGGGGCGATGACTCACGGCGCCGCCGACGCCTGGCCGCACTCCCCCCGGGGCAGAGGCAGGTGCCCTCGTGGTGATTCATCCCGTACGGCCAGCCGGTACGGCCTCGTCTGCCCCCGCGCTCGCGCGGTGGCCCAGTACGACAAGCGCTACGGCGAAGGCAGGTGCCCGTCCGGCTGGCCGACCTGCCGGACCAGCGGCCGGGCAGGTGCAGAGCCCTCGGTCCGTGCGTTCCGCGCCGCGCCGGTAGGGGCCAGGGCCAGCCGTCGGCGCCGGAGAGAGGCGACTACCTCGTCGGCGGCACCGACCATTCCACCCGGGGCGGTTCAGACCGGGTTCGGCGGCGCGCATCCGCCGACCACGACTACCGCGACCCGGCCCATCTTCTAGCCCCTCGTCACCCTCTCGTCGCACGCAAGCACTCCGCTGCCGCGACGGCTTGCTGTCCCGCAGGGCGGACACACCGACCACGTCGGCCCACCGCCCCATACGATGGACAACGGCGCTGGTGCGCCCCCCGCCGCGCGAGTGGGGCGCCGTAAGAGGGAACCCGGTGCGAATCCGGGACTGCCCCGCAGCGGTGAGTGGGAACGACAGCCGTCAACGAAGCACTGGACCGCGAGGTCTGGGAAGCGACGGCCAGTAGGTGACCGGGTGGATCCGGTCGTGCCGCGAGTCCGAAGACCTGCCCGCACTGCGCGTACCGCCGGTGCGCGCCGTCGGCGGCCTCTCGGGAGGGCCAGGGCGGAAAGCCGGTACGCGACAGCCGTACCCCGCCTTCCCCTTCCCCCGTGGCCGCCAGGCACCTCGAGGGAAGGACCACAGTGACAACCTCATTCGGGCAGAGCACAGTGCTCGGCTACCCCCACATCGGCGCGCACCGCGAGTTGAAGAAGGCGGTCGAGGCCTACTGGGCGGGCCGGATCGACGCCGAGAAGTTGGCGGCGACCGCTGCCGCACTACGGGAGGAGGTCTGGCGGACGCTGCGCGACGCGCGCCTGGATGCGATCCCGTCGAACACGTTCTCCTACTACGACCACGTGCTCGACACGGCCGTCGCTGTCGGCGCGATCCCGCACCGGTTCGCCCGCCTCGGCCTCGGCGATCTCGACACCTACTTCGCGATGGCCCGGGGCGTCGATGCCGAGCCGGCGCTCGAACTGACGAAGTGGTTCGACACCAACTACCACTATCTGGTCCCCGAGATCGGCTCCGACACCACCTTCGCGGCGAATCCCGACAAGGCGCTGCGCGAGTACCGTGAGGTCCGCGATCTGGGAATCGACAGCCATCACCGGATCGGGCCGCATCGAGGGTGGGGCGGGGTGGCCGGTGTGCTGCGGGGAGGGTTCCTCATCCGCGACCGCAAGTACACCGCCGCCTTTCGATCACGCCTTCGCCGCCCGAACTCGGCGGAGATGTCCGGGGCGCAAGACGGCGGAGAGCGTGGTGCTGTCGGAACACTGAGCGCAATTCGGTCCCCCGCCGATGGCCAAACTCGGACGCCTGCCGGACGCCTGGGTCAAGTCCACCGGTAACAACGCAGCGCTCGTGAGGGCAGACCGCAGGGTCCGCGGGTACCGGGGTCCCGCGCCTCCCGGCCTGCCGGTCAAGGCGCCGATCCGATGGTGGGCAGGCCGCAGGCGCCGACGGGGCCCAGCCCTGGGACGCTCCGGTGCGACCTCCGCGACAACCACCCTCAGTGGCTGCCCTGCACCCGCAGCGAGTACAAACCCTGGCCTCCCCAGAAACCCATAAGGCCAACTCTGTGGGCGAAAGGTGCGTAGCGTTCAGGTGGGCCTGTGCCGAGGACCCACCCCACCGGCAGAAAGGGTATGAGATGTCGCTCGACGCGTTCCGCATCCCCGGCGGCTCCTTGGACGACTTGATCAGTCGGTTCTTCGGCGGAGACCCGTTCGCGGGACGTCCGGTGGAGCGGGTCGACCTGTCCCGGCTGCTCTCCACCGAGTCGCGGCAACTGCTGCAACGGGCAGCCGAGCAGGCTACGGAGTGGGGCAGCCCGTACCTCAATGTCGAGCACCTGCTGTGGGCCGCCGCCCAGGCCGACCCCACCCGCCGGATGCTCGGCGCGAGCGGCGCCGACCCCGACGACCTGGCCCGCCAGATAGAGTCGGCCGTCCCCAAGGGCAGGCCACGCGAGGACACGCCTCCGCTCGCGCCGGCGGCGAAGCGCGCCCTGCTCGACGCGCACCGCGAGTCGCGACGGTCCGGCGCGACGTACATCGGCCCCGAACACCTCCTGCTCGGCATCGCCGCGAACCCGGAGACGACCGCGGGCCGGGCGTTGCGGGCGCTCGGTGGGGCCGTCACCGGGCCCACGCCGCCGGCGGGCGGTGCCGACGGGCGCGGAGCCAGCAGCACCCCCACCCTTGACCAGTACGGGCGGGACCTCACCGAGGACGCCCGGGCCGGTCGGCTCGATCCGGTCGTCGGCCGTGATGACGAGATCGACGACACGATCGAAGTGCTCTCCCGGCGTACGAAGAACAATCCGGTGCTCACCGGCGAGCCGGGCGTCGGCAAGACGGCGATCGTCGAGGGCATCGCGCAGCGCATCGTCAACGACGAGGTGCCCGAAACCCTGGCCAACCGGCGTGTGGTCGCACTCGACCTGTCCGGGATGGTGGCGGGCACCAAGTACCGCGGTGAGTTCGAAGAGCGCCTGAAGAACGTGATCCAGGAGGTGACGTCGGGCGAGGACGGGCTGATCCTCTTCATCGACGAACTGCACACCGTTGTCGGCGCGGGCGGCGGTGGCGAGGGGGCGATGGATGCCGGCAACATGCTCAAGCCCGCCCTGGCCCGCGGCGAACTGCACGTGGTCGGTGCGACGACACTGAACGAGTACCGTCGCTACATCGAGAAGGATCCTGCGCTGGAGCGCCGGTTCCAGCCGATCCTGGTGTCGGAGCCGAGCGTGGAGGACACCGTCGCGATCCTCAAGGGCATACGTGACCGGTACGAGGCGCACCATCAGGTGCGCTACACGGACGAAGCGCTGGACGCCGCCGCTGAACTGTCCCACCGCTACATCACCGACCGGTTTCTGCCGGACAAGGCCATCGACCTGCTCGACCAGGCGGGGGCCCGGGTCCGGCTTCGTTCCCGCACACCCGCTCCGGACAAGAAGGAGATCGAGAAGCGGCTGTCCCAGCTGCGCCGGGAGAAGGACAGCGCGGTGGCGAACGAGGATTATCAACGCGCGGGTGCGCTGAAAGCCGAGATCGGTGCGGCCGAGCGGGACCTGGCGGCGGCGCAGGAGGGCACGCCTCCGGTGCCCGAGGTGCATATGAGCGACATCGCCGAGGTGGTCAGCCGCCGTACCGGTGTTCCCGTCACCCAGCTCACGGAGGTGGAGAAGCAGAGGCTGAGGCGCATCGAGGAGCAACTGCACGAGCGCGTGGTCGGCCAGCACGAGGCCGTACGGGCTGTGGCGGCCGCCGTACGCCGATCGCGTTCCGGGCTGAGCGACCCCCAGCGACCCGACGGGTCGTTCCTCTTCCTCGGCCCCACCGGCGTCGGCAAGACTGAACTGGCCAGAGCCCTCGCCGCGGCGCTCTTCGGCGACGAGTCCAGCATGATCCGCTTCGACATGAGCGAGTTCCAGGAGCAGCACACGGTCAGCCGGCTGGTCGGAGCGCCCCCGGGCTACGTCGGGTACGAGGAGGCCGGTCAGCTCACCGAGGCGGTCCGGCGCCGGCCATACTCGGTGCTGCTCTTCGACGAGGTGGAGAAGGCGCATGCGGATGTGTTCAACGCGCTGCTGCAGGTGCTCGACGACGGTCGCCTCACCGACGCGCAGGGTCGCACGGTCGATTTCAGCAACACCATCCTGATCATGACGAGCAACATCGGCGCGGACCGCATTCTGGCCGCGCAGGCGGCAGGGCGTCCGGTCAACGACCAGCGCGAGGAACTGATGGGGCTGCTGGGGCAGCGGTTCCGGCCGGAGTTCCTCAACCGGATCGACGAGATCATCGTCTTCACCGGCCTGGACCGGGACCAGCTCCTTGAGATCACCGGCCTGCTGCTGGACCGCACCCGCCGTCGGTTGCACGCACAGAACATCAACCTCGAGATCAGCCCGGACGCCACGCAGTGGCTGGCCAACCGGGGCTACCAGCCCGAGTACGGGGCGCGGCCACTGCGGCGCAGCATCCAGCGCGAGTTGGAAGACCGGCTGTCGACCCTGCTGCTCGATGACGGGGCGAATCCGGGCGACACCATCGATGTCAATGTCGTCGGCGGCGAGCTCGACCTCTCGGTCCGGCCCGCCGCCGTACCGGCTGGCACGTGACACCCGACGAGCAGCTCGGCGAGCCGTCGCGGTGTGTCCCGGGGGCTCCACCCCGGCGAGTTGTTGCAGCAGATCATCCAAACCGCGGCCGTGCTGGGAGGGCTTGACGACGACGCCGGCGCAGGCCGGTCAGCCTGCGGGACAACCGCCCGGCCAACCCCCTGTGCCTGAAGGACGTCGCCATCGGCCCCCAATGCGTAGAAGGCGCTGCGCCGCACGGGCGGCATCCGCTGCACCCCACTGAATGACGGCACCGTGAGCGCCGGACCGGTCGACGTGACGGTCAGTCGCTGACAACCGGCCGCCATCACCGGCTGGCCGTCTGGAGGCGGCCGGTGATCGTCCTCAGGCAGCGCCGACGTCGGTGGTGAAGGTCGCGAAGGCGAGCAGGCCGGAGTAGGCGGCCAGGCCGATGGTGAACCAGGTGAAGCTGGAGTGCCTTTCGGGGGCCAGTTCGTCGACGAAAATGTTGAGCAGGATTCCGCCACCCAGGAAGGCGGTGAGCACGTTCATCAGCACGCCGGTGGGCTGGACGGCGACCGCGGTCACCCAGCCGCCGGCGGCGCCGGCGACCAGGACGAGGCGCCACCCGGTGGTGAGGCTGACCGGGAAGTGCTCGGCCAGGACGCCGTCGGTGGCCAGCACGTGCAGCCCCATGGCGACGGCGAACAGCACCGCCGGCCCGAGCCCCGCGTCCAGCTTAGTCGCCAGGGTGTACGTGATCAGGCCGCTGTACAGGGCGAAGAAGCCGAGCTGGAACCCGAAGACCAGCCGGGTGGGCTCTTGCCGGCGCTGCTGCGAGCGGTGGGTGACACGTTCCAGGGCGTAGAACGTGAAGAAGCCGACCAGCGCGACGAGGAACAGCACGAATCCGCGGGCCGGGGTGGGCCTGATCTCCTCCTCCAGGACGTGGGCCACCGCCTGGTTGCCCTCCGCGAGGCGCGGCAGCAGGTAGAGGAACACGTACGCGGCGGCGATGCCGCCACCGAGGGACGTCGCCGCGTGGGTGGGCACCGGCAGTCTCCGGCGGATGGCCGGCGCGAGAAGGTGCAGGGCTCCCAGCGCCACCGCCGCCGCCAGCGCCGCCCACAGGCTGCCCGCCCGGGTGAGCGTCACCGGGGCGGTGGGTTGCCGGCGGCCGGCTTGGAGCCCTGGAAGATGCCGAACAGCCAGAGCAGGGAGGGCGCCAGCAGCAGCGCTCCGACCGCGAGGACGGCGAGCACCGTGGCGAGCACGGTGGGATCACCGGCCGCCTCGGTGACGGTCAGGTCGGGCGGCAGCAGGTCTGGGTACTGGGCGGCGCCCCAGGCCCAGAGGACGGCCGCGACCGCGAGGGCCGCGGTCACCCGCACCGCCCGGTAGCGGCCGGTGGCGATCAGCACCAGCGACCCGAGCCCCGCGGCGAACGAGAGCAGCACCAGGGCGAGCGCCCGGCCCCGAAGATCGGCGAAAAGGTCCGGCGCGTCGGCGGCGACGACGGCCAGCCCGGCCGCCGCGCCGACGCCCACCGCTATGCCGGTGACCAGGGCGCGGCGGCGGAACTGGGCCACCAGGTCGGCGGCACCGGCGCGGCGCGCGTCGTGGATGAGGTAGACCGCGGCGAGGTACGCGCACACGCCGATCGCGAGCAGTCCGCCGTAGATGGAGGTGGGATTGAGCCAGCTGCGCCAGATGTCACCCTCGGTGATGCCGGGTGGGACGCGACCGGAGGCGACTGCGCCGACGATCGAGCCGAGGAAGAACGGGGTGGCCACCGAGGAGAGCGCGAAGGTGGCGCCGTAGAGGCGTTGCTCGGTGAGGGTGTGACTGGCCTTGCGGAAGGCGAAGGCCGCGCCACGACCGATGATGCCCAGCGCGGCCAGGGTCAGCGGGATGTAAAGGGTGGAGGCGAACGCGGCGAACGCGGGCGGAAAGGTGGTCCAGAACAGGGTGATCACCAGGATCAGCCAGACGTGGTTGGCCTCCCACACCGGGCCGATCGAGTGCGCGATCAGTTCCCGGCGGGCTGCGCCGCGGCGCGCCCCGCCGGCGAGGAGGTCCCAGATCCCGGCGCCGAAGTCCGCGCCGGCGAGCAGGGTGTAGAGCGTCAGACCGGCCAGCAGCACCCCGAGCAGGACGTCGACGACGGTCATCGGCCGCTGTCCACCGGTTCGGGTACGCCCTCCTGCGGAGCGACCGGCTCGTCGCGGTGGCAGGCCATCCGCCACAGAACCGCGACGGTGGCGACGGTGAGCACCGCGTAGACGGCGGCGACCAGGGCCAGGCCGGTGGCCAGGCCCGGCGCCGGATTTACCGCCTCGGCGGTGCGCAGCACGCCGTACACGATCCAGGGTTGCCGCCCGACCTCGGTGACGACCCAGCCGGCCTCGACCGCGACGGCGGCGGCGACCCCGGACAGGGCGGCGGCCCGCAGGAACCACGGCGAGCGCGGCGGACCCCGACGCCGCCACCACGCAAGCGCCCACCAGGCGGAAAGCGCCACCAGCCCGAAGCCGATGGCCACCATCAGCTGGAACGCCCACTTGACCACCGTCACCGGTGGCTCCTGATCGTCGGGCACCTGGTCCAGGCCCATGACCACGGCGTCCGGATCCCACCTGGCCAGCAGCGACAGGGCGTTGGGCACCTCGACTGCGTACCGCAGTTCCCCGTCGACGTAGACGCCGCCGAGCGAGAGCGGCGCGCCGGCCTCGGTGCGGGCCAGCCCCTCCATCGCGGCGAGCTTGGTGGGCTGGTACTCCGCGACGAAGTGCGCCGCCCAGTCGCCGACCACGACCTGCACCGGGGAGAGCACCGCAGCAACGGTGAACGGGATGGCGAAGCCGAGCCGGTGGTAGCGGTCCCGGCGGCCGCGCAGCAGGGCCACCGCGTAGACGCTGGCGATGCCGAAGCCGGTCACCATGAACGCCGCGACGATCATGTGCAGGGTCTGCGGCGGCGTCGCCGGGTTGAACATCGCCTGCCACGGCCTGACGTCGGTGACCTCGCCGGAGACCAGGTCGAAGCCGCGGGGCTGGTTCATCCAGGCGTTTGCCGACACCACGAAGAACGCGGACGCCACGCCCGCGACACAGACCGGCAGTCCGGAGAGCAGGTGCACCCGGGGTGGCACCCGGTCCCAGGCGTACAGGTAGATCCCGACGAAGATGGCCTCGACGAAGAACGCGATGCCCTCCATCGCGAACGGCAGGCCGATCACGTCGCCGAAGCGGCCCATCAGGCCGGGCCAGAGCAGCCCCATCTCGAACGACAGGATGGTCCCCGACACCGCGCCGACCGCGAACAGCACGCCCATCGCCTTGGCCCAGCGGTGCGCCAGCCGGGTGAAGGTCGGGTCCCCGGTGCGCAGACCGCGCCACTCGGCGAAGACGGTGACCGCCGGCATGCCGACGCCGAACGAGGCGATCACGATGTGCCAGCCCAGGGACAGGGCCATCTGCACCCGCGCCGCCATGAGGTCTCCCGGGGCGGCGTCCTGGGCGAGCAGGTCAACCAGCATCGGGTTCCCCACCTTCGTTGCGTGTCAGCCCTATGGTGGTCTAACGGCCCGGCTGCTGGTCGGCAACGCGAATGCCGCATCCCGGGCGCGGAATCAGGGCTTGTACTCGCTGCGGGTGCGGGGCAGCCACTGCGGGTGCTTCTCCCGCAGGTAGCGAACCATCGCCTCGCGCAGGTCGCAGCGGAGGTCCCAGGCGCTCGGCCCGTCGGCGGCGGACGCCTGGATCTGGATGACGACGGTCTGCGGGTTGGCATCGACCATCTGAAGCACCCACTGATGCCGGTCCCACAGCGGCGACGCCTCGATCAGGCGCTGCGCCTCGACGCGCAGGTCGTCCAGGTTGGCGGTGTGGTCGACGTGGATCTGGACCTTGCCGACCACCCGGGTCTCGTGTCGCGTCCAGTTCTGGAACGGGCGCTCGGTGAAGTAGGTCGTGGGCAGGATGAGCCGGCGGTCGTCCCAGAGCCGGATCACCACGTTAGTCAGTTTCACCTCCTCGACGCGACCCCACTCGCCGTCGATGACGAGCACGTCACCGATGTAGAGGCCGTCCGCGAAGGCGACCTGGATGCCGGCGAAGGCGTTGCCCAGCGCGGTCCGGGCGGACAGGCCGATCACGGCGCCGATCACACCGGCCGAGGTGAGCACCGAGATGCCGAACAGGCGTATCGGCTCGAAGGTGGTCATGATCAGACCGATCGCGACGATCGTGACCGCCGTCGAGGTCAACCGTCGCACCGGCCGGATCTGGGTGCGGGTGCGGCGGATCCGACGGTCGGCCATCACCCCGGCCGGCAGCCGGCTGAACGCCACGATCTCGGCGACGTGCAGCGCCCTGACCACCAGCAAGGCGACGCTGCCGATCAGCAGCAACAGGATGGCGTGCCGGCCCTCGCGCAGCCACCGGCCCGGCCCTCCCGGCAGCGCGGCGTAGAGGCCAGCGAGTAGCAGAACGGCGGTCGTCGGGCGGCGGCAGGCCTGGCGCAGCGGCGCCAGCAGCCATTTGTAGCGACCATGGGCGATCCGGTTGACGAGTACGCCGCTGAGCACGTCCACCAGCACGGCCGCCGCCACCGCGGCCAGCATGATCACCGCTCGGCCCATCAGCTGCCGTTCACCGCGATACCGATGGTCATTACTTCCGCTCCCGTCCGGGTCGTCCCCACGGCAGCGTGTCACGAGACGGCCGATCGCCGGGCGTACATCGCGACCGGCCGAAGTCCCCCGGCGGCCGCGGCACGCGGCGCCGCCGCCCGGGGCTCGGGTGGCGAGGAGGTCGCCCGTGATCATCCGCGCTAGCCGAATCCGCCGTGGGAGGCAAAAACCAGGCCGCGGTGCACACCTGGTACCCGGCCAAGTTCGGCGGAGGTCCGGTGGCGCCGTTGCGGACCGTCGCCGATGCCATTGCCACCTGGCCCGAGTACGCCACCGCCGTGGCCGTACGCCTCGACGCGCATGACCAGATCACGGTATGCGCGCCCCACGGCCCCGACGATCTGCTCGATGGGGTGTGGCGGCGCAACCCGGCCAGGGCCAGCGCGGAGATCTCCCGGCGGCGACTCGCCCGCCACCGCCCCACCGAACGCTGGCCTGGTGTCCGCGTCGTGATGTGACCCGGCGCTCGAAGCCCGCTGCCCGAGTCGACCTGCTAATCGCAGGGTGCCCCGTTGCGACATGTGAGTGCGTCTAAGGATGTCTCGTAACTCGGTGATGGCGTTGCCGCGCAACGGTTCCTGGATCAGCCGGCCAGGATGATGTTGTGGAGGTGGGCGATGCCGGATGCGGTGTCGGCCAATGTGTGGGCGGCGCGGCGGTAGTCGCGCAGGATCTTGAAGCATTTCATGCGGGCCAGGGCGTGTTCGACCTGCGCTCGGACCGAGCGATCCTGCTTGTTCAGGTCCGCCTTCCACTCGGGCAGATCACTGCCGTCAGCGGGCTTGCGGTACGGGATGATTACCTCAGGATTGCCGCGGTAGGCGCCGTCTGCCATGACCGGTCGGCCGGCCAGCTTTTAGAACTCCTAACCCCGATGATTCGCCGGTGACGGCCGCTTGTTCGACCAGGCCCGCAGCTATCGACCAATGTTGATGGAGTGCGTGGTCTGGGCGGGGGCGGCGGCGAGGTGCGTCTGTGGCAGCACCACGACGTGCTGACCTGCCAGGTCAGCGACAACGGGCCCGGGCTGGGCGAGATTGCCGTCGCGCTGCCGTCGCCTGATGGTTTCCGAGCGTCGGCAAGGTGTGACGCATCAGCTGACCGGCCACAGCCCTGGCCCGGTATGCGGTGACCAGGCGATCATGGCCGGAAAGCAGGCCCGGATGGCGCGCCCAGCTACCCAACGGCTGTCGAGACGGCACAGCGCAGCAGAGGAGTGGTATGTCTGACGAGCTCGGCGTGACAGGCACTCCCGCGTTCGTGCGCGGCTCACCGTGTGACGTCGCGGTGATCGGAGCGGGCATGGTCGGCTTGTCCACGGCCTGGTTCCTGCAGGAAGCCGGCGCACGGGTGACGGTCTACGAGCGTCATCACGCTGGCGCCGGCTCGTCGTGGGGCAACGCCGGCTGGCTGACCCCGGGGCTGACCGCCCCACTGCCGGAACCTGCGGTGCTGCGTTACGGTCTACGCGCGGTGCTCAGCGCCCGATCCCCGGTGTACCTGCCGCTGCGGGCCGACCGTGACCTGTGGCGTTTCCTGCTGTCGTTCGTGTTCTACAGCACCGCCCGGCGGTGGCGACGGGGCATGGCCGCCTACGTCCCCCTCAACGAGCGCTGCCTGGATGCCTTCGATGCCCTCGCGGCCGGCGGTGTGAGCGCCGTGACGACGCCGGCGGAACCCTTCCTGGCCTGCTTTGCCCGCGAGCGTGACAGCCGTGGGCTGCTGGACGAGCTGGAACAGATGGGCGACGCCGGTCAGGACGTCACCTTCCGCCCGGTGACCGGACAGGTGGTCCGATCGATGGAGCCCGTTCTGAGCGACCGGGTCGGTGCCGCCGTCCAGATTTTCGGGCAGCGGTACCTGAACCCTTCCGAGTTCATCCCGTCGCTGGCGGATGCGGTCCGGGCCCGCGGCGGCCGCATCCTCGACAACAGCGAGGTGACCGGTCTGCAGCCGGCAACCACGGACGTCCGCGTCACCGGCCCATTCGGGCAGCAGCGCCGCCATGACGCTGTGGTCATCGCCACCGGAGCGGCCTTCGGTGAGCTGGCGGCACGCTTCGGCGTACGTCGCCCGGTGCAGGCCGGGCGCGGCTACAGCTTCAGCGTGCCTGTCGAACGGATGCCCGCCGGCCCGCTGTACTTCCCGGCGCAGCGGGTCGCCTGTACTCCGTTGGGCAGCCGGTTGCGGGTAGCCGGGATGATGGAGTTCCGCCGGCCCGCCGACGAGTTGGACCCGCGACGCATCACCGCCGTCGTCGACGCGGTGCGGCCGTTGCTCAACGGGGTGAACCTTGATGACCGTCGCGACGAGTGGGTCGGTTCCCGGCCGTGCACTCCTGACGGCCTGCCGTTGATCGGCGCGACCGCCGCGCCGCGGGTGTTCGTCGCCGGTGGCCATGGCATGTGGGGCATCGTCCTGGGGCCGATCACCGGACAGTTGGTGGCCCAAGCGGTGCTCAAGGGTGAGGTGCCCGCGGAGCTGGCGCCGTTCGACCCGCTGCGCTAGCGGGTGCGTCAGCGCTGCCGAAGCCCCTGCCGAACGTCCGGAACGATCAATTCAAGGTGGTCCGATGCTGGTGGCGAGCTCTCGCTCGCACACCGTCACTGCGTTGGCGGCGTTCAAAGCTGTCCATCTCACGGCCCCGCGGCCGATCGCCGCAGTTTCCGACGGTTGCTCCTCGAGCAGGACGGCGACTGGGCAACGCAGCCCGCAGCCGTCGGGTCGAGACCCACGGCGAGCGAGGTAGTTCACGACACCCACCGATCGCCAGGGCGAAGCCGTTCGAGCTTCCGCCCTCTTGCTTCCCGAAGCACTTTCGGCCTCCCGACCAAAAAGCGGTACATGAGCGTCGACATCGAAGTATCCGATCAGGGCTGGCTCGCCGGCCTCCGTGCGTCGCTGAGCGAGGACTTCGCCGCCCAGACGACCGGCTCAAGGAACTGACGGAGATCTCGGCCGACACCGGCGACCCCGGCGAAGCACACAACCGGGCGGCACTGGTGACGGCCACCCGGCACAACCTCGAACAGATCACCGGTGCGCTGCGACGCATCGCCGAGGGCAGCTACGGCCGCTGCGAGAAATGCGGCGGCCTCATCCCCGCCGAACGGCTCGAAGTGCTACCGCATACCCGGTTCTGCGTCCCCTTCCAGCAGAAACACAAGGGCTGACGGAATGCCGCGGCAGCGGCCGCGCCGGCCTCGTCGCCGGCGCGGCCGCTGATCATGGCAGCACTCAGCCCCGTCACCCGGCAGCCGGATGGCGGGGCTGCCGAGTGGTTGTGACATCCACGTCGATGACGTCCAGGATGCCCAGCAGTCCCGCCAACGCGATCGCCTCGCTACGCGAGAGGGTCAGGCTGCAGGTGGCATCGGGATCGTCGCTGACGCCGTGGATCAGCTCGCGTCGACCGCCGGCGTAGTGGGTGACAACGCCGACCCGATGACCGGTGACGGTGGTGAATGCGTGGCACTCTCCGATGCCCGGCAGCGGTGTGAATTCGACGTCCATGACAAACTCCGGAAGAAGACGACCGCAACCGCGGCCGGGAAGTGGATACGGATGCGGGACCGGCCCACGTCAGTTCGTGAGTAGCCGGCGCAGGCCGGTGAGCGTGGCCAGCGGCGGTTCGGCGGGCATCGTGATGGAGCGGCCGGTCAGCGCGGCCAACCTCGCGGCGGCTCCGGCGGCGGTCGCACCACCACCGGTGAGCAGCAGCCGCCGCTGACCACCCCGCGGACGGTCGAGACGGCGCACACAGTCGGCGATCGCCGGGATCCGGTCGACGGATCCGGCGTCATCGACACGCTCCGCCGCGACGATGCTGCGGTCACAGATGCGTGCCACTTCGGTACGTCCGGATCCGATGTCCACCACGACCACGTCACCGCCCGGGTCAGGACGGCAGGCCAGAGCAGCCGCGAGTGGCTCCTCCACTGCATTGACCCGTCCACCGACGGCACGGCGGACCGCGGCGACAAGCACGTTGCGCTGGCGCAGGGTCGCGGTCGCCGGCACACCGACCAGTACGGGATAGGCGGTGTCGGAAGGTAGGCGGAGATCGGCGGTCAGCAACCGGAGCAGGTGCACGCAGGCGAAGAAGTCGCGCACCACGCCGTTGCGCACCGGCCACGTGGCGGTCACACCGCGGGTCTGAGCGGTCAGCGCGGCTCGTCCGGCCACGTGCCGGTCGGTGCTGGGGCGGCAGAGCACCGTCGGTTCAGTGATCACCGTTCCAGCCTGCGGCGTCCACAGCCGGACGGTGGACGTTCCGAGGTCAAGGGCAAGGCACGACTGTACGCCCGGACGAGCGTAGGCGCCGGCGGTCAGCATGTCGTCCACCCGGGTACGTCGGGGACCAGGTGTCGAGGGCTAACGAAGGGAAGCGACGTCGCCGGCAGGTCAATGGGCATGCAGAAGCGAAAGTCATGAATGAAGGGTGGCATGGTGCTCCCAGCCAAGGGGCAGCGTCGTGTCCGACGCCGCGCAACGGGCGGCTTCAGGCGGTGAGCGTCCACGTCGGCGGGGCCCGGTCCGCCGACCACGCCGGTACACAGCCCGGGACCGCACAGCGGGTCAGCCGGAAGACGATGCACAACCCGATGTCCCGGGCGGTGGACACGACCAACACCAGCACAGCCCAGACGAGCAACGTCGGCACCGCAACTCGCCGGCCGACGCCCCCGAAGCCGCGCCCGTCATCCATGTCGGCCACCATAGCCGTCCAGAACAGGAAGGGCCACGACAGCACTCAAGCGGTCGACCGAGGTCTCGGTCATCCGGCCCGCACCGCAGCCAGTGACCGCGGGCCGGTTGCCGGGCATCGGCAACGAGCGCGACGAAGTTGCGCCGGATCCGACCGCTTTCACTGAGCTGTTCAGCGGCGACGACGGGATTCGGTAAACGCTTGTATCAATGGAAGTGATCGGTGTAACCGTGCCCGCGAACGTCCTCTCGTCCGACCAGCGCGCTGCCGGTATGTGTCGCTCTGCCCCGCAGACCGCGGTCGCGATTGGCCTCGGCAGCAGCTCGATCGGCGTCTGGGCGGCGCACCGCGGCACCATCAGCGCGCCGTGCGGGGACGCGTCTACCTCCGCCGGTTCTCTGATCCGGCGCGGCTGTATCGTCGACGCCGACGGCTGCGTGATCCTGCTGTCCCACTTGATCCGCCTTTTCAGCGAACCGGTGCCTCCGGCGGTGTCGTCGCGGCCTGCCGCCCGGTCCTAGCCGGCGAACACGACCAGACCGTGATGCGCCGCGTCGTCGAGACGGTCCTCGCACCCTCCCGCCTGGTGTTCATCGACACCGTGCGCGCCGCCGCGATCGGCTCGGGAGCAGCCGGCAGCCTGCTGGTCACCGACGTCGGAGCCCAGCTGACCGAGGTCGCCCTGCTGCACCACAGGCGGGTCGCAGCACGGCCGTGATCTCCGGAACCGACCCCCCGGCGGCGAAGCACGCCAACCGCCTGCCGCCGTACCGCCTCACACTCGCCCACCGCGCGGACAACCCACCTCATCGAAATGCCCCATCACCCGGGCCCGCGGTGATTAACGGTGACGACCACGCTGACAGGCCGAGTTGCAATGAACGAGTTGACCTTTCAAGATCCAGAACGGACCGTCCAGCGGTAACGGCGTTCCGGCCGTCCGGTGTTTCCGTACCTGAGTGTTACTGCGGCCCGGCCGACTACGGCGAAGTGTTCGAGGTAACGGCGGGCACTGACTCGGGAGATGCCGATCTGATGCGCACACTCGGCGGCGGAGAGGGTTCCCGCTTGCTTCCGGAGGATCTCCTCCACCAGTCCGGCAGTCTCTGGGCTGAGGCCGCGGGGGAGAGCGGACGAGCCGGTGATCGGGCTGCTCGACGTGAGCGCCCGGTCGATATCCCCCTGGTCGCAGACCATGCTCTTCGAGAGAGTGCTGCGCCGCGCGGCATACTGCTCGAGCCTGCCCCGCAGTTCCTCGAAGCTGAATGGTTTGAGAAGGTAGTTGACCGCGCCGTACCGCACCGCCCGGCGTACATTGTCGCTCTCCCGGGCAGCGCTGATAACGAGGACATCGCAGTCATGCCCGGCGGTGTGCAGCCTGGCGACCACGTCGAGGCCGAACATGTCCGGAAGGTGCAAGTCGAGCAGCACCAGGTCTGGGCGCAACTGCTCCACCGCGGCGATTGCCTCTTCCCCGGTGCTCGCGGTTGCCACGACCCGGAAGTCTTCGAGCCGTTCGACGAAACCGCGATGGATCCGGGCCACCCTGAAGTCATCATCAACGATCAGCACGTCGATCACGGCCCTGCCTCCAGCGGCGCTACCGACATTCGCGCGGTGAACATCGCGCCCTCCTCGGTGTTCGTCACTGCGACCTCACCACCGCGGCGGTGACAGACCATGCGGGTGAGCGCGAGGCCGATACCCCGTTCACCGCCCTCTGCCGCTTTCGTCGTGAAACCGTGGGCGAACACTTCCTGCGCCAGTCGGGGAGCGATCCCCGGCCCCGAGTCGCGGACGACGATTTCGATCGATGCGGAATCCTGACGCAACTCGACTTCTACCCACTGGTTTCCGGCGCCCGGCCTGCCGTTGATGTCCGGGCAGGCGCCCGAGTCCGCGGGGGAGACATTCCGGCCTCCTGCGACGGCTTCGACGGCGTTGTCCACGAGGTTGCCCAACACCGTACCCACATCGGCTGATACCGCCATGTCCAGCCGGCCCAACCTGGTCCGCTCAGAGATCCGCAGTTCCACGCGGCGCTCGGCGGCGACCGCCGATTTGGCCGTGAGCAGAGCTGCCACCGCAGTGTCGTGGATCCGGCTCGTCACCGCGAGGTCCAGGGAGGCGCGATGCCGGCTGAGCGCCTCGACATACCGGACCACCTCCTCGTGCTCACCGATCTGGATCAGCCCGGAGATGGTGTGCAGCTGATTCGCGAACTCGTGTGTCTGTGCGCGCAGCGACTCAGTGGTACTGCGAAAGGAACCGATCTCCTGCTCCAGGCGGGCCAGCTCGGTCCGGTCCCGCAGTGTGGTGACCGAGCCGAGCCGCCGGCCGTCCTTGTTCACCCTCATCCGGCTCATCACGAGCACCCGGCCGCCCCGCACCACGACCTGGTCCCGCGTCTCCCGCGCGCTGCCCGCCCCCGTGAGTACGTCGCGTAGCCGGCCCTCGATCCGTAGCTCCGACAGGCTGCGGCCGAGGCAATGTTCGGGCAGGTCGAGCAATCGGCGGCCGACAGAGTTGACCAGCGTGACCCGGTGTTGCGGATCGAGCGCGATGACCCCTTCGGCTAGGCCGTGCAGCAGCGCTTCCCGGTGCTCTGCCAGACCGGCGATCTCCCGCGGTTCGAGGCCGAGGGTCTGCCGCTTGATGCGCCGGGCCAGCAGCCATGATCCGAGCACTCCGAGGGCGCTGGCTATGCCGAGGTAGGTGAAGAGGTAGGACGAAGCGCCGACCAGCCGTTGCCACCAGGACGGAAGTGCCTCGCCGACCATCACCACGCCCAGATGCCGCCCGAGGTTCTCCTTCTTGCGGTCGCCCAGGACCGGCACCTGCGCCACCAGCTCGCGTGCCCCGCCCACCGCCAGCTCACCGAACCAGCTCCGACCGCCGGCGACCCTCGGATCACCGAGCACCATGAGGCTGCCGACAAGCGTTGGGTTGGTGGAGGTGACTATCTGTCCGCTGTCATCGGCGACGCTGACGGTGGTCACGTTTGCCTGAACCGGCAGGTTCTGCACCAGGGACGCGATCGTCTCCCCGGGCGCCGGCCGGTCGAGGCGGTCCCGTAGCAGCGGGTTCCCGGCGAGTTGTTCGCCGAGGGCAGCAACACGGCGGCCTTCGACCCGGTTGAAGGTGGCCGCCGACTGCGCCAGCGACACGGCCGCCACCGCTGCGAGCACCACGACGATGATCGCGAGTTGGAGAGCGAGCAACTGCCCGGCGAGCGTACGACGCCGAGGCATGACCGCGACCACAACGACCTCAACTTCCGCTGGTGACACAAGGCAGACGGGGACCCTGCGTCGGGGTCATCATCTTGCCGCCGGTCTGAATCGAAACGGAAGAGAAACATGATGGCAACCAGAAGAAATGCGCTACTCGTGGGCGTCTCCGTAACCATGGCGCTTGCCCTGGTGGGCTGCGGCGCCACGGCAGAAGAGGGCGAGGCGGGCGTGGGCGGCGACGGCAAGCCGATCACCGGTCTACGCATCATGGTGCCGAACAGCCCCGGTGGTGGATACGACACCACGGCCCGCACGGCGGCGAAGGTGATGGAGGATGCCAAGATCGCCGCTGGCGTGCAGGTGTTCAACCTGCCCGGAGCGGGCGGCACGGTCGGACTGCAGCGCATCGTGAACGAGAAGGGCAACGGCAAGCTTGCGATGCAGATGGGGCTGGGGGTGGTCGGCGCCTCGTACACCTCGAAGTCGTCGGCCACTCTGACCGATACCACCCCGCTGGCCAAAATGATCGAGGAAGCAGGCGCGGTCGTCGTGCCGAAGGACTCGCCGTACCGGACGATCAACGACTTGGTCACGGCCTGGAAGGCCAACCCGGAGGGCCTCGCTGTCGGCGGCGGCTCGTCTCCCGGAGGCCCCGACCACCTGCTGCCGATGCAATTGGCCAAGACCATCGGCATCGACCCGCGACAGGTCAACTACATCTCGTACGACGGCGGAGGCGAGCTACTGCCAGCCTTGCTCGGAGGCAAGGTGGCCTTCGGCGCAAGTGGGTTCGGGGAGTTCCTCGATCAGGTCGAGGCCGGGCAGCTCCGGGTTCTCGCGGTGACCAGCGAAGCGCCGGTCGACGCGCTTCCGGAGGTACCGACGCTGAAGTCCGCAGGTATCGACCTCGTCTTCACCAACTGGCGGGGCATCGTCGCACCGCCCGGCATCAGCGACGCTGACAAGAAGCTGTGGATCGATGCGTTGACCAGGATGCACGACTCCGCCGAGTGGAAGACCGAGCTCACCAAGCGGGGCTGGACTGACGCGTTCGTCACAGGCGATCAGTTCGCCGCCTTCCTCACCCAGCAGGACAAGTCGGTGGCTGACCTGCTCAAGCAGCTCGGCCTGGCATGACCGGCCGGCCGAGCCGATCGGATCGGGACGGCGGTTCGCCGTCTCGGTTCCCGGCGTTGTCTGACATCCCGATCCAGCCCGCGCCCGAGCCGTCGGACGCGGTACGAGCGGACGACGCTCCGCGTTCCGCAGCGGATGCGTCGAAGCCGGACCGCGCACAGTACGTCGTCTGCGTCTTCCTGGCGCTGGTCGGGGTCATGGTTGTCGTCGACGCGACCCAGATCGGTCAGGCGGTGAGCAGCACCGACCCGCTCGGCCCACGGCCGGTGCCGATCCTGCTCGGAACGCTGCTCATGGTCGTCGCGGTGGTCTACGCCGTTGATGTGGCTCGTGGCGGCGTCGGTGAGCCGGAGGCTGGCGAGGACGTCGACCTGGCCACTCCTGTCGACTGGCGCACCGTCCTGCTTCTCGTCGCGGCGTTCCTGACCAACGCAGTGTTGATCGAGCCGCTCGGCTGGGTGATCAGTGGCGCGTTGCTCTTCTGGGGTACGGCGTTCGCGCTCGGCAGCCGCGACCACGTCCGGAACCTGCTGATCGCCGTGGGGCTCTCGCTCATCACGTTCTACACATTCGCCATCGGGCTTGGCATCAACCTGCCCGCTGGCGTGCTGCGAGGAGTCCTGTAGATGCAGAACCTCCATTCGCTTCTCGACGGGTTCGCCCACGTGGCGACGCCGATGAACCTGCTCATCGCGCTTCTCGGTGTCACCATCGGCACCGCGGTCGGTGTACTACCGGGCATCGGCCCCGCGATGACAGTGGCGCTGCTGCTGCCTGTGACGTACGGCATGGAGCCCACGCAGGCCTTCATCATGTTCGCCGGCATCTTCTACGGCGGAATGTACGGCGGATCGACCACGTCGATCCTGCTCAACACTCCCGGTGAGTCCTCGTCGGTGGTGACCGCGATCGAGGGCAACAAGATGGCCAAGGCCGGCCGGGCAGCGCAGGCGCTGGCCACCGCCGCGATCGGGTCGTTCGTCGCCGGAACCATCGCCACCCTGCTGCTGGTGGTCATCACCCCGCCGGTGGTCCGGTTCGCGGTCAGCCTCGGCGCGCCGGACTACTTCGCCCTGATGCTGCTGTCGTTCGTCGCCGTCACCTCGGTGCTGGGCGCCTCCCGGGTACGCGGTTTCGCCTCGTTGCTGATCGGCCTGGTCATCGGAGTGGTGGGGATCGACAGGGTGACCGGTCAACAACGGCTCACCTTCGGCGTGCCGCAGCTCGCAGACGGCATCGACGTGGTTGTGGTGGCTGTCGGGATCTTCGCCGTGGGCGAAGCGCTCTGGATCGCCGCGCACCTCCGACGCCGTCCGGCCGAGGTGATCCCGGTCGGCCGGCCGTGGATGGGCCGCGACGACTGGCGCCGGTCTTGGAAGCCCTGGCTGCGCGGCACCGCTTACGGATTCCCGTTCGGGGCGCTACCCGCGGGCGGCGCTGAGATACCCACGTTCCTGTCGTATGCCACCGAGAAGAAGTTGTCCAAGCACCGGGACGAGTTCGGCCGGGGAGCGATCGAAGGCGTCGCCGGCCCCGAGGCGGCCAACAACGCGTCCGCCGCCGGCACGCTGGTACCGATGCTCGCCATCGGCCTGCCCACCAACGCCACCGCCGCGGTGATGCTGGCCGCCTTCGAGCAGTACGGCATCCAACCCGGCCCGCTGCTCTTCGAGCGGGAGTCGGGTCTGGTCTGGACGCTCATCGCCAGCCTCTTCGTCGGGAACCTGCTGTTGCTGGTGCTGAATCTCCCGCTCGCGCCCGCCTGGGCGCGGCTGCTCCGGATTCCTCGACCGTATCTCTACGCCGGCATCCTCTTCTTCGCGTCGATGGGCGCGTACGCCGTCAACGCACAGCCGTTCGACCTTTTCCTGCTGCTCGTACTCGGCCTGCTCGGCTTCGGCCTGCGCCGGTTCGGGCTGCCGATCCTGCCGCTGATCGTCGGGGTGATTCTGGCTCCGCGCGCCGAACTGCAGGGCCGCCGGGCGTTGCAGCTGTCCGGTGGAGAGTGGCACGGGCTGCTGGGTGGCTGGGTGTCGGGTTTGATCTACACCACCGTGCTGGTGGTGCTCTTCTGGCCGTTGGTCCGGCGGTTCGTCCTCCGCCGGCGTGCAAGAATGGTGACAGGGTGACCGTTCTGGTGGGATACGTTCCATCCCCGATGGGAATGGCAGCCCTGCAGGCCGCGATCGGACAAGCGCGATTCCGCGACGAGCCGGTGCTCGTGGTGAACACCTCGCGGGGAGATGCCTACGTTGATCCCTGCTTCGCTCAGCAGCCCGACCTGGACGCGGTGACCCGCGAGCTGAACGCGTCCGGGGTACCGTTCGCGATCAGGCAGCTCATGCAGGGTCGGGACGCCGCCGAGGAGATAGCCGATCTCGCCGAGGCGCAGGACGTGTCGTTGGTAGTCATCGGAATCCGGCATCGAAGCCCGATCGGCAAGCTGATCCTGGGCTCGACCGCACAGGAGATCCTGCTCCGGGTCTCCTGCCCGGTCCTCGCGGTGAAGGCCGCGACGCCACGACGGATATCTCGGGCAGCGGGGCCGTCCCGCTGGCCTCTCCCCAGTGAGCCGTAGCCGCCGGGTCACCACCCCGAGCCCAATGACGGTTCATGAATGCTCGCGAAGCTTCCGCCCGCCATTGCCACCGAGACTGCGACGCTTTCTTGACGACATGCCCTCGCGCGAGGACGGGGGAGTAGCGACTACCCGGCCTGAACCCGGATGGATAGGGTGCACGCATGGATCTGGAAATCCGGCATCTCAGAGTCGTTTGCGCGATCGCCGATACCGGAAGCATCTCGAAAGCAGCATCCAGACTGGGGATCTCGCAGCCCTCCGTCACGACCCTGCTTCAGCGTGTCGAACGGATGGTCGGTCATCAGATATTCCAGCGCGGGCGCGGTGGCGCTCGATCCACCACCTTCGGAGAGCAGTTCCTCCAACGAGCCCGCCTATTGGTCGCCGAAATGGACGCGTTGAGGGGAAATATCGCCGGCCCGGCGGGCACGATCCGATTTGGATCGGTGCACATGGAGTGCGTCTCGTCTCTGTTCCATTGTCTGGAGACGAGCTTCCCGGATATCTCCTTCTCCATGTGCGTCGAGCCGTCCAGCCTGAGGCTCGCCCAGCGACTGGTGCACGGCGACCTCGATGTGGCGGTGCTGGCGATTGCGGAGTCCCATCAGATTCCACTCCCGCAGGAACTAGGTGAGCGGGTGCTCGCGTCGGCAATCCCGGTGTACGTCGCTGTCTCCAGCGCCCACCGGGCGGCGGGTCTTCGGGAGATCCCCCTGGAAGGGCTCAAAGAAGAGGCATGGATCAGGCCGCCCGGCGGAGAGGACGGTTCCCTGTCCGCCTTCTGGCAGGCGGCCCGCAAGGCAGGCTTCACCCCGCGAATCCAGTTCGACGTGCCCAGCGGCGGCGGGCGGCAGCTCGTCGGCTCCGGACGCGCCGTTCAGCTGGTGGAGCCGACCTCCCATGGCGGTCCGGGAGTCGCAGTCGTTCCCCTCGCCGGGGAACCGCTGCGCATGCACCTCACGCTCTGGTGGCATCGCCGTCGCATGAGTGCCGAACAGGCCGACCGCCTCTTCGAGGTTATCCTCGGCACCTACTCGACGTTCGCGATGGAGAGCCCCGTTTTCCAGCCGCGCTGGTCGAGGCACCCATCAGCTTGTCTGACGGCGCCTCGCGACGACGAACAGCACTCTCATCGACCAGCAAGCACGCCCCGGTGCGTGGAGGGATCGACGACCGCTATCCCGCCGAGGCGGCGGTCCGCTTGAGCCGATCGTGTGCGTCGTCGTAGGCGGTAGTAGGATGGGGGAGCACGTTGCCGAGGGCCGACCGCCCTGCCTGCGAGACGAGCTGATGAGCGTCCAGCATCTCCAGCCCCGCCAAGGATCCGACCCAGCTCACCAGATCCTGGTGAGCTATTCGATAGGCGTCATCGAGAGGACGGGCGCAGCCGATCGACATGAGATCGAGGTCGGTCTCCAACCGTGGCCAACTAATTTGCCATCCCTTGAGCCATTTTCATCGTGACGGCGCAGGTCACGGGCGGTGTGGGAGGCCGGTGTCCAGGTAGGACGAGGCTCCCGGTAAGACAGCAATCGACCA
>NZ_VISU01000035.1:0-39278 GCF_007827625.1 Micromonospora sp. CNZ297 | reverse complement strand
CCACCCGCTACGACAAACTCGCCGTGCGCTATGAAGCCACCCTCACCATCGCCGCCATCAACCAATGGCTCCGCGCCCTACGAAACACGACCTAGGTGATCAGCAGGCTCGTGGACCAATGGATATCGGTGCCGGTCGCGAAGGTGTGCAGGGCGAGGGCGATGCCGGCCGGGCCAGAGATCAAACCGGATGGCGCGGGAGTCGCGTTGGTGGCGTGCTGGACCAGCAGGCGCATCAGGTAGGGCACGGTGGCGGGCAGGCGGGTATCGCGGGCGTCAGCGGCGGCGTACCAGAGCGTGGCGGCAACCCCCGCCCAGCCATGACACAACGATGGATCGATGATCCGGCCGAGCTGGACGGGATCGGTCAGGCAGCGGAACAGCGCGTCTTCTGCCGCCTTCTGCCGGCCGGGGTCGCCGAGGGCGATCCCGGCGAGCTGCCCGGCGCGGGCGATCCCCGGAGTGCCGTAGCACCAGGACGGCCGCGCCGGTTCGCTCACGGCGAGCTGCCCGGCCTGCAACTCCGCCATGGTGATCTTCTCCGGCCACCACGGGCCGGCCGGGCTCGTCTGCTGCCACCTGTCCAGCCACGAGCAGATCCGGCCGATCGCCTCGGTCTGTCCCGGCACCCGAATGTCCTGACGCAGGGCCAGCGCCAGCAGGGCCAGAGGGCCGGTGATGCCGTGCGCCATGCCGACGTTGGCCTGTCCGCCCCGCTCCGTTCCGTCGTCGGGTGGGTCCGCGCTCCACCAACCGGGCGCGAGCCGGCCGGCGGCGTCGTCGGCGTCGACCGGCTCGGTGAGCCGCACCAGGTACGCCAGCACTCGGCGCAGCAGGTCACCGTCCGGGAAACGGCGTACCAGGTGGGCGCCCAGGCCGGTCAGCCCGCGGACGAGGTCGAACTCCGACAGCGCAGGCCGGGCGCCGGCCGCGAGGCGTGCCTCGGCAGCGGCCAACCGACGCTCGGCCAGGTCCGCGACGGCGTGATCCAGGGCGTCCAGGTCAGCCGGTTGGGCGTGCGGCATGGCCGTGGTCAATGCGTGGGTGACAGCAGGTGCGCCGAACCACAGGCCCGCTCCGGTGCCGTTGTTCAGCGTTTCCGCGCTCGCGCGGCGCAGCCAGGCGCGGACCGGCTCCCACCCCCCGTGCTCCGTCTGAGCGCGCACCCCGTGCAGGATCGCCACGCCGGCGGCCCCTTTGGACAGCGATTGGCCGTACCAACGCGTGCTCCGCGGCCCGTAGTCGACACCGGTGGGCTGCGCGGGCGGCTGGAGCAGGGTGTCGGTGATGCAGGAGGCCATCGTCTCGGCCGCTCGGAGCAGCGGCGTGGCGAGCAGTGTGACAGTCATCGGCCAGCTCCTGCGGTGCGAGCACGGCGGCGGACCGCCGCCAGCGCGATGTGGCGGGCAAGCCGATACGTGACCTGCTCGGCAGCATCGTCCGGACCATGCGCGCGAACGAAGTGCAGATGCACCAGCGACGTGAGCACCTGCGCGGGAGTCAGCGGGCTGCCGGAGGCGGACAGCGCAGCGGCGTACCGGGAGGCGGCCCGCGATCGTTCCTGCCATGCGCGCTGAACCAGCTCCGGCACGGACGTCGGATCGACGGTGACCGCCTGCCGCAGGACGCCTCGGTCGATCGGTGCTCGGCCGGGGTGTGCCGGCCGGGCGACAAGCCACTCGCACCCGTCGTCGCGGCTGCCGAGCATCGCGGCGGCCAGGTCGAGCATGCTCGCGGCGGTCAGCGCCCGCCGGTCGAGCGGAGAGTCGTCCTTCGCCGCTACCTGGGCCACGGCGGCGCGGGAGTCCGCAGCGAACAACTCCTCGGCGGCGGACATGGCCCGGCCGTCGCCGTACCGGCCGGTCTCGGGTCGGTAGCTGTCGAGGCGCAGATCACCCGCGAGTCCCTGCCGCCGCAGCGCCGCAGCCCACCGGCCGACTCTGACCGCCGCGTCGCCGTAGTCGTCGGTGTGCAGCCGAAGCCGCACGTGCGAGTACGGACGGCGCAGCCGGACAAACCACCACATCGGAGACTCAGGCCAGTCGGCGAACAGCGCCGGCAGCCCTCGCCACAACACCAACTCCACCATCGACGGCTCAACAGCGAGAGATCCGGACAACAAGCCGCTCGACCCGGGCAGAACCGGGCCCGCGGGCACCGGAGGCGGCCACGAGCCCCGGGCCGCGACCGCGGCCGGCACCGCAGCCGGAGCCGCGGTGGAGGCGACCGGTACGACGATCTCGTGCGCGCGGCCGGACAGCCACCCGAAGTCCTCCAGCCCCGCCGCCTCAACGATGGTGACCGCCCCGTCGCTGGTGGCGTCCAGGTGGGCGCGCAACAGCGACCGGTCCATGGCCTGATCGAGGTCGAGCCGCAGCCGCTGGTCGCCGCTGCCGACCTGCACCCACCTCGGCAGCCGCAGCCTCTCCCGCAGCGCCGCCCACGCCGCCGACCATTCCCCGTCGCTCGCGTCGGCGCCGGGCAGCCGCGCCGGGTCGATCCGCCACCGCGCCGCAGACAGGACAACCCGGCCGTACCGCACGGCGGGCCGAAACGGCAGACAGGACGCCGCGCCCCAATCGAACGGCTTGAGCCGGGCGTCCAAAGCCCGCGGCAGCTCGACAAGGAACCGGGCGAGCAGCGGCATGGTGTGCACGGCGCCAGCGTGCGCCACAGTCGGCTCGACCACCCGCCGCCGTGACATCGACACCAGGACCAACCTGTCGGCACCAGCCGCCACGCCGAGGTCATCGAGGCCAATTACATCCCCGGCAACCGGGCGGTGCTCGGCCATGCTCACCAGCCACGGAAGAATCTGCGGGGACCGGAGTACATTCTGGGCGTGCAGCCTCCTCGGGGGGAAGCTCACCTGTGCCGGCATGGCCCCCTCCACGGCGACCGGAAGGCGCGCGAACTTCCCGCGCATCAACTCCCGCTCGGCATATGGCAGCACGTCGAGGAAGCGTCCGCTCGTCGCCATCGCCGACCGGCCCATACCCGTCACCACGACCAGGAATTGGCCTTCCTCCAGTGCGCGCAACGACACCGCACGCACCTCCGCCGACACGTCGACATGCGGACTGACACTGTCCTCGTCGTGATCTGGGCCAGCGAGCGCCCGCACGGCCGCATCATCGAGGACCACCTCACGGATGCCGTCGAGCACCGCCTGCTGCGCCAACACCAACAAGCGCTCATCCCGGCCGGACAACGGCGTCGCCCGGTCGGCACCGTCGAAGTGCTCCGGGTAGCCCAGACCGGCCACCGGATCGACCACCTCGGCAAGCGGCACCACCGCCGCCATCCCGTACCGATCGACAAACCGAGCATGGTATCCACGCCACTCCGGCCGCCCTTCTGGATGTGGCGTCAGCCGCCGCAGAACCTCCACCGATGCGACGACCTCCGCGGTGACCTGATGCGGCACGACGACTTCATCCGCGAGCCGAAGATCCACCGCCAACGGCTGAGTACCTACCGCCATCTCCCGCATCCGAGCGGCCAGCCCACGAAGATCTATCGCCTGGCCTGCGGTGGCACCGAGGCGACGCTGCAGCGCCTGAAGCTGCTCAACCGTCTGCCCGACGTATCCGATGTGGGGGGCTGCGTCCAGCTGGTCCAGGAGATGCTTGATCGGGTCGGTGCAGGTAGACGGCGGCTTAAGGGCCGAGATCAATACACCCTGCTCGACCAGGCCGGCGACCAAAGCCTCGACCGACGCACGCGGGAACTCCCGATAGCCGACAGCGATCTTCTCGACGAGCTCGGTCCACCGCACCGGCTCGGCACTCAGAGACATCGCCAGCCGCACCGCCTCGGTACGCCTTACCGAAGAAACCCCGTCGACGGGCGCGGAGGCGTGGGGCCGACACTGCACGATGATCCGAAGCCCCGACACCCGCGCCAGGTTGTTGGCCTGGACGAACAGCCCGTTGCGCACGTTCGGGTCGGTCTCAAGGCGCGCGATTAACGACGCAAGCCATTCTGCGTCCGGCCGCACACAAATCGCTGACTGCTCCGACGGCGTCACTGCGGCTACCGCGTCGAGGCGTAGTGGCGCGACTCCCGAGAACAACCCGAACGGCGTAGCTCGACCGCGTGCGCGGACCAGGTACCGCGCCAATGCCAACGCCGTCCGCCACGCCTGGCGGGCGTCGAACCTCGCGCCAGCGAGAGTCGCCTCGACACGGTCGGCGAAGTCGGGACTTGCTACCCAGACCGCTTCCGCGACGCCTATCTGACGCCAGGTCGCTCGAAGCCAAGATTCGACACCGGCAGGATCATGCCGTTGCGGCCAGGGCACTTCACGATCCGGCGAGACGCGAGCCGCGATGCGAATGGTGGCGGCATCAACTATACGAAACATGCCGCCCTCCAGTCGTCGAGTCTTCTTGCCGCGGACCTGCCTCGTGGTGCCGGCTCCAGCGGGCGGCTGGGACCACCCACCGGAACCGGCCGGTACGTCGAACTAGCAGTCGCTGCCCTTCACGGTGTCGCAGCCGTCGTCCGTGTCGGCCAGCAACGCGGCAGCGACCGGGCCCTCCGTGACGATCTCCACGTCGAGCTGGAACGGGTCACCGCTGACGGCGAGCAGGTTCTCCATGACTGGTCCCTCCAACGAGACTTCGGGGTGGATGGGCAGGCAGACCTCGCGGCCACCAGCCCGTCGGCTACTTCGCGCTTCCTCCGCAGCCGGGATCGGGTAGCGGGAGCTGCCGCTGCCGGCCGAGCAGCGACACTTGTCTTCCGTGACCTCCACGACGGCTCCGAAGCGGCTGGCTGCCGCCCCAAGCCTTACCAGCTACACATGACACGATCACTCATGGTTAACAGTGCGGGAATACCGACTTGCGGTCCGACTTCGCGCCCCCTCGCGGCGCGACAGTGTGAAGGCTGGATGATCGAGACAACCGGTGGCATAGTCGGCAGGGCTCAGCAGGCTGGGTAAGGGGAAGTCGTGCCTCGTCATCCGGACACCATGATCAGTCCGAACACCGTGCTCAGCGAAGCCCGGCATCGGCTGTCCTCACCTGTGCGGCCCGGCCAGCGCATGTCCCGTAGCGAATTGGCCGATGCGGTCAACGCGGCGCTCGATCGGATATACCCCAGCCGCGACGTCACCGCCCAATACGTCGACTCCCGCTGGATCGGCAAGCTCGAACGCGGCGAGCATCGTTGGCCCAGCGAAGCGCGGCGGAAAGCTCTGCGCCAGGTGCTCGGTGCTCTCACCGATGCAGACCTCGATCTCTACAGCCCTCGACGCAGCGACGGCGTAGAAGCTCAAGGGCCGGTGGTCGAGCCTCAGCCGGGTAGTTGGGACGAGGCCATCTACCTCCTGCGCGAGCAGTGGCATCTGTTGGTACAGAACGACAAGATGTTCGGTCCCGAGTACACACTGATGGGTGTCAAGAGGCAACTGGCCACGATCGAGGACACCCTGTCCAGGGTGCCCGAAGCACTTCGGCCCGCCGTCATCCGCCTCGCCGCTCAGTACGCCGAATCCGCGGCATGGCTCCACCAATCTCTCAACGACCACGCCGCCGGCCACCGCCGAACACGACAGGCACTCGCCTGGGCGGACGAGATCGCGGACTCGACGATGACCGCTTGGGCCACGTACCGCAGCAGTCAACAATGGTTGTCATCGGGGTGCGCCGCCCGAGCCGTTGAGCAGGCAGAGGCCGCGCTGCTGCACGACCCGAAGCTCCCTCGTCCAATGCGTGCAGCGCTGCGCGTGCAGCACGCGCACGCCCTCGCTGCGACGGGCGAGCACCAATCGGCCATGCGTCTGCTGGACGCCGCGCACCGCTGGGCAGCGGACCGTTACCCGGGAAAGCCGGAAGGCGAGCACGGCTCCTACTGCACCAGCGGATATATCGAAGTACACCGCGGGGCATGCCTTCGGCTGGCACACAAGCCCCAGGATGCGATCGAGGTACTCGACCGAGCCCTTCCGGCGATTCCGCGCCGGCACCGCCAGGACTTCGCATCAGCCTTGCTGATCAAGGCGATGGCTCATGCCGCAGCACACCAACCGGATCAGGCAGCGGCAGCGGCACACCAAGCGCTGCCCATCGCGCGCCGGGCAGGATCACGACGGGTCTTGCATCAGCTCGCGCAACTCGGCGCCACAGTCAGCGGGCACCAGCAGCTGCCAGAGGTCCACGCCTTCCTCAATGATCTCCAGGAGGTCACCTGATGGCATCCAACGTCGAACTCGCGGCGATGCGCCAAGCGATCATTCTGTCGTCGCTCGGTCTGGGAACCACAAGCCCCAACCCGCCCGTCGGCTGCGTCATCCTCGACCGCCACGGCGCGACCGTCGGCGCGGGCTACCACCGACGCAAAGGAGAGGCACACGCCGAGGTCAACGCGCTAAGCGCAGCAGGCCCCGCCGCGCTAGGCGGCACCGCTGTCGTCACGCTCGAACCCTGCAACCACGTCGGCGTCACTCCAGCCTGCCGTCAGGAACTCATCGACGCCGGCATCGCGCGAGTCGTCATCAGCCTCATCGACCCGACTTCCCGAGGCGAGGGCGGCGCCGCGGTACTCACCGCCCACGGCATCGACGTCGAAACCAACGTGCTCCCCGACGAGACACTTACCGTCCTCGGTCCCTGGCTCACCGCCATCCGCCGACGCCGCCCCTACCTGACCTGGGCCTACGCTCTCGAGGGCCAGGACAGCCAAATCAGCTGTGAGCAACTAACCGCGGAGTTGCGCAGCGGGACGGATCTCGTTCTGGGCGAGAAGACGATCGAAGAAGGCACCCCGGGCGGACACACCCCTCAACACTTCACCCTGCCAGGGGAGCCGAGCGACGATCTCCAACGGTGGCTGTCGGCCTGCTACGCCACCGGCTCGCGCACGGCCATCGTCACTGGCGGACGTCATGCCGGTGTACTACGAGACAACCTCAACTGCGTTGACGAGCTCGTGGTTGCTGTCGAAAAGGCACCACCGGGATGCGGTCTCGCGGCAGTCACCGCAGACCTCGCGCACGCGGGCTTCGAGTTGGCCGATATCTCCCCCGGAAGTCCGGGCGTGCGTGTTCGCCTCCGCCGACAGAGGCCGCCTTCCGCCTGAGCCCGGCTGCTCGGGCCGCCGATGTGATGGAAGCCCCTCGCCGGCCTCCGTGAGCAGCGTGTTGGGCGTGATGATGGTGTCCAGGTTGCGGGCCATCCTGTGCCTCTGCCTCCATCCGAAGCCCGGTCCGGGAGCGCTAGTCGAGATGCAGTTGTGGCACGTCGTAGAGGGTGCTGTTGGGTAGTCGACGCCTGGCGGGTGAGACCACCTCGATAATGAGCATTTCGGTAAGGAATTGAACGGTGGCATCCAGTAGATGGCTGGTGTGAGCGGTAGCGCTGTATTCCTTGAGTCCGGCGGTGATGTGGATGTGGGGGAGAATCTTCTGGTTAGTGTCGTCCCAGGCGATGGTTCCGCCACCGAGTGCTTCGACGTTGGTGAGGTCGACGTGGGTCCAGACGGGGGCGTTGGGATTGTCGAGGCGTTGACAGGTGCCGACGATCTTGGCGGTGGACAAGCCGGCGATGAACATCGGGATGTAGCCCTGCTTGATGTCGTGGGCGCGGCAGGCTTCGGCGAGGGCGGTGAAGAAGTCGTCACTGTGGTCGAAAACCACACTGATCATTCGTCCTGGGGTCAGATTGTGGCTACGCATGCGCTGCTGGGACCTTCGCTCGATCGCCAGCCCAGGATGTGACACCGCCGTGCCAGATGTCGCCACCGGGAATCCAGGTCATGGCGATCGGGCGCCTCTCGTTCATAGCAAGCCCGGGCAGCGCGATGTACCCCGGGGCAATCGGTAGCGCGGCGTGGATTCCGGCGGGTTCCATCAACACCATGGCAGACAGTAGCAGCATTCTTTTCAGACGTCGATGGCGCGGCCACAATCAGTCCGCCGCAGGTCGCGACTCAGTGAAGTCGAGAATCATCGAATCGTATACGGGGGCGTCGTCGAAGGGCTGAAGTTCGCCGATCCTTTGCCACCCCCAACTGCGGTATGCCGCCTGGGCGGCAACATTGTCGGGCAGTACGAGTAGCGTTGCTCTCTCCTCGCTAGCCTCCTCAATGAGGGAATCATGCAGCTGTCGTGCGATCCCACGACGCCGCCATCTCTTACGCACCATGATTTCGTTGAGGGCAAACGTCCTGGTGCCGGTTTCAACGAGTGCCTTGACGTCCACGTCGGATCGCAGCCCTTGCCACCACCGCGTCTCCGCGGGCAACCTGTATCCCAGGGCATATCCGATCAGCGTTCCGTCGACCTCGCCGACAACAGCCCGAAACCCGTCCCTTGCCGCGTAGGCCCTGAGCCGGCTCCAGTACCTCTCTGGCGAGAAGAACGGATCATCCAGCTGTTCCGCGTATACCTCTTCATAAACCTCGATCAGCTCATCCCGGTATTCGTGGAAGGAATCTTGTTTCAGCCTTCGGATTCGCACGGTATGGATCTGCTCGTCTATCTCCATGGTCACGTCTTTCGGTATCGGTCGAGAAAGGAGTCAACCCCGGCAACGCCGTGGTGGGCTGCGAAAAGGTGTGACACCTTAGCCATTTCTGTGGAGACTCGCCAGCTTTCCACTTCCCCAACCATGTCGTCCAGTGCGGCTTTCGCTGCGTAGGCCGCACCCACCGGTTCACCCTGCAGGAGGCGTGCATGGGCGAGCCGAACGCGGTACAACGCCCGGTTTCGGGCGTAACCGTCGCTGTAGCCGCTGACAGCTTTGTCGAGTAACTTCTCCGCGCGGGCCGGTCGGCCGAGTGTCAGTTCGCATGTGCCGTGGAGTCCATCGATCTCGGTGTGGCCCAGGAAGGAGCACCATTCTGCGGCTGGTTTCTCGCTGTCGCGGTCGACGATCCTCCGTGCGTTCGTGATGGCAGTTTCGGAGGCGCGCGCATCGCCTGTCAGCGATGACGCGACGGCGAGACGCAGCCAGGGGATGGCGGCCAAGCGCGGGTGCTGATTGATCGTTGGTACCTGCGCGGCGGATGAGGCGAAGCGGAGGGCCTCTCGCGGTCGGTTGAGTGAGTTGGCCTGACCTGCCAGGTAGGTAAGGGCTGCCGTTTCGACCTCTGGATCCTGCGCCTGTCGCGCCAGGATCAGCGCTTCGGTGAAGCGTGTGCGTGCGACGACATGCTCGCCCGCGTCGAGGGCGAGCCATCCGGTGCACATCTCCAGTCGGGCGGTGGCCCTGAGGAGCCGGCTCTCGGTTGGAGGGGAGTAGGAGCCTTGTTCCAGCATCGAGTAGCCGTCGCGAACTTTGGCGGCGGCGGCCTGCCACAGGCTGCCGCCGCCGATCTGATAGTCGAGGCTGTACAGATGTCTCACACTGTGTTCCAACGGCACCACGTCGCCGACACCGATCTTGCGTGCCCTGCCGTTGGTGAAGTCTGGTAGGCGCTGTTCGGCGCCTGCGAGAGCGGCCATCACACCTAACGCCACCACGGTCCTTCGCCTCACATCATCGGACGTTACGCCCTGCGGCTGCGCTAGCGGCTCGGCAGTCTCATCGGTGAGTGAAGGGGTGTTCGGGACCTCGCGGGCGTGGTCGGCAGAAGCCGGTGCACTGGTGCGCCGTGGGCTGTAGAGGCCGAGATCGGTGTCACGTGCGGCGCCGAGGACGAGTCGTAGCGCGGCACGCCGTTCTTCGCTGGGCCATCGGTGTTCTCCGCGTTCCAGCTTGCCGATCCACCGGTGGTCGACACATTGGGCGGTGAGGTCGCGGTCTGGGTAGAGCTGATCCAGGGCGGTGTTCACGGCGTCGGCCAGCTCGGTCCGGGACATGCGCTGTCCGGGGCGCCGCGGTGACGGCAAGCCCGCGCGTTTGTCGGCGAGCTGTGCGTTCGGCGTGATCTGCGTGTCCGGATGACGAGGCACCGACACCCTCCCGTGGACCCAACCGGACTCAAGTAGACGTGCGAACTCACCGGGCGTCCCTCAGTCGAGGCCGTAGACATCGCGCGGCTGGCTGCTGCCATCGTGGCGTCAGGATCACGCAGAGTCAAGGCGGCCTTGAGTGGCGTCGCGAGACCGGAAGGCCCGGCCTCGGCCGCCCGAGATGCAGTGTCGCGAGGTGCTCTGCTACTGCTTGCTTGCCGTCGGAGTAGAGAAGCCGTGATCACGTACGGCCTGTGTGAAGGTGTGCCATTGCTCGGGGGCGAATCGCAGTACCGGTCCGGCGCTGTTCTTGGAGTCGCGTACCAGGATCGGTTCGTGGGTGTCGGCGACTTCGATGCAGTTGCCCTCGTCGCTGTGACTGGACTTGCGCCAGCTGGACTGGGTGCTGGGCCGGGTGGTCATATCGAGGCTCCTTCGGTGGGTGCCAGACTCTCTGCCGCGGCGCGGAGGAGACGGATGCTTGACGCGGGATCGAGCGCTGCGGCCTTGAGTCGGCTGTGCAGGCTCACGTAGGGGTCCAGTTCATCCGGATCGGTGTGAATGATGTCGCGGGTCAGGGTGTCGACCGCGACAGCCTGTGAGCCCTGCGGATCGCGATAGCGGTAGAGCGAGTACGCCGACCGGGGCGCGCTGTGACCTGTGATCGACGTGTCGGACGGCGGCACCTGGACGACCACGGATGGGTGGTTCGTGCATACGGCGATGACGTGTCGAAGCTGTTCCGCGACGACGACGGGGTCAGCGGCGCGTCGCCGGATCGCGCTCTCGTCGATGACGGCTTCGTAGCGCGGCCCGCCGGCAGCGAGCACCAGGCTCTGACGGCGAGCGCGGGCGGCGACTGCGGTAGCGGGATCGAACCCGTCGCCGTGGCGGGCCGGTTCGCTGCGAAGCCGCGCAGCGGCGTAGGCGGGAGTCTGAAGTAGGCCGGGGATCAGTGAAATGGCGTACTCGGTTAGCGTCTTGGTGCCGCTTTCCAGATCCGCGTAGACGGCCTGTCGGCTTCCCATCCGTTGTGCGTCGGCCACCCACCACCCACGCGCCCAACCATCGGCGGCGGCGTCCATAATCGCGGCCCGCCGATTCACACCGACCGCGAGGTAGTCACAGATTCCGCTGACAAGATCGATGTCCGGGCCGAGATGCCCGTTCTCCAGCGCGCTGATCTGCTGCCGCGAAAATCTCAGCGCACGGGCGATCGACTCGCTCGTGATGTCATGCTCCTCCCGCAGTCGGCGGACTTCACGTCCGAGCCATTGTCGGCGGACATACGGACTAGGGCGATTCACCGGCAGCCTCCAGGGACCACGCAACCCCGGTCGACGGTGCAGTCGGTCGGGTGTGCTCACTGTAACCCCGCTATCGCTTGGTGGACTCTGAGCTAGCGCGCGGTCCGCCGCTGTTTGCGCAGGCCAGGTGCTGGTCGGACCGCAAGTCGGTATGCCAAGTCGGACCGGAAGTGGGTATTCCCAGCGCTGACCTCTGCTCGGCATGATTTCGGTGAATGACTAATGGTTCAGCTAGAGCGTTCCACTGCCGATCGGTATTGACGGTCACTCAGACGGGCGGTGCCGCTGTGTTGCTATCGGCGATTGCCGTCCTGGTCAGTCTGGCTATCGGCTGGCTGGCCGGGATGGTCACTTATCGGACTTCCCGACGGTGGTGTGGCCGGTGCGGTGGTTCTCTTCGTTGCGCCACCTGCGAACCGGACTCTGGCAGTGGCCGGCTGATTCGTGAAGGTCAGCAGCACGTTGGAATACCAGCAGAATCAGGGCAGAGGTGACGGGTTTGGAAAGCGCTGCGAGACGAGGCATCGCCGCGAGGACGCGTCCGTTGGCGGACCTTCCTGTTCGGCTCAAGGCGGCACTGATTGTCGTGCCGACCGTATTGGCCGCGGTGCTCTCGACAGGGTTCGGCCTCTGGGCTTCTGTCCGGGAGGCTGGAGCTGCGCAGCGCGCCGGTGACATGTTTGCCGCGAGTACGGCCGGCGCGGAGGTGACGCAGCGGCTTCAGGCCGAGCGGAACGCTGCGGTGGGTCTGCTGCTGCCCGGCTCGAAAGTCACTCCAGCTGCCTTCGAGCGTGCGGTTCAGGACACGGATCGCGCGGTATCGCGGTTCCACGAGCAGCGCGACCGGCTTGACGACGTCCCGGAGTCCGTGAGGGCGGTGCTAGTCAGAGCAGACGCCAGCTTGGCGGATGTGGCCGCTCAGCGGCAGCGGGTGCGCGGCGACGGGCTGGTATCGCTGTCGGCAGTCGCGTTCGGCTACCGGATCGTGATCGCGGACCTCGACAGCGTGCTTCCTGCGGTGGCGCAGAGCGGGGTGACACCTGAACTCGCGGATGAGATTCGGGCGTCGGCGGCGTTGTCGCGGGCCCGCGAGTCGGTGGGTCAGCAGCAGGTGGCGGTGTTGCAGGCGGTGGCGGCACGCCGGTTGACTCCGGCGCTGCATGCCGAAGTCGTTGCCGCGCGATCGAGCCAGGACGAGGCGCTACGCGAGTTTGATGGTCTCGCGCGGCCGTCGTGGCGGGCGCTGCTGGGCCGGACGTTGACCGGCCCGGACGTGCTGGCCGGCGTGCGGTTGGACGGAGCGGTGTCGGGCACGGGCGTGTACGAGCCAGTGCGGCTGGCGGGTGGCGCCGAGCAGTGGAGCCGGGTGATGACCAGCCGGGCGGACCTGCTGGCCCAGGTGCAGGCAGCCGTGAACGACGACATCGGGAATGCCGCCGATGACCTGTGGATGGAGCAGGTCCGCTCTGCCGTGCTCCAGGCCGGTGTACTGACGGTGATGCTCGTGGTTGCCGTGTTCACCGCGTTGCGGGTGGCGCGGTCGCTGGTCGGGCAGCTGTCAACGCTGGAGCAGGGCGCGCGGCGGGTCGCCGACGTCGAGCTGCCGGCGCTGGTCGGGCGGCTGCGGGCGACGTCGGATCCCGCGGAGGCGCAGCGGCTAGCCGAGGGTGCTGGCGGCGTGGCGGTGCCGGTGGTCGGCCGGGATGAGGTGGGCCGAGTCGCGGATGCCTTCAATGGGGTTCTGCGGTCGGCGGTGGACGCGACGGTGGATCAGGCGCGGGGCCGCGCCCTGGTGAGCGCGATGATCACGTCGGTCGGGCGGCGGGTACAGGCGCTGACGGAGCAACTGCTGGGCAGCATCGACGATCTTGAGCGCGACGAGGAAGACCCGGATCGGCTGGCGCGGGTGTTCGCCGCCGATCAGCAGGCGACCCGGCTGCGGCGGTACGGCGCGAACCTGCTGATCGTGGCTGGCGGCGGCCCGGGCCAGACGCAGCGGCAGCCGGTGGAGCTCGGCGACCTCATCAACGCGGCGTTGTCGGAGACCGAGGGCTTCGCCCGGATCAGTCTGGGGCGGCTGGTCGAGGTTGAGATCGACGCCCGCGCGGTCGACGCGGTCAAGTCGATCCTGGCGGAGTTGCTGGACAACGCGACCCGGTTCTCCGCCGACCAGGTGCGGGTGTTCGCCGAGTGGGCCGGGCGTGACGTGCAGATCCTCGTCGCGGACGCCGGCCTGGGGCTGCCCTCCGCGCAGTTGGAGCGCGCCAACGCGTTGCTGGCGAGCGCGGAGGTGGATGTCGCGGTCACCGACCAGATGGGCCTGGTCGTGATCTCCCGCCTCGCCGCGGAGTTCGGCGTGCGGGTGCGCCTGACCCCGACCCGGCCGACCGGCATCACAGCCGAGGTGACCGTGCCAGCGGAGTATGTGACCCGGGTGCACGTGCGCGAGATCGTCGTGCCCAGCCAGATCCAGCGACGCGTCCAGCCGGCCCCCGGGCCGCCGGCCGGCCCGGCTCCCACCCCGGCGCCGCCGCCGTCGATGCCCCGGACCGGCACCGGTTGGACCGGCCCGACCCAGCCGTCCCCGGTGGTGCCGTCACCGCCGGTGGACGCGACGATGGAGCTGCCGCTCGTGCGCCGCGAGCGACGGCCGCTCCCGTTGCCCGCGGGCAGCGCCCGGCCGGCGGACACACCGATGTTCCGGGAGATGGCGGCCCGGTCACCGTGGCTGTGGCCGCAGAACGACGAGGGCCCCGGCGGGTTCCGTACCGCGGCCGACGACGGATGGCAGGCCGCAGCGTCCACTGCCGAGCCGGCCACTGACGGGCGTACCGCGTCCGGGCTGCCACGACGTCGCCCGCAGGCGCACGTGGTGCCAGGCGGGTCGCCGACGCAGCGCACCGGCTCCGAGCCTTCCGCGCCGATCGATCCTGCGGCGATCCGGGCGCAGGTCGCCGGCACGTTACGCGGTCTGCGGGCTGCGTCTGTTGCCCCTCCTATATCCCCCCTTTCGACAGGAGAACGCTGATGAGCGTCACCACTGCCACCCCCCGCAATCCCCAGCTGTCGGTCGTGCTGGACGGTCTGGCCAGGCAGATGCCGGCCGTGGCGCACGTCGTCGCGGTGTCCGGCGACGGGCTGCTGCTGGCCAGCACCGCCGGTCTGGACCGGAACCGGGGCGATCAGCTCGCCGCGATCGTGTCCGGTCTGGTCAGCCTGGCCCGCGGCGCCACCGACCTGCTGGAGACCGGCGGTGTGCAGTTCCAGATGCTCACCATGAACGAGGGGATCCTCGTCGTGCAGCAGGTGCCCGACGGAACCTCGCTGGCGGCCCTGGCCCGCACCGACTGTGACCCGTCCCAGGTCGCCTATGAGCTGGCGGCGCTCGCGGCGCGGATCGGTGAGCAGGTCAAGCCGGGACCGCGCGCAGCCGGCTGACCTGATGCGGACGGTGATGAGCGTGGATCAGGACACCGGTGTGACCGGCAGCCGGACCTCGGTAGGCACGGTCCTGGTGGCCGGCGGCCCGGGAGCAGGCAAGACCTGTTTCCTGCGGGCCGCCAGTCACGGCCAGGCGGTGCTGGCGGGCCAGCCGGGCAGCGCGTGGGAGATCGGCTTTGCCACCCTGTCCAGCGGTGTCACCGTCGCCCTGCGCAGCACTCCCGATCAGCGGCGCTGGTGGTGGATGTGGGACCGGCTCGCCGGCGGCGCGGTCGGTGCCGTGGTGCTGGTCGACATGACCGGGCCGTCCGCCTCGTATCCGGTGCTGGACTGGCTCGACGCCTGCGGTCTGCCGTATCTGGTCGCGATCAACCGGCCGCTGGGCGGGGCGCGCAACCGGCGCGAGATCCGCGATGCCCTGCGGGTGAGCGTGCAGGTGCCGGTGTTGACGTGCGACGCCACCGAGCCGGCCTCCGTCCTGGCTGTCCTGGAGCACCTCATCACTGCCGTGCACACCGGCTGCCTCCCTCACGCTGTGCCGCCGGCATCACCCCTGACCGCGCGGAGCCACCTCATCGCCCCCGACCACGCCGGCCAGCGCCGGCGCATCCCTCAGAACCGATCGACGAAAGGAACCCTGTGACCCCTCACCAGAGCACCAGCCGATCCCGATGGCGACTGGCTCTCGCCGCCGCCGTCACCGCCGTGCTGCTCGCCGTCACCGGATGCTCCGGCTCCAGCCTCGACGGCGCGGACACCAGCGGCGAGGAGATCCGCATCGGCCTGATCGTGCCGAGATCCGGCCCTTACAAGGCGATCGGTGACGACCAGGCCGCCGGGTGGCGGCTGGCCCTGGACAAGCTGGGCGGCAAGCTCGGCGGCCGACCCGTGAAGGTGATCGAGGGCGACGAGGGCGAAGGCAAGGCGACCGCCCTGGCATCGGCGCGGAAGCTGATCGAGCAGGACAAGGTCCTCGCCCTCGTCGGCGGGGGAACCGCGGACACGGTGCAGACCCTGTATCCGCTGTTGAAGGAGTCCCGGGTGCCGCTGATCGGAACCGGCGGCCGGCCTTCCACGGTCGCCGATCCGACGTACCTGTGGTCGACGTCGTGGCTGAGTCAGGAGACCGGCGCGTCGATCGCGGGCTACCTGCGGCAGACGGTGGGCGAGGGCCGGGTATGGGTGATCGGCCCGGACTACATCGGCGGCCACGACCAGATCGGCGGGTTCGTCGACGCGTTCCGCAAGGCCGGCGGCCAGCTGGCCAACCCCGGCGGGAAGCCGACGTGGACGCCGTGGGCGCCGGCCCCGACCACGGAGTTCTCCCCGTACCTGACGAAGATCAAGCAGGCCGCTCCGGCGGCGGTGTACACCTTCTACGCCGGCGCCTCCGCGGTCGAGTTCGTCAAGCAGTACCGGCAGTACGGCGTGGACGTGCCGTTGTACGCCTCCGGGTTCCTCACCGAAGGCGCGCCACTGACGGCACTGGGGCCGCAGGCGAAGGGCATCTACACCGCCCTGAACTACTCCACCACGCTGGACAACGCCGCGAACCGGGACTTCGTGCGCCGCTACACGGCGGCCAACGACGGGAAGCTGCCGAATCTCTACCACGTGTGCGCGTGGGACGCGGCGCTCGTGCTGGACAAGGCGATCGCCGAGGCGCTCGCCCGCCCGGACGCCCCGGCGGCTACACCTTCCACCACGGGCTCGCCGGTGCCCAGCAGCTCCACGACGGCCAGCCCGACCGCCGCGTCCTCCTCGGCTGCCGCGGTGGGCGGGGGGAGCGGGGGGCTGACCGGGCGGTCGCTGACGGCGGCGCTGTCGCGGGTTGGGTCGATCGACTCGCCCCGGGGCGCCTGGCAGTTCGGGCAGACGAATCACACCCCGGTGCAGGCGTACTACCTGCGCGAGGTCGCTCAGGACGGGCAGGTGTGGGTCAACCGCACCGTACAGACCTTGACCACCCTCGGCTCCTGACCCGGAAGGGATAGACACGATGACCACGACCACCACCGGCAAGCAGACCGCCGGGTACATGTTCGACAACGCCACCGACGAGGCGAGAAACCAGTTGCGGTTCCTCGGGGAGATCCTCGACCCCGGCACCCGCCGGGTTCTGACCGACGCCGGTGTGGCGCCGGGCTGGACCGTCACGGATGTCGGCGCCGGGGCGGGCACGCTGACCGCCTGGCTGTCCGACCAGGTGGCCCCGGGCGGGCACGTCACCGCCGTGGACCTCGACCCCCGCCACCTCCCGGCCGGACCCACCATCACCGTCCGGGCCGGCGACATCCGCCACCTCACGCTGGAGGGTTCGCAGCAGGCGGTGGTGGCGCGGCTGGTGCTGATGCACCTGCCCGAGCGGGAGCAGGTTCTCGCCCGGCTGGTGGAGGCTCTCGCTCCGGGCGGGGTGCTCGTGGTGGCGGACTGGGACTGCACCTGGCGGGACATGATCCGCCACAGCCCCAGCCCCCGCGCCACCGAGCTGATCGAGCGCTTCCACGACGGCCTGCTCGCCTTCGGTGAATCGCGGGGGGCGGACATGGGCTGGGCCAAGCGGGCGCCGGCGGCGATGCAGGCCGCGGGCCTGGTCGACGTCGAGAGTCATATCGAGTCCCGGTCGTGGCGCGGCGGCACCGGCATCTGCCTGCTGCACCGCTCCAACTCCCTGCAGCGCGAAGCCGAGTTGCTCGACGCCGGGATGACCCGCGAGGACCTGGCCGAGCTGCGGGAGGTGTTGATGGACCCGGAGCTGCTGCTGTCGGGCTACCTGATGCACACCACCGTCGGCCGCCGCCCCACGACGGCCTGACCAACCCCTGTAGACGAGAAGGAGGAGTGCCGTGGGCGTGAACGGGCTCGTCAACGCCTACACGATCACCGCGCTGAACGGTGTCGCGTACGGGCTGCTGCTGTTCACCATCGCCGCCGGCCTGACGTTGATCGTCGGCGTGGCCGGGGTGTTCAGCATGGCCCACGGCACCCTCTACCTCGCCGGCGCCTACCTCGCCTGGCGCCTCGCCGACGGCGGCTGGACCGGCCTCGCCCTCGCCCTCGCGGCTGCCGTGCTGGTGGGCGTGCTCGGGGGTACAGTTCTGGCCGCGGCGGTGCGCCCGCTGACCGGCCGGCCCCTCGATCAGGTGCTGGCCACCCTCGGCATCGCCTACATCGCCGCCGACCAGTTCACCACGATCTTCGGCGCCGAACCGCGCTCGGTCGACCCGCCCCAGGCAGCCGCCGGGTCGGTCACCCTGGGCGACTACCAGTACCCGGTCTACCGGCTGGGGTTCATCGCCGTCGGCCTCGCCGTGGTGGCGGCCCTGTTCTGGTTCGTGGAGCGGTCCCGGGTCGGGGCGGTCGTGCGGGCGGTGGTCGCCGATGCGGGCATGGCCGCCGCCGCCGGCCTGCGTACCAGCGCCGTCCGGACCGGGGTGGTGGTCGGTGGGGGAGTCCTCGCCGTGACCGCCGGGGCGCTCGGCGCTCCGGTCATCGGCCCATCGCCGGGGGTGGACACCACGATACTGGTCTACTCGCTGATCGTCTGCGTCGTCGGCGGCCTCGGCAGCATCCGCGGCGCCCTGCTCGCCGCGCTCGGCGTCGGGCAGATCCTCACCCTCGGCGTCGCTCTCGTCCCTGGGGCTGCCGCGTTCATTCTCGCTGCCGCGATGCTCGCCGCGCTCACCATCCGCCGGCGCACCGCCCTGCCGGGACGGCCCGCATGACCACCACCCTCACCTCAAGCCCCGACACGGCCGTTGCGCAGACGCCGATCCGCCGCTCCCGGTTCGGGCCAGCGTGGCTGTTGCCTACGGCGGCGGCCGGTGCTCTGGCGGCGGCGGTGGGATTGCCGTGGCTGGTCAACGCCTACCTGATCTCGCTCGCCGCCACCGCCCTGGTCATGGCCGTGCTCGCGATGAGCACCCAGCTCCTGGCCGGGCTCGCCGGGCTGGCGCCGCTGGGCCAGGCCGCCTACCTGACCGTCGGCGCCTACACCGCCGCGAGCGTCGCGGCGCTGACCAGCCTCGGCCCGGTCCAACTGCTCGCGGCTGCCGCCGCCGGCGCGATCGCCGCCGCGGTCACCGGCCTGCTGGCGGTGCGGGCCCGGGGCACCACCTTCCTCATGGTCACCTTCGGTCTGGGTGAACTCGTGCACGCCGCGGCGAACCAGTGGGCACCGGGCGGCAGCGAGGGCGTCCACGCCCCGCCCGTCGTGGCGCTGCCCGGTCTGCCGTCGATGGTGCAGCCCGGCTGGGTGTACCTGTACGTGCTGGCCTGCACCCTGCTCATCGGCGTCGCCGTCGCCGTTGCCGTCCGCAGCCGCTTCGCGCTGCTGCTGCGCGGTATCGCCGCCCACGAACCCCGGGTGCAGGCGACCGGGCACCACACCGGCGGGCTGCTGCTCACCGCCTACGTGCTCGCCGGTGGCATCGCCGGCGCGGCCGGAGCCCTGCTGATCGCGGTCACCCGGTACGTGTCGCCCGCCGACGCGGCCATGGGCGTCTCCGCCCTGGCCCTGGCCGCCGCGCTCATCGGCTCCGGGAGCATGACCGGCGCCTGCGCCGCAGCGGTCCTCCTCGTCGCGGCCCGGGATTGGGCCGGCGGACTGCTCGGGGGCCACGGCCCCACCCTGCTCGGCCTGGCGTTCCTGCTGCTGGCCTACCTGCCCCGGCACCGCCTCGCCGGCCTCACCACCCGACTGCCCGGGAGGCGGACATGACCGCTGCGCTCCTGCGCCTGGAAGCGCTCAGCCGCGCCTACGGCGCCCGACGGGCGGTCGACGACGTCAGCGTCGACCTGCCGGCCGGGGTCCGGCACGCGGTCATCGGCCCCAACGGCGCCGGCAAGTCCACGCTGCTGCACCTCGTCGCCGGAACCCTGCGCCCCACCACCGGCCGCATCCTCTACGCCGGCCACGACATCAGCCGCTGGCCGGCGCACCGCCGGGCCCGCGCCGGGATCGCCCGCACCTGGCAACACCCGGCCCTGGCCAGGCCGCTCACCGCCGTGCAGAACGTGCTGCTCGCCGTGCCCGGACAACGCCTCACCGCCCTACGCCCGCAGCCGGACGCGGTGACCGCCGCTCACACGGCGCTGGCCCAGGTCGGCCTCACCGGCCACGCCGAGCGGACCGCCGGCCAGCTCGCCTACGGCGACCAACGCCGCCTGGAGATTGCCGTCGCGCTCGCCGCCCGGCCGCGGCTGCTGCTGCTCGACGAACCCTCCGCCGGCCTGGCCACCGGCGAGATCACCCGCCTCACCGAGCTGATCCGGACGCTGCCGGACGACATCACCGTGCTGCTGGTCGACCACAACCTCGACTTCGTCGCCTCGGTCGCCGACACCGTCACCGTGCTGCACCACGGCCAGCACATCACCACCGGCACTCCCGCGCAGGTCCGCGAGCACGCCGACGTGCGCCGCGTCTACCTCGGTGCCGACGCACCCACCAGCCTCCCATCGGACAACTCGGCCACCACGGCGGACGTGGCGGCCGTGGCCGGGACGCCGGTCCTGCGCGTGCGCCACCTGCAAGCGAGCTACACCGGGGCGCCGGTGCTCACCGACGTCACCCTCGACGTGCGGGCTGGGCGGGTGACCGCGGTCGTCGGCCGCAACGGCGCCGGCAAAACCACCTTGATCAACACCATCGCCGGCCTGCACCCGAGCCAGCCCGGCACCGGCATCCTCCTGCACGGGCAGAACCTGGCCGGGCGTGACACCCGCCGCCGCGCCCGCGCCGGTATCGGCCTCGTTCCCCAGGGCCGCCGCCTGTTCGCCGGACTCACCGTCGACGAACACCTCGCCCTGCCCCGGCCGCACCCCACCCGCCCCCGCACGGTCGACGCCCGCCAGGTGCTCGACCTGTTCCCCGCCCTCGCGCGGCGACGCCACCACCAGCCCCACCAGCTCTCCGGCGGCGAACAGCAGATGCTCGCCCTGGCCCGCGCGCTGCTGGCCACCCCGGACGTGCTGCTGCTCGACGAGCCGTCCGAAGGACTCGCCCCCGCCGTCGTCGGGCAACTCGCGGCGATCATCACCGCCCTAGCCGACGACGGCGCCGCGGTCCTGCTCGCCGAGCAGAACCTCGCCCTGGCCTGCCAGGTCGCGCACGACATCGCGGTGCTCGACCGGGCCCGCATCATCCGCCGCATCGCCACCGCCGACATCCGCGAGTACCCCACCGACCTGCACGACCTGCTCACCGTCCCGACCACCACACCGGCACCGTCATGACCACGACCAGCGGTCAGCACCGACCCGGCGAGGCCGCCCCCGAGCCTCGCCACCGTCCACCCGCCGCGGCGGCCCGGCCGCACCGGGTGGACACCGCCGCCCGCACCACCAATCCGGCTGCCGGCGGCGGTGGTGGGTGGTTGGCGACGCTGACCCGAACACCGTCGCCAACCACCCCACCCGCCACCAACCGGCCGGTGACACCGTGACCGGCGACGATGACACCAGCCTGTGGCTGCTCACCGACCTGGCCGCCTGCACCACCTGCTGGCTGACACTCCAGCCCTACACCTGCGCACGCCGGCGCTTCTACGTCTGCTTCTGCTTCACCCTCAACGACGCGCAGCACCTGGAGGCCCTCGTCGTCGGACACGCCGCCGCCCACGACCGGCGCACCGCCACCGAACGACCCTTCATCACCTACCAGCGGTGGCACCAAGCGACCCGGGCCGACCTGCGCCAACACCTGCTCCGCCTGGTCGACCACGCCCTGGTCCACACACCACGCCGCGTTGATCTGCGCTGGCATCCCCAACCCGCCGCCACCGCCGTCTACCAGCCCTGACCGAGACACCGCGCCAACCCGGAGGAACACCATGACCACCACGCTGCCGGGCCATCCCGGGCCGATCCACGAGCTGCTCAACCCGAGCATCCACGCGGAGCTGGACCGGCTCGCCATCAGAACCAACCAGCGGGTGCTGGAGATCGGCGCCGGCATCGGCGAGATCACCGCCCGCCTGGCCGACATCGTCGGCCGCTACGGGTCCGTCACCGCCGTCGACGCCGACACCCGCCACCTCACCGGCACCGCCGTCATCACCGTCCACCAGCTGGACGTCAACCGTGACCCGGTGCCCGGCCACGCCGGCGGCTACGACTACATCCTCGCCCGCTGGCCCCACGGCGGCCTGCGGGACCCGGCGGACCTGATCGAACAGATGATCACCCGCCTGAGCCTGGGCGGCTGGCTCGTCCTCGCCGACATCACCCCCACCCCACCCCGCATCTACCGGGCCCCCGACGACGAGTCCGCAGCCCTGATCCGCTCCGTCATGCAGCAGGTCCACCGCACTGTCGCCGGCCCCGACGGAACGACCTGGACCGCCGACCCCGAAACCCTGCTGATGAGCCACCGCATGGTGCAGCACTGCACCCACACCGCCACCGAAACCTGGACCGGAGGCGGCGCCGGCTGCCGCCTGCTCGCGGACATCGTCACCCACCTGCGGCCCCGCCTGAGCATCAGCGACGCCGACGCCGACCGGTTCGCCAATCTCATGACCGACACCCGTGTACTCCTGGCCTCGTATGAGCGCAGGGCCATCCACGCCCGCAAGGGCACCTGCTGAAGGCACGAACCATGACCCACCCGCACCTGCCCGCCCGCCGCCGCTGTGCCGCGCTCCTCGGTGCCGCCCTCATCCTGCTCACCGCCTGCCAGCCCGCCGACACCGCCACTGCAGGACCGGACGCCAGCCCGCCCGCCTCCTCGCCGCCGGCCGCCGCACCAGCTCCGGCCGCCACCGCTGCCGGGCTCACCGCCCAGCAGCGCCTGAACCTGATCGCCGACACCATCAGCACCGCCCCCGCCGACACCACCGACGGACTGCCCTACACCTACCTGCATCTCCAGTGCTGGGCACGCGCGAGTACCACGATCGTCCGCACCGACGTGCGGCGCTGGCGGCTCGACGCGGACGGCTCCGGCCGCGAGACCATCCGCCGGGCACCGGACCTGCGCGGCCTCGACCACCAGCCCACCCCCGGGGACCGCCAGGAACTCAGCCGGGCCACGCCGCACACAGTGCAACACGGCATCGGTCAACTGCACCCCTACCTGCCCGGAGACATCCCGGCCGACCCCCGCGAGCTGACCCGACTGCTCGCGCCGCCCGCGCTGGCCGGCGAGCCCGCCTACCCGAGGATCCTGACCAGCGGCATCGTCGGGCTGGCCGCCAGCCAACACCTCGATCCGCGGCAGCGCGCGACGACCCTGCGCGTCCTGGCGGCGGTTGCCCACCTCACCTACCAGGGCACGACCACTGACCTCGCCGGCCGGACCGGACTCGCCTTCCAGGTCGTCGCGGACGGATCCACCTCGACGCTGCTCATCGACCCGGCCACCGGCGACCTGCTCGCCGCGACCGAATGGATCAACGGCGGGCGCCGACCCGGCCTGCACTCCTCCACCCTCGTGCTGGAGCACGGCCGCACGCGCAGCACCGGCAGCTCTGTCTCATCCAGCACCGCCGCAGCCGTGACCCGCCCGCGCTGACAAGCCGGCCGGCCGCCGCGCCCAGGGGGTGGGGCGGCGGCCGATCCCTTGTGGCCCGGCGGCAGCGGGTTCCCCGTTCCCTGCCGCCGGCCACCCCACCCCGCACGACGACCAGCAGCAAGGAGCATGAGGTGACGGATCGAATCCGGGGCGCCCGATGGGCGGAGAAAGACGCTGTCGCCGCGGTGATCGCCGAGGCCCTGCAGCCCACTGCCATCGCCGCGTGGCTGGTCCCGGACGAGGAGCAGCGCGGCCGGGTCCTGGCCGATGTCGCCGCCATCTGGGTCGAACACGCCCTGTTCTACGGCGACGTGCACGTCACCAGCGACGTCACCGCCGCGGCCGTCTGCTTCCACCAGTACGGGCCGGTGCCACCACCGGCCGACTACAGCACGCGCCTGGCCACGGCCGCCGGCCCGCACGTCGAACGCTTCCGTGTCCTGGACGACATCATGGACAGCCGGCAGCCGACCACGGCGCACTACCACCTCGCCTACCTGGCTGTGCGCCCCACCCACCAGCGGACCGGTCGGGGCCGGGCGCTGATGGAACACCTGCGCTGCCGGCTCGACCTCATCGATCTGCCGTCCTGGACTCTCACCCTCCCCGCCGGGCAACGCCTCCTCACCCAGGCCGGCTACCACACTGACCACAGCATGGTGCGCCCGGCCGGCGGCGTGGCCATTCAACCGATGATCCGGCGCCCCGGCCGACGCGAGGCCGCCGCCGTGCTCCACCCGGTCGGTCGCCAGCGATGCTCACAGGTCTGACGCCGGGTGCCGCAGCCACCATGGACCAGGCGCGGCCACCAGTCAGTCGGGGCGACCGTCCCTCCGCACCGGGAAGGGCGCACCGCCGGCGTCGCGGGCGGCGATCCGCGCGTCCCCGCTCCGTCGCCGCCTGCCACACCCCCGCCCTGACGAAGAGGACCACCATGGGCGCCGGGCACCAGCGCGCCCGCACCACCGTCACCGCTGCCGCCGGCGGCAGTGCGGCGGCACCAGCAGAGAAGCCGGTGTGCGCGATCATCGACCGGGCCGAGGACCTGGCCGCCGCCGGCCGTCTCCACGACGTCGCCACGCTGCTGCGGCCTGCGCTGGCGCAGCTGAGCGGCCACGCGGTCACCGCCGAGGCTCTCGACGCCGCCGTCCTCTACGCCCACGCCCTCACCGGCACCGGCCACCCCGCGGTCGCGGCTGCCTGGGCCGGCTGGGCGCACACCCGCAGCCACCGCCACCGCGACCGCGGCCCGGGCCATCCGACGACGATCCGCGCGCTCGGCGTCGCCGCCGCCGCGCTGCTCGCCGACCACCGTCCCCGCCAATCCGCCGCCCGCTACCGCAACCTGGTCGCCGCGCTCACCACCACCAGCGGTCCCGCCGGCGGCCTGCGCCTGGGCGACCGGATCTTGCTGCTGTCCGACCTGGACGCGCCGTGGTGACCGCTGGTACGGGGCTGATGCGGTGCTCAGCCGGTCGAGCCAACCTGGCTGAGCTTCACGGGATGTGGCAGGAGGTCATGCGGCGAGGGCGTCGGCGAGTCGTCGTGCTGCTGATGTCGTGCGTAGGTCGGCGGGGATGCTGCGGTAGAGGTCGACGGCGCGGCGGCGGGTGAGGCCGGTGCGGTAGCGAGCGGGGACGTCCAGCAGGGTTGCGGTGGCGGCGTGGCAGGCGTCGATGGTGTGTCCGTCGCGGTGTTGGCAGGTAGCGGCGTCCAGTCGGAGCAGGGTGCGGGTCAGGGTGCTGGTGGGAGCGGATAGGGCAAGGGCGTGGGCTTGGCTTTCGCGGGCGCGGTGTGTTTCGCCGAGGGCGGTCAGGGCGTGGGAGAGGTGGACGTGGTGTTTCTGTTCGCAGTGGCCGAACCAGGTGTCGGCGCGTTCGCTCTCGGGCAGCTTGCCGGCGAGGTGGTCTGCGTCGCGTAGCGCGGAGTCTGCCTTGTCGCGGCGGCCGGCCAGTGCGTAGGCGCGTGCGGTGACCGCGGCTGCGAGGGTGGCGGCGGCGGTGGGTCTGGTGCCGGCGATGTGCCGGGCCTGTTCGGCGAGGGCCGCGGCGGCGTGGGGGGCGCCGAAGTTCAGGGGCACCATGGCCTTGCGGGCGAGGATCCAGGCGTGCAGGGTCCGGTCGCCGGACTCCTGCGCTGAGCGTGCCGCTGTGGCGAACCAGCTGTCGGCTTCGCGGCGGTTGCCGAGGTCGTGCAGCACGACGGCTGCCATGCCGCCGAGCTGCCCCATGATCCGCGTCAGGGCGATGCGGGCCGCGGCTGGCTGAGGGCGTTGGAGCAGGGGGACGGCGTCGGCGAAGTCGGCGATCAGGTCGGCCAGGACGTCGGTGGGTGCTCGCCCGCCGTAGCCGTAGCTGTGCTGTTCGGTCGCCGCTTCCAGCCGTCCGAGGTCGGCCGGGCCTGCGGCGGCCAGCGCGTGGTCGGCCCTGGCCAGCACGTCGGTGAGATGGTTGAGGGGCGTGGCAGTCAGGCCGGCGGCGAGGCTGGTCCGCAGGAGTTCACGTCGATGCATGGATTCATCCTCCCTCGCGGTCTGCGGCTCGGCGTCGGTGCCGCTTTCCCAGGATCGCGCGGCAAGGCCCAGCATGGCACCCGGGATGCGCAGGCCGTCGGCGATGCGCTCGATGGTGTCGAGGGCGGTGATGCGCGCTTCTCCGCGGGCGACCAGGCTGATGCGCTCGGCTTTCAGCCCCGTCGCACCGGCGATGGCGTTGAAGCTCATGCCGGCGGCCTTCGCGGCGGCGAAGACCGCGTCGAAGGAGCGGTCCCGCAGGGCGCGCACCACGATGGGGTCGCGGAGCAGCCGGCGGGGTAGGACACGACCTGCCGCCGACGACTCCACGAGGCTCCTCAATGGACGCGGACGCTAATCGATGGAATATACCGCCGATCACCCCGGCCGCGTGACCCCCCGTAGTGGTGCCCCCCTCGTAGGGTTACGCGCCGCGGGTTGGCTGGGATGTAGTGGCTCCTGTCGTTGCAATCCTCTCAGGAAGGCAGGGCTATGGCCTCCACCAGTTCCACCGCCTCCGCGGCGGGCGTTCCGACCACCGGCCGCTCCGACCAGGTCCGGCAGTTCTCCTCCGTGGCGCAGGCGACGCTCGCGCTGGGCTGCAAGACCTACACCGGCACCATCGCCCAGGGCGGCGGCGAGATCCCCACCGTGACGCCGGCGCAGTAGAACCGTCCGTTCCCGATCGACGGTCCGAGATGGCTGCCGGCTCGCGGCCCCGCCGCGGGCCGGCAGCCCTCACTCTGGGAGGCACCTGGTGATGACACTTCCCTCCGCGCTGCGGATGGCGGACCTGCGGTTTCGCCACGAGCATTTCGGCGCTCTCGCGTGGAGCACCACCCAGCCCCGACGCTTCTTCGAGTTGCCCGGCGCGGCGGCCGGGGTCGCACTGCTGGCCCGCGAGCCGCTCACCCCGCAGTACCCGGAGCAGGCGCAGACCGCGCTGGCCGATCGCTTCGGTCTCGACGCCTCCCGGTGGCACACCATCCTCGGGGAGCTGCATGCGGCCGGCGTGCTCACCTCGGCCGACGCGCCGGCTGAGCCGCTCACCGACGCGCGTGTCCATGCGGTCGCCGACGAAGCGGAGGCGGCCCGGCCCCGGTCACCGGTGCTCAAGCCGTTCTGGGTGCACCTGCAACCGTTCACGGTCTGCAACCAGAAGTGCCTGCACTGCTACTGCTCCGGCGGGCCGAAAGCGGACCCGTTCCTGCTGCCCGTGGAGCAGTGGCACGAGATCATCCGCCGGCTCGACGACTACGGCGTGCCGGACGTCTACATCACCGGCGGGGAGAGTCTGCTCCTGCCGGGGTTCTTCGACCTGGCGGCCGACATCATCGGCCGGGGGTTGGGCTTCGGGGTGTCGACCAACGCCACGGTGCTCAACGCCGGCCGGCTGGAGCGGCTACGCGATCTGCGGGTGTCCCCGGTGCAGGTGTCGCTGGACGGCGGGCAGGCCGCCACGCACGAGATGATCCGGGGCGCGCCCGGCTCCTGGCCCAAGACCCTCGCCGGCATCCGGGCGCTCGGCGAGTTCACCGAGGTCGTCATCAACACCGTGGTCAACCGCGTCAACCTGGGCGAACTGGAACAGGTCGTGCAGGCCGGGCTCGGCGTCGGGGTACGCCGGTTCAAGTTCTTCCCGCAGAAACCGGTCGGGCGCTCCAACCCGGCGGTGACCTTGGACGACGCCACGATCCTGACCGTGCTGCTGCCGCAGTGCCAGCGCCTGGCCGAGGCGTACGCGGTGGAGATCGAGACGATCAGTCCGGACCAGGGGTGCGGCAGCGGCAGCATCGGCTTCGCCGTCGACCAGCGCGGTGACGTCTACCCGTGCATCTTCGGCGTGGAGAACCGGTCCCTGCGGGCCGGGAACCTCCTCACCGACGACCTGGACACCATGTGGTTCGGCGCGGCGGTATGGGAGCAGTTCCGCGGCGAGACGGCCACGCCGTGCCGGCGATGCGAGGCGCCATGCCCGCGGTGACCGGCCCCGGCCAGGCGCGGGTGTTGGTGTGGGCGCCGACGCTGTACGAGTCCGGGTTCAAACAGCGCCACGTCGACGGTGACGCCCTCGCGGTGCAGGCGTCCCTGCGCACCGCCGGCTACGACAGCGTCGTGCTGGACGCCTACTACCGGGGCCGGCCCGCCGCGACCCTGGCCAGCACCCTCGCCGACGCCGCCGGGTTCGACGTGCTCGTGGTGCACCTGTTCACCTCGGACGCGTACGGGCCCCGGCTGCGAGGCATCGCCGACGAACTAGTGGCCGCCCGGCTGCGGCACCCTCGGCTGACCGTCATCGGCGTCGGGCCTCTGGCGGTGTCCGCCGCCGGGGAGTTGATGGCGCACGGCGCAGTCGACCACGTCGTCGCCGGTCCCACCACCGTCGCGGCCGACCCGTTCGTCGCCGGGCTCCTCACGCACCTGCGCGCGCACCTGGCGGTCTACACGTCGCTGCGGTCGCTCACCGCCGCCGACCTGCCCTACGGCGCCGACTCGGTGGTGTCCGTGGCCGCGAGCCGCGGCTGCCGGTCCCGCTGCACGTTCTGCGCCTACAACGCCGACCTGCCCGGCGGTGGCTGGCGGGACCTGCCCATGGCCCAGGTGGTGGACGACATCGCCCACCTGCACCAGGCCATCGGTGCGACGACGTTCGCGTTCTCGGACTCCGACTTCGGCGGCACCCGCCGAGAGTGCGCCCGCCGCGCCGCCGAGCTACGCGACCGCCTGCGGGCGGCCGGGCTCGCGGGCACGCTCACGTTCGCGATCAGCGTGCGCGCGGAAACCCTCGACCCGCACACCGTCGGCGTGCTCGCCGACGCGGGGGTCCGCACCATGCTCATCGGCGTGGAGTCGTTCAACCCGGACACCCTGCACCGCATCTACGGCAAACGTCAGGACCTCACCCACCTGCGGGAGGTGGTGGCCGCCGCCGACGACGCCGCGGTCACGACCGTGGCCAGCTACATCCTGTGGCATCCCTGGCAGACCCTCGACGGGCTTCGCACCGAGCTGGACGCCCTGGACCGCTTCGGCCGTCACCGGATCCCGCACTTCATGGCCCGCAGCCGCCTGGAGGTCATCCCCGGCACCGTCATCGAACGGCAGACCGCCGCCGACGGGCTGCTCATCACCGCGCCGTTCCACCGCGCGTTCACCATCGCGGACCCGGCCGCCGCCGCCGTGGCCGACGCCCTCACCGACTGGTTCGCCACCACCGCGGCGCCGGTGCTCGCCGGCCTGCACGAAGCCGACCCCGGCAGCCTGGACCGGCTCGCCCAACTCAAGATCGCCGAGTGGGCCTGGCTCACCGACACCGTCAACCGGGAGGCCGCCTGCCATGGGTGATCTGCTGCTCGGCATCCACGGCGGCGCCAACGCCACCGCCGCCATCGCTGTCGACGGGCACCTCACGCACTGCGTGCAGGAGGAACGCCTGACCGGGATCAAGGGCTACATGGGCTTCCCGCACCACGCCGTCGCCGCCTGCCTGCACGCGGTCGGCGCCGACCCCGGCGACGTCACCGAAGTCGTCTACGGCAGCCGCTCCGGACCGGTGGACCACTGCCCCCGCGACGAATGGCTGCGCCGCCTCGCCGCCTTCCACCGGCAGCCGGCCCTGGCCGACAGTGAGGACCACCTGCTGGCCGCCGCGCCCGGCGCGCTGCCGCAGCGGGTCACCGAGCTGCTGCGCCGCGACGGCCTCACCGGCGCGAGGGTCACCTACGTCGACCACCACACCGCGCACGGCGCCGCCGCCTACTACGGGCTGCGCACCGACCCCGACCGGCCCTATCTCGTGCTGACCTGCGACGGGTTCGGTGACGGCGCCTGCGCGACCGTCTCCACCTGGACCGCCGGGCACCGTACCGAGATCGCCCGCACCGACATGCGCAACTCCATCGGCCTGCTGTGGTTCTGGTTCACCCACGCCGCCGGGTTCACCCCGCACGAGGACGAGTACAAGCTGATGGGCATGGCCCCCTACGCCCGCCCCGACCGGGCCCGGCAGGTCGCCGACATCCTGCACACCTACCTCCGTCTCGACCCCACCGGCCTGCGGCTGCACCGCACCACCACCGTCAGCATCGAGCGGGCCTGGCCCGACATCGAACAACACCTGCGAGGCCGACGCTTCGACGACCTGTTCGCCGGCCTGCAACTGTTCACCGAGCACCTGCTCACCCGATGGGTCCGCAACGCCGTCACCGCCACCGGCATCCGAGACGTCCTCGCCGGCGGCGGCGTCTTCATGAACATCAAGCTCAACCAGCGCATCGCCGCTCTGGACTGCGTCGACACCTTCGCCGCGTTCCCGTCCTGCGGCGACGAAAGCCTCCCGCTCGGCGCCGTCTACCACCACCTCGCCGCCACCCAAGGCCACCACAGCGTGCGCCCGCTGACCGACTGCTACCTCGGCGACGACATCACGCGCGACGACGCCCAGCAGGCGGTCGCCGGCACCGGCCTGCACCTGCACGAACCCGGCCGCATCGAGGACGTGGTAGCCGGACTGCTGGCCGACGGACAGATCGTCGCCCGCTGCGCCGGCCGCATGGAATACGGCGCCCGCGCCCTCGGCAACCGCTCCATCCTCGCCAACCCCGCCGACGCCGACATCCCCCGACGACTGAACCAGCTCATCAAACAGCGGGACTTCTGGATGCCGTTCGCGCCCGCGCTCCTGCGCAGCCACCAGCACCGCTACATCCGCAACCCCGACGGGCTCCGCAGCCCCCACATGATGCTCGGCTTCGACACCCAACCGGACGCCGCCACCGACATGATCGCCGCGATCCACCCAGCCGACCTGAGCTGCCGCCCCCAAATCGTCGACGACGACAACGCCACCGGCCTCGCCGCGATCCTGCGCGCCTACCACACCCGCACCGGCCGGGCCGTGCTGCTCAACACCTCGCTGAACCTGCACGGCCACCCCATCGCCCGCACCGCCGCCGACGCCGTCACCGTGCTCCTGCGCTCCGACCTGGCCTGCCTCCAACTCGGCCCGTACCTCGTCACGAAACCCGTATCGACATGCTGAGGCTCATCGCGATATCCACCGCCTGATCGGCCGTGATGATCGCCTCTCGCAGCTGCACCTCCCGCGGGTCGAACGCGGTCAACACGCTGCCCCGCAGGTCCGCGCGAGCGAAGTCCGCCTCCCGCACGCTCGCACCGGACAGGTCCACATCCCGCATCACCACACCCTGACACCGGGCACCGCTGAGATTCGCTCCCCGCATCCGCACCCGGACGAACTCCGCGGTACTCAAGTCCGCGCCCAGCAGCTCGACGTCCGACCAGTCCCCGCCCGTAACCTCCACACCGGACAGGTTGCACCGGTCGAACACCGACCCGGTCAGCGTGCAGTCCGGCAACTCCGCATCCCACCAGTTGCAGCCCGCGAACCGGCAGCCGGTAAATGCCACACCCTCAGCGCGGACACAATTGAACCGGACAGCGGTGAACGTGCACGACTCGAAAACGCAGTCCTTGAGCCTCGCGCCGCACAGATCGATCTCCCGGATGGTGGCCTGCTCATACCGCAGACCCACGAACGAATCCGCCCCATCCGCATCCGCGTTCGGCGACGGCCAATCAGCAACCGTAACCACCTGCCGGGCCGATACCCGTCGGGTCGACGTCATGACTGTTCATCCTCAATGGAAATGCCTGCCGCCCGAGCAAGGCCGAAAGACAAACTGATCAGATCAGTAGAATGAACGATCGCGCCCCGCCAGTTTGACAGATCACCGACGCCTGCGAGGTTGCAGCCCCGGAACCGCGTACCGGCCATGTCGGCGTGATGGAATACCGCCGTGGTCAAATCACAATCACGGAACGACGCGCCGCGCAGATCAGCATTCGTGAAGTCCGCGCCAGTGAGGTTGCAGCCCACGAACTCCACCGCGTCGAACGTCGTCATCCGCCACGCCGACAGGTCAGCGCGACACTCGCGTACCGACACATCCCGCACCACGCCGTCAGCCCACACGAGGCCCGTCAGCCGGCACTCCGTGATCCGCACCCGCGTCAACCCGCCACCATCAGCGCGCAGATTCGCCAGATTCGAATCCTTCAGCAGGCAATCGGTCAACGACACCCGATCCAACCGGCACTCAGAAAGGTCCGCGCCCTGAAACCGGCACTGGGAAAACGACACCGACAACGCATCCTGTCCCGCAAGCTGGGAACCGTAGAACGCCGACGCCTCCAGCTCCGCCTCCGGTTCCAACTCCGCCGCCTCAAAATGGCGCACCTCCGCAGGCGGCACCGGCTTTCGCGGCTCGCGAGCACGAACAGCAGAGGAACGTGTCACAGACGATCGACGCGCAGCCATGCCCCCTACTCTAAAGACCCTCGGTCGATCTGCAGGCACCGCTGGACCGCGAGTCGAACGTCAGGTACAACCCGCGACGGCCTGGCGTACGGGGCACACACCGCGCCGACGGTGGCCCGGGTCCGCGTCGGCGCACTCGTCGCGGTCCAGGCGTGCTCGTGGCCGTGCCCGTCCTGCCCGTGGCGGAAGGACAACGCGCGCCGCTACCGATATCCCAACCTCCGCGAGTACCTAGCCGGGACCGTGCCGGGGGAGCCCGACTTCGGGAAGCCGGTCGACGGTGACCCGCTCTCAGCGCTCGGGACCATGTTCGCCTGCCACCGCATCCCGAACGACAACGCGCACCTGTGCGCCGGGTGGCTCGCGGCGCACGGGGCGGAGCACCCGATCGCCCGGCTCGGCATCGCCTGGGGCCTGATCGACCCGGCCGCCCTGACGCCGCGTCAGAGGGCGGTTCGCAGGGTTAGGTCCGTTTCGAGATGAGGGTGAATACGCCGGGTTCGTCTTCAGTCAGGATGTTGCGGCTGACCATTCGTTTCAGCTTCGCGCGGGTGCTCTCGACGTGGTTCGGTGAGGGCTCGACGTCGAGTGCGATGCAGATGGTTTTGGCTCGCATGCCGGCGGGCGCGGTGGTGAGGACGTCCAGGATCTGCTGGTAGGGGGCGCTGGCGATGGTCGGGTCGTCGGCGATGAACTCGGCGGCGGTGAGGGCGTTCAGGGTGGTGCGGGTGGTCGTCAGTGCGGCCAGTTCGCCCTCGATGCGGGTGAGGTCGGCGGTGAGGGCGGTGATCTGCTCGCGCAGCCGGCCGGCGGCCTGACTGGCGGTGGCTTCGCGTGCGGTGATCAGGTCGAGAATCACGGTGAGGTTCACCGGTGCCGCCAGGACGGGGTGCTGGAGCCGGTCAGCCGACGCACGATGGTCGCCATCGACGCCCACAACGTCCGGGATACCGCCGATTCTGGGCGGCTCTCGTACTCGCGGACGAGACGACGGTGCAGCATCAAAGTGCCGCAGGTTTGTTCTACGATCCACCGCTTGCGGACCGGCACGAAGTCGGTGACCGACGCCGCGGTCACCACGACCGCGATGATCAACCCCAGGGCGTCCACGGCCAGGCCACGCTTGCGGCCGGACACCTTCTTGCCGACGTCCTTGCCGGTCGTGGCCGCGGGCACATGATTCGCGGCCCGCACCGACTGGCTGTCCAACACGACCGCGGTCGGATCCTCACGACGGCCGGCCTTCTCCCGCACCTGACACCGCAGCAGATCATGGATCGCCTGGTCCGTGCCGTCGTCGCGCCACAGCGCGAAGTAGTAGTAGGTCGCCGACTTCGGCGGCAGGTCATGCGGCAGGTACGTCCACTGACAACCCGTCCGGTTCTGGTAGAGGATCGCGTTCACGATCTCCCGCAGGTCGTAGTCACCCTGATGCCCCGACGCTGAGACCCGCCTGGCTTTCCACGCCCGCAGGAACGGCCCGATCAGCGCCCACTGCGCATCGGTGACGTCACTGGGGTACGGCTTCCGATCACCCATGACCGACCCAACGCCGCTACCGCTCGGCGGTCACGACCGCCCCTCACATTCCCGCATCGAGAGACATCAACCTACAAACGAGACCACCGAAGGCTACTCAATCGGACTCAAGGCATAGATCAACCAGAAGGCCCGCGAACCGCGGTGTACTCGATGCCGCTACGGGTGAGGCCCTCCCGGGGCAACTCCCGGCGCGACCGGACCGCTGCCAGAAGATTCGCGATGTCTGCGACGGGAGACAAGCCGGCGAGCAGCCGACCACGTATCCCGTGCAGGGCAGCGGCGAAGCGCAGCACAGCGTCAACCGACGAAACATCCGGGGCCATAAGCCCCAGTATGAGCATCCTGCCCACAGGTGTGATCACTGCCGCGGCAGGGTCACCGGATATCCACTCATCGGCGCATCCGGACGCCGTCGAACGGCGCCGACGGCACTTGGGTGACGAGCGCCTCGCAGCATGAGCGGCCGGCGTAGCGATACAGGATCGAACTAAAGACGATGCGGTCACAGGTATGACCAGCGATGATCGGTCGGTGGGAAAGGTGCGCGGGGTCGATGGTCTGCGCGGCCGTTTCGAGGGCGCGTTGCGCGACCTGCGGGGGCGGCGCCTAACGTCGGTCGACTACTGGGACGTGCACAACTTCGGCCCGGAACGCGCGCCATGGGACTATGGCGACTGGCATCACGCCGTCATGGGCGTGCAACTCGGCACCGACCTCGGCGCCGTGACCGTGACCTGGACCGACACGTTCTACCCCTATGGCGTCGAGGTCTTCCACGAGCCGATCGGACATCACCTCGTCCTCGGCGAATCCGGTCCGGCCCGCGTCGGCCCGGAGGTCGAGGGCCAGAGCCGCTGGGCTCCACTTCTCGGATCAAGGGTGCACAGCACGGCCTGCCACTGGGAGCAGCTCCAGATCGGGCCGAGCCGGCGGGCGAACGGCAGCATCGCCGCGGCGGCGCATTCGGTCGACGTGCCCGTCGCGTTGCGCCTGGACTTCGCCGCAGGTTCGATCTGGTTCGTCGCTGCCATCCCGCAGCTGCCCGACCCTCAGGGCGTCTTCATCCCCGGCGACGAAATCATGGTGGTCTTCTCCGCCGAGAAGATGCGCGACCTGGGCTTCGAGGACCCCGCGTTCGCACGGACGTCCCCGGGGCCCGGTGGAACGGAGCCGACCTTCGAGGCGTAACCGCCGAGCGCGTCATTGGGTGGCTGCACGATCTCTCGGAATCCGCGGATACGTCCGGCTGACGTTGGACCAACCGACCTGGCACCGCGTTCGCCCGCCTGTCCGCGCTACCTCAGCTAGTCACCTGCACCCGCCCCAACCACGACGAGCACCGCACTGGAGGACGCCGCTTACCGCGTCGGTGACCGGGCCGTCCTGCGCCACGTCGGGCAACGCCGGCCAATCAGCATGCCCGCGCGTCCTGACGGTCCACCGGACAGAGCAGCTGCCCTGGGCCACCGCTTTGATCAACAACTAACGAAAGACGGAGGCTAACAGCGGCAGGTGCGGATGCTGCCAGTACCGATCCAAGAAGGCTTACTGCCGTTCGCAGGTTGCCGAGTTCGGCGTGTTTCCCGGCGAGCCTAGGCTGTGCAGCATGCAAGGATTGGCGTGGCTCCTGCTGTGCCCCTGCGCGTTTTTTGTGTTGCTGTTCTTCGCCGCGACCGTAATCCTCTGGTTTCACACCAAGCCAGGAAGCCGGTAGCTGAAGCGGCCACCGGTAGGGAGGACTTGCGCGCAGACCGGGGCGGCTCTGGAGACGTAGGGGCCACGGCCCGAACGGGAGCCGTGTCGCAGACGCTCCACGGCCAGCCAGACTGTGTCGTCCCCGCCTCGGACGTTGTCCCGCACCGGGTTTGATGGAGACATCGAAACCTGGGAGGAACACCAGCGATGCCCGCACCGAAGAAGTACAACGATGAGCTGCGTGAGCGTGCGACCCGGTTGGCGGTCGAGGCCCGCCGGGACCCGGCCAGCGCGGTGGGCGCGATCCGCCGGATTGCCGGCCAGCTCGGTATCCACCCGGAGGCGCTGCGCACCTGGGTGAAGAAGGCCGAGACCGACGTCGGGGAGCGTGCGGGCACGAGCAGCAGCGACGCGGAACGCCTCGCCGCGTTGGAACGGGAGAATCGTGAGCTGCGGCGGGCCAACCAGATCCTGAAGTCCGCGGCGAGTTTCTTCGCGGCGGAGCTGGACCGCCCGTCGCGATGAAGGTCGACTTCGTCGACTCCCAGAAGGCCGAACACGGTGTCCAGCCGGTCCTGCAGGCGCTGCAAGACACGCCCGCGGCGATCGCACCGTCGACCTACTACGCCGCCAAGACCCGCCCGGTCTCGGCCCGGTCACGGCGCGACGAGGAGCTGACCGCGATGATCGAGCGGATCCACGCGGAGAACTACGGCGTCTACGGCGCCCGCAAGCTCTGGCACGAGCTGCACCGCCAAGGCGTGCCGGTGGCCCGGTGCACCGTCGAGCGGCTGATGCGCGAGTCCGGGCTGCGCGGGCTGCTGCGTGACAAGTCGCCGCGCACGACCCGGCCTTGACAGATGCCTGGGAACCTCCCGCCAGCCTTTCCAAGCTTGCCCGTAACCCGTGATCCGTGACCAAGGAGCTTGTCGGCGTTCGAGGCGCCGGCGCTTCGACGCTCGCACCTTGCAACTCTCCGAAGCCCGCGGCTTCCCTCCCCGCCCCGCTGCAGTGGACGTCTCCCAGTTGGCAGTGTTCTCGCGGTAGCGGCATCATCCCGCGGCGTTGGTCGGCTGCACCGGACCTCGCGTCGGATTTCGTCGCCCGGTGCGGCGGCGTCGAGGACGCGGCGTGCGGTGGCCGGGCGTGATCGACACCGTTGCGCGGCACCTTCGCTCAGGCGCAGGCCGAACAGCGAAACGAAAATCAATATCGTTAAGCTGTGGCGTGACCCCTTGAGAAGGAGAGCGTGATGGCCGTACCGAAGCGGAAGATGTCGCGGTCGAACACCCGGCACCGGCGGGCGCAGTGGAAGGCGAGCGTTCCGCCGCTGACCCCGTGCCCCTGCCCGCGCAAGGAGATGGTGGTGCCGCACCGGGCCTGCACCCACTGCGGCCTGTACAAGGGTCGTCAGGTGGTGGACCAGCCGTGACCGTCCGGCTGCCGGTGACCGTGCTGTCTGGGTTCCTCGGTGCCGGTAAGACCAGCGTGCTCAACCATGTGCTGGCCAACCGGGACGGGCTGCGGGTGGCGGTGATCGTCAACGACATGAGCGAGGTCAACATCGACGCCGCGCTGGTGCGCGACGGCGGCGCGTTGTCGCGGACCGAGGAGCGGCTGGTCGAGCTGACCAACGGCTGCATCTGCTGCACCCTGCGCGATGATCTGCTCGACGAGGTGGCCCGGCTGGTCCGGCAGGGCCGCTTCGACTACCTGCTGATCGAGTCCAGCGGCATCTCCGAGCCGATGCCGGTCGCGGCGACGTTCGCCTTCGGCGTGGAGGACGGGCAGGTCCTCGATGACCTGGCCCGGCTGGACACCACCGTCACCGTCGTCGACGCGGCCGGTCTGCTCGCCATGATCGAGGCGGGGGAGAGCCTTGAGGCGCGCGGCCTGGCGGCCTACGAGGGTGACGACCGCGGTATCGCGGATCTGCTGGTGGACCAGATCGAGTTCGCCGACGTGCTGGTGGTCAACAAAACCGACCTGATCAGCTCGCAGAACCTGGCCGTGGTCGAGGCGCTGCTGACCCGCCTGAACCCGGCCGCCCGGCAGGGCCGTGCCGTCCACGGCCGGGTTGCGCCGGCCGAGATCCTGCACACCGCACGCTTCGACCTGGAGCGGGCGGAGACCGCGCCCGGCTGGGTGGCGGAGCTCAACGGCGGGCATGTGCCGGAGACCGAGGAGTACGGCATCTCCAGCATCGTCTTCCGCGACCACCGGCCGTTTCACCCGCAGCGGCTGTGGGACCTGCTCACCGGCGGCCTGGACGGCTATGGCGTGGTGCGCTCGAAGGGGTTCCTGTGGCTGGCCAGCCGTCCGGACGTGCAGGCACTGTGGTCGCAGGCCGGCCCGTCCGGGCGGTGCGACCCGGTCGGCGTGCCCGTCGCGGTATCCGGGCAGTGGCCGCAGGACCCGGACGAGCGAGCCGAACTGGAGTCCCGTTGGCATCCGACCTTCGGGGACCGGCAGCAGGAACTTGTGCTCATCGGCGTCGGCCTGGATAGCGCCGGCCTGCGGGACGCCCTGCACGGGTGCCTGCTCACCGACGCGGAGGTCGCCGCCGGGGAGACTGCCTGGCGGGCGCTGCCCGACCCGTTTCCGGAGTGGGATCTTGGGGACGTCCACGACCATGCCGAAGCGGTCCCGGCGTGACGAGGCCGAGCACCCTCAACCCGGAAGACGTCGCGCGGTGGCGGCGCGACTGGGACACCATGATGCGCCACTACCACCCCGACCGCGACGATCTCCTCGCTGCCGGCCTTGCCGCCGCCGAGCAGATCCGCGGTCGTCAACCCGAACGGATGCTCGACGTCGGGGGCGGCCCGGGTACCACGGCCGAGGCGGTGCTGCGGCGGTGGCCCGATGCGCATGTCACTGTGCTCGACGTCGACCCGGCCCTGCTGGCCCTGGCCGACGTCGCACTGCCGCAGGTACGCGCCGTGCGGGCCGACATCTCCTCGGCAGGGTGGCTTGCGTCGGCCGGCGGCCCGTACGACCTGGTGCTGGCCCTGATGACCCTGCACTACCTGCCCGAGGACCGGGTGCGCGACTGGTACGCCGAGGCCCGCCGGCTGCTGAGCCCGAACGCGCTGCTCCTCGTCAGCGACGCCATGCCTGACGCCCCCACCGCGGCGCGGGCGCACCGCAGCGGCAGCGACCCGTGGACCGCCTGGTGGACGATGCTGGCCCGGGATCCGGCGATGGCATCGCTGCTGCACGAGCGAACGGCCGCGCTGAGTGATCTGGGCTGCGCGGAGTTCGTCGCGCCGCCCGACTGGCACCGCGAGACGGCCTTGGCAGCCGGGTTCACCGACGCCACGGTGGTCCGCCGGCGGGCGGGCCACGCCCTGATGGCGTTCCTCGAGCCTCCCGACGACCAATGAGCATCCCCACGTTCCGCGATGCCGATGTCACCGTCGTCTACTGCGACGGCCACCGGTGCCGCGCCCTGCGTCACCGTGGCCGCCCTGGAGAAGCTGACGGCGAGTCGGAGGACCTCGCCGACGTCCTCCGGCAGGCGGTGCGCTCCAGCCAGGGCGGCGTCCTCATCCGGGCGGAGTGCCTCGGCGCCTGTCATCGCGCACCCGCTGTCCTGCTCCTCAGCGGAACGGAACCGGCGGGGCGACGCGGAATACTGTTCGGCCCGATCGAGGATCCGCAGCACATGGATGAGGTTGTCGAACTCATTCGGCACCCGGACAGACCGCACCCCTGACTCCACCAGCGGGTTCCCGGGGGGGTGTCCCTATGGGTTCGTCAAGCGGCGATCGGCGTCGTGGGGCGGGGTTGGTAGGGGATCTTGTCGCGGAGCATGGCGTATAGGACGTCGCAGCGACGGCGGGCGAGGCAGATGAGGGCGGCGTTGTGGCGTTTGCCTTCGGCGCGTTTGCGGTCGTAGTAGGCCCTGCTCACGGGGTCGGCCAGGGCTGCGAACGCGGCGAGGAAGAACGCGCGTTTGAGGTTCTTGTTGCCGCCGCGGGGTGGGTGTTCGCCACGGATGCTGCTGCCGGATCGTCGGGTGAC
>NZ_VISU01000034.1:0-43063 GCF_007827625.1 Micromonospora sp. CNZ297 | reverse complement strand
CGCCGACGACGCCACCAAGCCCAAGCCATGACCAGCCACTACACCCGACAAGCCCTCACCGAGCCGTGATCACAATCCCCGGCTGGAGTACTAGGCGAACCGCGACCACATGGCACGTCCCGGTGGCGATCTCGGCGACGCGGGACAGCAGCGTTCTGCGATTAAACAGGCCGGTGTCCGGATCCTGGGTGGCTGCCACCTCATGCCGGCGCGCTTCCTGCGCCAGCAGGTCGTACGCGTGCGCGTTGTCCAGACTCGTTGCCAGGGTGGCAGTGAACGTTCGTAGGGTGACACGCTCTCGCGCTGACAGTTCGTCGCCGGCCCCGCCGAAATACAACCGCACCACACCGTGCAGCCCGGTCGCGTAGTCCCCGAACTCGGACCGCACCGTTGGCCGCGACTCGACGACGTCGGGAGCATCGGAGGCCGGCCCGTCAAACACCACCCGAGCGTCGCCAGCGTCGCCACCAGCACGCACCAGCCGTTTGCCGCCATCGACCTCGATGTCTGCGGCCCGAGCACCGAACAGCCTTACCGCTCCGGCGGCGGCGGTGCGAAGAACGAACTCGAGATCCCGGGCGGACAATGCGTCGCTCAGCACCGCCAGGTCCTCCCAAGCACGTCGCTCCTCGCGGATCCGAAGTCGATAAGTCAACGCGAGGTGCACGATAAGCATCACCGCCGGCAGCGCTATCAGCGCTCGCAGGTCAAGCCCAGTAACGACCGCAACGATGCCTGCAGTGACGGTTTCTCCGACGGCAACGATCAGGCGGGTCCGCCATAGGTGGCGCAGGACCGCCAGAAAGGGCCTTCTGGTCGCCAATGTGACCGTGGTCATCGTGACCAGCTCTTCCAGAGCCAGCACCGCCACCGCCGCGATAGGGAAAGCGACCACCTGCCGGAGCAGGTCCGGGCTGCCGAGAGCATGCTCAGTGAAGCCGGGCTGGGCGCCAAAGGCATACATCACCGACCCCGCCGCTGCCGCGGTGACGATATCCATACTGCTGTTGTGGAGCACTTTGTGTAGGCCGGACGACCGGGAACGGCTCATTACGAGTCGCGCCACAGTAACCCCGGCCGCCGTGCACAGGACGACCCACGGAACCGGCAGAGCCGAGGCACAAACCAGACACGCCGTAGGCGTCAAGGTGATCCGGATCGGAACCCGTTGTGGAAGCGGCGCTGAGCAAATCGCGCCGACCGCCATGAGCGCAGCGCCCATCAAGAGGTAGACGGAATAGTAAGGCGCCGGCCGCCCCGCGTGTTTAACAGCCCACACAAGGCACGCCAGCGCCGAAACGAAAACGATGGATGTCAACAGGCCCAGCGCCCATTTTCCACGCTGGATCGGCATCAATCAATCCCCCGTGATCATCAGCCCCAGCCCTTCCAAGCAGATCGTCCACAGTAGCAGGTATGCGACGGGTGCTCAGCCCCATTCGACGCCCTTACGCATTGCAGCACCCCCCTTTCTCCGCTGTATCGACACCAGTCGGAACGTATGACCGCGCAAGGGTGTCTTTCAACACCAAAGAGTCGTTTTGGTCATCCATTGCGCACTGAGACGCTGCAGCGTGACAGAACGTGGGTGAGTCGCAGTAAGGGATTAACCGCGAGTGCCGAAGGCTTCGGTCAACTCCATTACGCACAAAGCTCGAGCAACGGAGTGCGATGCAATGACCGCCACCTGCAACCACTTTCCGGACAGTTGCGGTGGCGGGCGCTGGGCCCTGACCTGGCGGCTAACCAGGTGCACCGGAACCGGAGTAGCAGTTCGTGCGGACGGTGACATGGCCGAACCGGTCGACACTCGGCGTCGGCGACAAGGCCGTCAGCGAGCGCTGCCTGTTCCGGCTCGACTCGCTAGCTGAGCTGCCCGAAATGGTGCGGCACAACGAGTCGGCGGCTAGCTGCCCGGTCGGGCGGCTCGGCTAGCGGCGAGGGCGGAGATCCGTTCGTCGAGCTGCCTACCCTGCCTGCCGTCGCCGAGTATGGGCCGGACGTTCCGCCACAATCTCGCTCGGCCCGGTGCGCCGGCCCAGAAGTGCATCGCGAATGGTCCAACCGACGGGCGAGGGTTCGCCGTCGGCCACGGTGAGGTCGAAGGGCCGGTGTTCGTAGGACAGCGGCGGTGGTAGCCCACGCCTCAGAACTCCGGCGCCGCGCTGGCGCTCATTGGGCTTTCGCAGCGCAGTGGGGGCACCGGTTCGGGCATGGCGTCAAGGGTGGGCTGCCTGCCAGGCCACTGGTCGTAAGGATGGTGGTAACGGTCTGCTCGAACGTGGAGGTCTCGGGGATGATGCGCTCGCCAGGCACGTCGAGCAAGTCCCGAGCGCTGTACCACTCGCGCATCTGCTCGGGTGTGACGTTGATCGGTTCGGCGCGTGTCTGGTGGCGGCGGATGGTCTCCTCGAAGCACACGTCGAGGTAGTAGACGTGCGTCGGGCCGGTGTGCTCGGCGATGAGTTGCCGCAGGACGGCCCCGTAGCGGCCGGTGTGCAGGATGCCCTCCAGGACCACGTGGTAGCCCAGATCGAGCGCTGTCTTGGCTGTGGCGGTGATGAACGTGGGAGCGACCGGATTGGTACGGCTGCTGTCGTGCTCGCACAGCATGACCCGGCGCAGGTAGTCCTGCTCAATCAGAGCGCACCCGCGGCCGTAGCGGCGACGGACCTCGCGGGCCGCGGTCGTCTTGCCGCTGCCCGAGTTGCCGCGGACGATCACCAGCGTCGGCAACGGGGAAGTGCGCCTGATGCAAGGCATCTCGGGTAGTCGTTGCCCTGCCATGTTCTGGGCGCCTCCCGTCTCATTCAACGGCTGCTATCGCTCAGGGGCTATAGGCACGGGTCGGACACGAGAAAGGTTCGGCGCGCGGACATGGTGCGCCCGCCTCCTACGCCTTCACTACCAGCCCGCTGTCCCACCACACGCCGCGTGACCTACGCCCGCCCAACCAGGCCGGGCGCAGCCGCTGCGCGGCCGCCAGCCCGAGCTCGGCGGGCAGGGGACCCTGTCCGCGTTGACGTGAGCAGCGCGACATGCGGCGGGCTGGAGGACACGTCTCGCCGCAGCGAGCAAGCCTTTACCTGCCTGCACGGCTGCGCGCGAGCCGAAGATCTCGCCGGTACGACCCCCTCGCCGACTGGCATCACACCATGTCGAGGTCTACCTCGCCGTGCACGTCTCGACGGTGATCTGCGCGGGCCACTTGATGCTAGGCACCGATCGATCGCTCATAGACGGCGCGGTGCTTCCCCGGCCCCTTGTAGTCGTAGATCACAGATACGCCTTGCTCGGTCGTGTCTCCGGGAACATTGCTGAAACCCATGGCGAGCCACGCTCCGTGCGCGGCGTGGTTGTCCGGCTCTGATGTGAGGAAGAGGCGCCGGCATCCCCAGAGAGCGCCTTGGCGGTCAACTTCCTCTACGAGCGCCCGCGTGATTCCTGTCCGGCGGTGACTTGGGTGCGTCATCACGTCCTGCAGGTAGATCTCTGACGGGTCGACCTGGCTTCGGAAGGCGATCACGCTGCCGACGACCTCTCCATCGATGATGGCAAGTGGGCAGGTATTGGCGAACAGCGTGGCGTACAACCAGTAGTCCGATGAACCCCGAAGCCTGATGTACGGCTCTCCCAGTGCCAGCAGTTTCTCGAGGTCGGGGACGCGGTCGACCGTGAGTGGGGCGATGATCATGAACGGTTTCCTTCGGTGAGTTCGATCGATGCGGCGAGGTCCCGCGCGGCAACGGCGGGATCCAGGGAGTCGGTGACTCCGCGACCGACGACGAGGATGTCCCATGAGTGTCGTCTGCTGGCTTCGACGTCCGTGGGTTCGAAGCCGCCGGAGACCGCGACCGGCAGCTTGGTCCATGACCTGATGAGTTGCGCCTGGTCGAGAGGGTGGAAACCGGCTACGCCCAGGTCGATGTTTGTGGTGATGGCGAAGCCGTCGACTCCCGCGCGTTCCATGTCCTGGACCCAGCGTTGGATCAGCCGGCCTTCGGGCACGTCGATGACGATGGGGACGGCGAGGCGTTTGCTCGCTTCGACGGCTGCGGACACGCTGGCAGTGCTGGCGGGTCCGATGAGCAGCACGACATCAGCTCCGGCCTCGGTCGCGAGGACCACCTGATCGCGTCCCCAGTCTGCGGACATCATCTCGGCGACGATCCACGCGCCAGGGGTTCGCTGCTTGATGGCGCTGATGGCTTGAATTCCGATGCTCTTGATGAGCGGGTCGCCGATTTCGATGAATTGCACGCCAGCGGTAGCGGCGGCCAGTGCGACGGTGATGGCGTGATCGACGTCGCGGACATCGAGCGCGACTTGAAGTGCGCGTCTGTCTCGGAGACGGCGGAAGGCTTCCTTGCTGATGCCTGTTGCTGTGCTCGTGGCCGTGGCGGAGGGGGCGAGCAGGTTGGCTTCGGTGCGAACGAGCCAGTCGGCCGAGGCGACGCCCTGGTTGACCAGAGCGGATTGGACGTTCGTGGGTAGCCGTAGGGTGCCGGCGCGGATTTCTCGTAGCAGGCCGAACAGGGCGCTGCGAGACGAATCCTCGTCTTGGATCGGTTGCCTGCCGGATTTGAGTAGGAGCCGCTGCGCGGCGACTCGGACGTTGCGGGGACCGTTTCGCCATGCTCCCTGGGCCCTGATGACCAGGCCGGCGGCAGAGTCGTCGTGTCCGACTCGGGCGGCAAGCCCTTGGAGGAGGCGCTCGCGGACGTGCCAGTTCCGGTCGTCGAGGAGAGCGGCGAGTAGGTGTTCCACGCCGGGTGCGGTCGAGCGGCCGACGGCTTCGGCGACGGCTGCGCGGACCTTGTAGTCGCGGTCCGCGGCCAACGATTCCATGATCGAGGCCATCGTGTGGTGTGGGATGGCACGGCCTGCTCGGATCCCCTCGGCGAGGGCGGCCCGGGCTCGCCAGTCTGGGTGGGCCAGCAGTGTCTTCAGTTCTTGGGAACCGCCGTCGTCGGTGGCGAGGAAGACGTAGAAGTGTCGGGCGATGAACACCGCGTCTTCAACGGTGTCGAGTTGCGCGAGACGGACGAAGTCGTGGATGGCCGCGATGGGCAGCCGCGTCTCCACGCACGCCACGATGTCGGACCATACTGCCGGGCCGAAGCGGCGCAGCACCCGCAGCATCCACCGGGGGTACTCCGCACCGAGCGCCGAGGCGGCTGCGCTGGTGTGCAGGAGAGCTCTGGCGAGGGGAAGGCCGTTGTCGTGCAGGCACCGGGAGGCGCACACGCGCAGCACCTCGGCCGTGGCGAAGGCGGGGGCATCGCTGGTGAGGTCGAGCATCAATGGCAGTGTTTCGGTGATGCTGACCGACGGTGACTGCGCGACGGCGGCCAGCAGCTCCGGTGAGGTCGCATCCAAGCCCTGCAAGAGGAATTCCAGGACTCCTCGCAGGTCGGCCGACGTGCTCGTGCGAGCGGCCAGGTCGTTGAGCAGCTCGATGGTGACGGTCGAGCGTCCATGGGACTCGATGAGCTGGGCGAGCCACCGTGCGAAGAGGTACTCACGAATGACGTCGTGATGGAACATCAAGCCGCCGAACGGGCCGGACCGCACGAGCCTCGCGACCGAGGACACGGTGAGGTCACCAACGTTCCCTGGCGGGTCGCCTTGGATTGCGGGAAGGAGGTGGTGCGGCCATGCGGAGGCGAGCTGCCGTCGCGCGAGTGCCGTCAGATCCGCCGTCGCACGTTCGACGTCCAGGCCCGCCGCCTTCAAGATCGAGGCGACGCAGAATTCCACGAGCCGGTAGGCGTTGGTTTGCCCGAGCGGCTCGGTCGACTTCGCGGCCCGGATGAGGCTCATGTACAGCGGCAGGCGAGCCAAGTTACGAATCTTCGGGGGCAGGGCGTCGAACGGGGGCTCGCTTGCATCCCGCTGCGCGTTCCACACGTCGCGGGCCGTGCCGGCGTCCCAGCGGCCCAGCCGCAGCGACGGGCCGGCACCATGATCCTGTCCGGGCATGACCGCTGCGGCCAGGACGGGGTAGGGCGCGAGCTCGACGTCCGGCGGTGTGCGTAGAACGAGGAGGAACCTCAGGTTGCCCGAGAGCGCCTGTCGCAGCGTGCCGTCGAGCTGGCGGCAGACCTTGTCCACCACGGCGCGGGACTGCGGGCTGTCGATGACGACGAGCAGCGGCCTGGACAGGCTCCGGCTCTCATCCTCTAGGGTCAGCAGCGGATCCTCGCCGGCCGGCAGGGAGCCGTAGCGGAGGATCTCCCGAGCCAGGTCGATGTCCTCGGTCCATGAGTCCGCGGTCAGCAGCTGAACATCCACCCCAGGAGCCTGAGACGCCAGATGGCGCGTGAAGCTGGTCTTGCCGCAGCCCGGGGGGCCAGCGACCAGGTAGACGCGCGCCGCCGAGGCGAGGAAGTCCGCAACCTGCCGCTGGACGTCGGCCGGAGGCGTGTACACGAGGTCGTCGGGCTGCTGGCCACCGAGCGCCGCGAGGATGGCAGCCGTCCGTTCCCTGGAACGGGCGCCGAGATCTTGTATTGCGGGCCCGGGGCTGTCGGCAGGCGGGCGCGAGGCGCTCGAACTTGCGGCCGCTGACGCTTTAAGGGTCTGGGCGAACCGCTGCTTGACCTCGATCGGCGACCGCGCCAGATCGACATCGAGCATCTGCTGGGTCTCATAGCGCATGCGGGTCGCGGTACCGCGTTTCTCCCAGTTGGAGACGGCCGCCGGATTGACGCCCAAGTGCTCGGCGAAGCCACGCACGCTCATGCGCAGGGCCAGGCGTAGTGCTCTCGCCTCGCGGCCGGTCCACCGCCGTACCGTCTCCACGGGATATCCCCCAGGCTATGCACTCAGCGTCATTGTCGCAGTCGGCAGCGTAGTAGACGACGGCGGGCGCAGACGAGCTGAAACTAGGACAACACTAGAACGTCCACGCATCGTCATGGGACAGGCCGAACCCGCAGGCTGGTCGCACAGACGACCACGGCGATGGATGGGCGCTGCGGCTTCGCGCTACCTCCACTGCTGTGGCAGCCCTCGCGTTTGCGAGCAGCGGTGATGGTGGAGGTGTCCTCGTGGTCGTCGACGTGCGAAGCGACAGCGTGCGTGACCGCGCTCGCTGTGCCGCTTCCGGCCGCGGTGGTGAGTGGCTGGCGCAGCCCGGATCACCTGTCTCGGGGGTCTTCACCCTCGAGGGTCTGCCGCGCTGGCGCGGTTGCGGCACGCGCTGCAGCCCGTTCGGAGTGCTCGGTCAGCGGGACTACCCGGGGGCCCTGCGGTTGCCAGCTGACCGGCCGTGGATGCCGAGGACATCGAACAGTTCGTTCTGGAGCCGGCGGCGCCGGCACCGGGTTTGGTGGCGGACGCCGCGTCCGAGGAACTTGGCCCATCATCCGCCGATTGTCGGTCGCCCGTACTTCTCGGCGGCTGCGCCCAGGACTTGTCCATGATCTGGCGCCTCTAGCAACCGATTCAGCAGCTCCCGGCGATGCGTCTGCCTTCGAAGCCGCTGCCGCCGTTTGGCCAGCTCTAGCACTGGCGGAAGTGAGCTGGCGTCGCTGACCGACAGGAAGGAATGAAACAGCATGCACACTAGGCAGACAGCGCCTCCGCCGGAGATCGGCTTGGCGCAGGCGTCGCCCGACTCCTCGCGGTTCGGATACCGACCGGAGCTGCGCCGCTCACTCGGCTTCGCCGACCTGCTCTTCTACGGGCTGGTGTTCATGGTGCCGATCGCGCCCATGGGCATCTTCGGATCCGTCTACTCCGGCGCCGGCGGGATGGTCGCGCTGGCGTACGTCATCGGCATGGCGGCGCTGGTGTTCACTGCCGCCTCATACGCCCAGATGGTCAAGGCGTTTCCCCTTGCCGGGAGTGTGTACAACTACGCCGGGCGAGGGATCGGCGCACCGGTCGGGTTCCTCGCTGGCTGGGCGATCCTGCTGGACTACGTGCTGGTGCCGAGCCTGCTGTACTTGATCGCGGCGGTGGCGATGCACTCCACCGTGCCTGCGGTTCCAGTGTGGGTCTGGCTGGTCGGCTTCGTGCTGGTGAACACCCTGGTCAACTACCGGGGAATCCGGATGACCGCCCTGATCACCCGAGTGATGCTCGTCGGCGAAATCATCGTCCTGGTGATCTTCCTTGCCGCCGCGGGCCGCGCCCTCACGCAAGGCAAGGGACAGGGCTTCTCCTGGGCGCCGATCTACAACCCCGACACGTTCACCTGGGCGCTGGTGTTCGGCGCGGTGTCGATCGCCGTGCTCAGCTTCCTCGGCTTCGACGGCATCTCGATGCTGGCCGAGGAGAACAAGGGCGGCGCGGGGCAGATCGGCCGGGCCATGGCCGCGGCGTTGGGTGTGGCCGGATTGCTGTTCATCGCCCAGACCTGGATGGCCGCGCTGCTGCTGCCCAACCCGGATGGCCTCCTCGTCAATGGCGATCCGGAAGGCACCGCGTTCTACGACGCCGCCCGGCTCGCCGGTGGTCCCTGGCTGGCCACCCTGTGCGCGGTCGCCACGGCCGTCGCCTGGGGCGTGGCGAACTCCCTCGTCGCGCAGGTCGCCACCTCGCGGCTGCTGTACGCCATGGCCCGCGACCGGCAGCTGCCGAAGTTCCTGGCCAAGGTGTCGGTGCGCCACAGCGTGCCCACCCACGCCATCACCCTCACTGCGCTGGTGTCGCTGACGATCGGCCTCTACATGAACTGGCGCGACGATGGCATCGCACTGCTGTCCAGCCTGATCAACTTCGGCGCGATGACCGCGTTCCTCGTGCTGCACCTCGCCGTCGTCTGGCACTACCTGGTCCGCCGACGCAGCCGCAACCTGATCGCACACCTGATCCTTCCGGGCATCGGATTCGCCATCCTCGCCTACGTCGTGGTCAACGCCAACGTGGCCGCCCAACGCCTCGGCTTCGTCTGGCTCACCCTCGGCCTCCTGGCCCTGGCAAATTTGTACGCCGCCGGCCGCCGCCCCGAGCTGTCCGGACTTGCCAGCGGACGGGAGGCGGCATGACCAGCACGGTCACCTACCAGCCAACCGAAGACGAGCTGCATTACACCTTCGGCGCCCACCCGGCGGTCGCCGAGATCAAGCCGGGCAGCCTGCTTGTCACCAGCGCTGAGGACTGCTTCGGCGGGGCCGTGCGCACCGTGGACGACCTGCCGTCGAAGGTGTGCCAAGCATTTAATCCCGTCACCGGCCCATTCCACGTGCTCGGCGCAGAACCTGGCGACACCCTCGCGCTGCACTTCGCTGCCATCACCCCGGCCCGCGACTGGGGCATGTCAGCAACCTTCCCGCACTTCGGGGCACTGACCGCGACCCACACCACGCCGATGCTGCACCCACCGCTCGAGGAGCGGGTGTGGCGCTACACCATCGACACCGCGGCAGGCACCGTGACCTTCCACGCCCGCCGCTCCGGTCATGCGATCGTCATGCCCCTGGAGCCGATGCTCGGCACCGTGGGACTGGCCCCGGCCGGCGGGGAAGCCCGCTCCACGGTCGTACCTGATGCGCACGGCGGGAACCTCGACACCCCGGAGATCCGCCCCGGCACCACCGTGTACCTCGGCGTCAACGCCCCCGGGGCGCTGTTCGCCATCGGCGACGGCCACGCCCGCCAAGGCCAGGGCGAGGTGTGCGGCGTCGCGGTGGAGACAGCCATGAACGTCACCGTCGCTGTCGACCTGATCAAGGGCGTGGCCACACCATGGCCGCGCATCGAGACCGACCACCGGATCATCTCGATCGGCGCCGCCCGTCCGCTTGAGGACGCCTACCGCATCAGCCAGCACGACCTGGTTACCTGGACCGCACAACTGACCGGCCTGGAGCTACTTGACGCTTACCAGGTCGTCTCGCAGGCCGGTCGAGCCGCACCTGGCAACGTCTGCGACCCGCTTTACACCATGCACGCCGCCGTCAACAAGGCGATCTTGGCAGGCATGAGCCCCTACGAGGGAGTGCACCAGCGGCTGCGCCACATCGCCAAGGCCCCGAGCGAGCAACCGGGGAAAGACCATGGGAACTGAGGCGATGAGCTGGGCACCCGCCGAGGTCGACCTGACTCGTCCGAATGCCGCACGGATGTATGACTACTTCCTCGGTGGCAGCCACAACTTCGCCGCGGACCGTCACGCCGCCGATGCCATACTCGCCGTCGCACCCCATGTCGCCGACGCGGCCCGCGCCAACCGCGCGTTCCTGCGCCGCGCCATCCGCTACGCACTCCAGCAGGGCATACACCAGTTCCTCGACCTCGGCTCGGGGATACCGACCGTGGGCAACGTCCACGACATCGCCCACCACATCGACATCGATGCACGGGTTCTCTACGTCGATGTCGAGCCGGTAGCCGTGGCGCACGCCAGGGCCCTGCTGGATAACGACCCGCGGGTCGATGTCATCCAGGCCGACATCTGCTTTCCGGATTTCATCCTCCAGAACCCCACCACGCAGCGGCTGATCGACCTCACCCGTCCCGTCGCCGTCCTCTTCGTCTCGGTCCTGCACTTCATCCCCGGCGACGTCAACGCCATCGTGGAACCACTCCGCGCCGCGATGCCCCCTGGCAGCGCCCTCGTCATCTCCCACGCGACCTCCGGCACGGCCACAAGCCAGACCGATGAGGTGCAGAGGCTGTATCAGCGCACGCCTACCCCACTTCAACTGCGCGCCCCCGCAGAGGTCGAGGCGCTGTTCGGCGACTTCGCCATGGTCCCTGCCGACGCGCCAGCAGCGAAGTCGGCGAGCAACGCAGCGCTCGTCCCTGTTGCTCGGTGGCGCCCTGATCCCGAGGACCAGATCGAGAGGGGACACGCGTCAGCCAGCCCCTTCCTCACCGGCTTCCTCGCCGGGGTCGGGATGAAAGGAGCAGCAGCTCGTGAGTGAACCTCCTCGGCTCGCTATCCGCAGGGAACCATCCCTGCCCAGTGCCAGCTGGGTACTGATGTTCATCGGATCCGCGGGACCCACCAGCGGCGGCAAGTGGGCGTCCGCCCAGGTTGCGTGCCAGCCTGCGGCAGGCTGCGTCCAGACCACGGAAGGGGCGGGCCGATGAGTTTTGCTCGGCTGCCGCTGCGCGATGAGTTGTTCCTGCTCGGCCATGACGACGACGCCGGCCACCCGCACATCCACCGCCAAGCCTTGGCGTTGGGGCTGGCCGGCGCGGTCCTGATCGACCTGTTTCTCGCCGGGCGGATCGTCCTCGACCCGAACAACGACCGTTTGTCCGGAGACCGGTGGCTGCGCCTGCACACCGATCAACCGCTCGGAGACCTGATCGGGGACAGTGCCATCGGCTTCATCCGCTATGGGCGTACAGCACCACCGGTGAAGGCGTTCCTGCGCGGCTTCGCCGACGACCTATACGAGCGCACCCGCGCCGGACTCGTCGCCGCCGGGATCCTCCGGCAGGTCACTCGCCGGCGCCTCGGCGGCCTTGCCCGCACCGACACCTACCTCGCCACCGACACCAAGTGGGCGGTCGTCGCCCGCGCACGCCTGCGGTACGTCGCTCAAGGCCGTGAGCAGCCCGACAACCACACCGCCGCACTCGCCGGACTCGTCGCCACCCTCGGCCTCACCGGCCACCTCTACCTCAACGACGACAGTACGACCGTGACGGCGCACCTGAAGGCCATCGCCGGCCAGCACCACCGGTCGGTGCGGGACATCATCGCCGCCCTCGACGCCGCCGTCGGTGACCTCGCCACCGCAACGTACCGGTGAAGCGAGACCACAAGGACATCTAATCCGATGGAGAGCCTGGTGCACATTCGCGCCGCCCGTTGGGCAGACAAGGATCTGGTCGCCCTGCTGATCGCCGACGCCCTGCACCCCACACCGCTCGCCGCGTGGCTGGTGCCCGACCCAGGGCAGAGGTGCCAGGTGCTGGCCGACGTCTTCGCGATCTGGGTAGAACATGCGATGTTCTTCGGCGACATCCACCTCACCGATGACCTCACCGCCGCCACCGTGGGTTTTCACCGTTACCGGCCCATCCCGCCACCGGCCAACTACCGGACCAGGCTCACCGACGCCGCCGGACCAAACGCCGACCGCTTCGACCTGCTGGACACGCTCCTTGCCGAGAAACAGCCCACCGAACCGCACTACCACCTGGCGTTCCTCGCCGTCCGCACCGACGCCCAACGGGGCGGCTGTGGCGTCGCGCTGCTGGCCCACCACCGCAGCCGCCTCGACCGCATCGACCTGCCGTCCTGGACCGCTGTTCCCTCAGGCAAGGAGCCTCTGCTCGCCCGATACGGCTACACACCCCGGCCGGCGATCACCCTGCCGGACGGCCCGACCCTGCAGCCGATGCGCCGCAACGCTCGCCACGGCAGCAGTGTCATGCCGATCAACCCGGCCCGCCCGGTCGACAACCGCTGGCAAGGCTTCCATGTGTAGCCCCATCGCTCCCGTCACTAACAGCCCCACCCGTGACATCCACAGGCAGCTGACCACCCCCGTCCTGAAACTGGCTCCGCGAATCATGGCCTTTCCAAGCAGATACCCTCCAGACCTGATCGACGCCGTCGTCCAGCGCGTCACGGATGCCCGCCGAGTCAGGGCATACGGCGCCGTCACCACCGTCGCCCGTCAGATGAACCTCGACCCGCGCCTAGTCCAGAAATGGGTCACCAAAGCGACTGCCCCAGTCGCGCTCCAGCCATGCAGGCCGGCCGCCGACTCGTGCGAGATGTACCTGCCGCCGGGACTGCTGCACTGCAGGTTCTGCCAGCAGCCGATGGCTCACGCCGAGTCGCACGACTCTGGGCAGGGCTACCAGTGCCAGCAGGGTTGCAGGCCCCGGCCCCTGGATAGCGTGGCCGTCGCCGACACGGTCGGTCGGGCGATCCTGGCGCGCGCCGCTCGGATCATCCCGTCGACCAGCACGCCGATCCCGCCACACCTCGCAGCCGTCCACGCCCACCGCGTCCTCGCCCGCGTCACCGTCGGTGCCACCCCCAGCGATGTCACCCTCACCTGGCGCGCCACCCCTGTTCCCGAACCCGGCCGGTTCGAGGCCGAACGCGCACAGCGTGTCGCCACCGCCCGCACCCTGGTCCTCAGCGACCCGCTGCGCGCCCGGCAACTCCTACACGCCAGCCTCACCGGCGTCGACCCCGCCACCGCGCCCGCTCACCCGCTGCACGCGGAAGCCGCCATCCTCCTAGCCGAACTGCAACTCCGCCTCGGCCACCCCGCCGACGCCATGGACTGGGCCACCTACGCCCGTGCCAGCACGGTCCACCTCCACGGGCCCACCCACCGGCGGGCCTTGCACGCCCTCCACGTCCTCGCCGCTGCCCACTCGCGCGGCGGACACCATCAGCGCGCCTACCACCTCTACCGGGAACTCACCGGCCACCTCACCAAAACCGACGGCCCGCACGCCCAGCAGACCCTCGCCGTCCAAGCAGCCACCGCCCTCATCCTGCACGCCCTCGGCCACTGCCAAGCCGCCCGCACCCTCCTCGCCGACACCATCACCACCCACCGGCGCGAACACCCCGGCCACCCCGCCACCGCCCACATGACCCGGCACCTGTCTCGCATCTGGCGCGAGTGCGCCACCAACGGCCACCAGCACCAGGACGCCTGACCGCCCGCCTCGCCCTGATAGGAGGTCCGCCGTGACCGCACGCCCCTCCCCCGGAACAACTCGTCGGTACTACAGCCGCTCGGGCGGCGATGGGTACGACGAACCACTCCTGTCGTTTGGCGTCCGTGACATCGCAGGAACCAGCGCAGCGCTCCCGCCGGCACCCTGTCTTCCTGCATTCGCCGCACCAGGCGTGCCCCGAATGCAGGAGTGCCTGTCCGACCCGATGAGAAGGAAGTACGAGTGACCCAGATGGCTGAGCCACGCACCAGTGCCGACCGCGCCGCCCAGCTGCGCGCCGCGCTGGTGGACACGCTGCGCGATGAGGGGATGGTCACGAGGGCTCTCGTGGAGGCGGCGGTCCGCGTGGTGCCGCGGGAGCGGTTCATGCCGGCCGGTACGCCGCTTGAGGTCGCCTACGCCTACGACAACTCAGTGGTGACCAAGCGCGATCAGCACGGCATGGCGATCTCGTCGGTGTCCGCGGCGTACATCCAGGCGCGGATGCTGGAACTGGCCGAGCTGCGACCTGGCATGACGGTGCTGGAGGTCGGCTCGGGCGGGCTGAATGCGGCCTACATCGCCGAGATCGTCGGGCCGGAGGGCCGCGTGGTGAGCATCGACATCGACCCGGAGGTCATCGACCGGGCCGCGACCGCGCTGGACGCCACCGGCTACAGCAGCCGAGTCCGTGTCCTGGTCGCCGACGCCGAGCACGGCGTGCCGGACGAGGGGCCGTTCGACGCGATCATCGTGACGGTCGGGGCGTGGGACATCGCCCCGGCCTGGCTTGGCCAACTGGCTCCGGATGGCGTGCTCGTTCTGCCGCTGATCATGAACGGGGTCACCCGCACCATCGGGTTCCGGCGCGACGGCGACCAGCTGGTCAGCACGTCGGCCGAAGTGGCCGGGTTCGTGCCGATGCAGGGCGCCGGCAGCCACGCCAACCAGGTGCTCGAGCTAGCCGATACCACCGGCGGCAAGGTCAAGCTTTCGTTCGACTCCGGCGCACCCCCGGATCTGATTCAGCTCGATGGCGTGCTGAACGCCGGCGCGGCCGAGTGGTGGTCTGGCGTCACGGTCAGCCACGGGATCTCCTTCGCCGACCTGCACCTGTGGCTCGCGTGGTACCTGGATGGGTTCTGCCGCCTCGCCGCCGACGAGGGCAGCGCCCTGGCTGCCCGGAAGCGCTGGTTGCCGTTCGCGGTCGTACGCGGAGCCGGGCTCGCCTGCCTCGTGTTGCGGGACGCGATGCAGGGCGCCGGGGCGGAGTTCGGTGCCCGCGCCTACGGACGCGACGGGCAGGTGGCCGCCGCCGCGTTGATCGAACAGATCCAGGCGTGGGACCGAGCCGGGCGGCACACGCCTCCGACGTTCGCCTACTGGCCCGCCGGCGGCGACCGCTCCCAGATTCGCGCCGACGCCACGGTCATGAACAAGACCCACGGCGTGGTGACGATCTCCTGGCCCACGAGCAGCTGACTCTGGCCTCGGGCCAGCCTCGCTGGGCCAGGTTGCAACAACCCAGCCGCCCAAACCCATAGGGCGAAGCGGGACGCCAAGTCCGCCAGCCCCCGCTACCTGAAAGGATTCCCATGACATTGCAGGTCGACGACGCCACCACCTTGCGCCAGGCCATGGTGGGCACGCTGCGCGACGAAGGTCTGATCACCACCGACAGCGTCGCCGCGGCGATGAACGCGGTGCCCCGGCACGAGTTCGCACCCGGCGAACCGCTGGAGAAGGTGTATCAGACCAACAGCACCCTGGTGCCCAAGATTGACGCTCAGGGGCGTCAGACCAGCGTGGTCTCGGCCTCGCACATTCAGGCCATCCAGCTAGAACTGGCCGAGGTACGGCCGGGCATGAACGTGCTGGAGATCGGCTCGGGTGGCTACAACGCCGCCCTGATCGCGGAGGTCGTCGGGCGGACCGGTTCGGTGACGACCGTGGACATCGATGCCGACGTCGTGGACCGTGCCCGAGCGGGTCTGCGCCGGGCCGGGTACGAGCAGGTCAACGTCGTGCTCGCCGACGCCGAGCACGGCGTGGCACAGCACGCGCCGTATGACCGGATCATCGTCACGGTCGGGGCGTGGGACATCCCGCCCGCCTGGCTCGATCAGCTCACCCCGGACGGCCGGATCGTCGTTCCCCTGCGCTTCGCCGGGATCACCCGCATGGTCGCCTTCGACCGTACCCCCGGCATGTCGGTGCTGACGGCCAGCAGCTACCGGCTCGGCTCGTTCGTGCCGATGCAGGGCGACGGCGCCGCCAGCGAGCAGCTGATCCCGGTCACGCCCGACGTCGGGCTGCGCCTTGATCAGAACAGCGCTCTCACGTTCGACGTGCCGGCGCTGCGCAAGGCGCTCAACACCAAGCCCGTGGAGAGCTGGTCGGACACGCCGTTCGACATGCCGGACGAGCTGGAGCTGTACCTGCTGACCAGCGGGCCGGAACTGCCGATGCTGCACGCCGCGCAGGCCGCGGTCGATCAGGGCGTAGTCAACCGCACGGTACGCAACGGCACCCCGACGCTGGTGCGCGGCGGCAGCTTCGCCTATCGCATCAAGCGGGAGAATCCGCAAACGGTCAGCGGCTACGAGACCGGTGTCATCGCCCACGGGCCGGAAGCCGAGCAGGTCGGCGGCGAGTTGCTCGCCATGATCCGCACCTGGGCGGACTGCTACTACCGGCGCGGCGCTGCCCACATCACCTACCACCCGAACACCGCCGACACCAGCGACCTGACCGGGTGGCACAGCACCAAGCGACACGGCGTCCTCGCCATCGCCTGGTCCTAGAAGACTTCGGCGCTCACCTCAGCGGCCCATGCCGGGGGGAGCGTCGGGGACCCCTATCACTCCAACCAGGGAGGTTGTCATGGCCCAGCTCGCCACGGTCCAGCCCGACGTCGAGGGCGGCACCCTCGACGACTTCGATCTCGACATCGAGTTCATCGAGGCCGGTGGCACCGTCGAGCACATCATCAAGATGACCGAGGACAACTGCGGCAGCACCTGCGCGTCGGCCTGCACCAGCTGCTGACCAGCCGCATCCGCTGGTGGCTCGCTCTGATGGCCAGCCCAAACCAGGTGGGCAGGCCGTAAGGCGAGCCATCGACATCGGGTCAGGAGTGCCCGGCCCGGGGAGACCTGCTCTCGAAGGTCGGGCACTCCTCACCCGCAGACAGATGATCACGCCCATGGGGAGGCTGGTGTGTACCGCAGCGTGAACGATGCCTTGATGCTCCGGGCGGCCGTACTTCGCCCGGGCCAGCTCGGCGCGTGGCCTGACCTGACCGGCAGCGACACGGCGGCCCGTTGGCGGTCGTGGCTTGCCGAGACGTTGACGATTCCAGGGTTCGCGGCAGCCTTGGCCCACGCGTCACCGGACCTCGCCGAGCGGGTCACCGCCGCAATCAGCGGCGGCCTGTCGCAAGCTGACGCCCGCCGGGTGGTGCTCGCGGTCATGCGCTACCTGCTGCGCACTACCACCCGTGCCACACCGTACGGGTTGTTCGCGGGCGTTGCCCCCGCCACCGCGAGCCGCACCGGACGCATGCGCTGGGGCACTGCACACCGGCCTTTCGCTCGCCTTCAGGCATCCTGGCTGGCCGCCGTCCTCGATGGCCTGGAATCCGACGTGCGGCTGCGCCCGCATGTAATGGTGCGCGCCAACAACCTGCTGGTCGAGCGCAGTGAGAAGCTGGTGCTGGAGTACCGCGCCGCCACGACCGACCCCGCGGGCGCGCCCACGCATCTGCGCATCAAGGCCACCGACATGATCCGCACGGCTCTCGCGCTGGCGGCTGACCCGATCCGATGGGCCGACCTCACCGGCAAGCTGACGGCCGAATGTGGGGCGCCGCAGGAAGGCGCGCAGCGGCTGATCGAGCAGATGGTGACGCAGCGTCTGCTGTTGACGAGCCTGCGCCCGCCGTCGACCGAGACCGACCCCCTGGCGCATCTCGTGGATCAGCTGGAGACTGCCGCAGCCGAAGGCGGCGAAGTGGGCGAGCTACTTGATCCGCTGCGTCGCGTTCGCGATCTCAAGGCCCGACACGACCGCGCACCGGACGGGGCCACAGCTGCTGCCCGCCGCCGGGACCTCGGCAGAGCGGCCGCCGTGATCCAGCCCGGGCAGGCGGTCGGGGTGGATCTGCGGCTGGACTGCGACCTCGTGGTGCCGACGACGGTGACGGCCGAGGCGTGCCGCGCCGCTGCCGCGCTGACCCGCCTCGCCCGTCCGACATCGCTTCGGTGGCGGGACTGGCATACGCGTTTCTTGAACCGGTACGGCCTGCACGCCCTCGTCCCGGTTCTGGATGCGATCGATGTTCAGGTGGGCTTCGGCTACCCGGACGGCTTCACCGGCGAGCCGGCCAATGATTCGGCCGCGTTGACCGACAGGGACCGGAGGCTACTCGCCTTGGCGCAACGTGCCGCCCTGCGCCGTGAACACGAGGTCGACCTCGACGACGTCCTCCTGGACAGGCTGGCCGGCCCGGCTCCGACCGAGATCCCGCCGACCGCCGAGCTCACCGTGCGCGTCCACGCCGACTCCCTCCAGGCCATCGCCGGCGGCAACTTCCTGCTGTCGGTCGTACGGGTGTCAGCGCAAGCCTTCTCCACCGCGGGCCGGTTCCTGGACATGTTCGGCGAGACCGACTGGCACCGGATGGCTTCCTGCGCCGTCGACAGCCCGCCAGCCAGCGCCGGCGCGTTGCTGGCCCAGCTGTCTGCGGTCACCCGCTACACCATCAGCCTGGACGTCAACCGCGCCCCCCAGGTGCTGCCGCATCTGATCCCCGTCGGCGAGTATCACGCCCCGTCGCAGGCCGCGATCAGCTTGGACGACATCGCGGTAACCGCCGACCCGCACCGCCTGTACCTGGTGTCGATCTCTCGCCGGCGGGCGCTGCAGCCGGTCGCGGTCAACGCGGTCGAGCCGGTACGGCACGCCCACCCTCTGGCCCGCTTCCTGGCCGAAGCGCCCGTAGCCCTCGCTACCCCGTGCTCACCCGTGGAGTGGGGGCCAGCGGCCAACGGCTTGCCGTTCCTGCCCGCGCTGCGGTACGGCCGGACCCTCTTGAGCCCCGCGCGGTGGCACCTGAGCGCCGCCGAACTGCCCGACCGGCATGCCGGCTGGCAGCACTGGACCCGAGCGCTCACCGCCTGGCTCGAGGCCACAGGCTGCCCTACCGCCGTCTCGCTCGGTATCGGCGACCAGACCCTCGGCCTCGACCTGGACAAGCCCGCTCACCGGGCGCTGCTACGCGACCACCTGACCCGCAACCCCACCGCCCTACTGCGTCTCATCCCCGAAGGCGACGCCTGGATCGGCGGGCGTCCCCACGAGATCGTCATCCCGTTGACCGCCACCACCCCGAGACCACCAGCGCCCCGCCTCACCAGCCCCCTGGTCGATGTCCGAACCCACGGCAGCCTGCCTGGCCGCGACCACCACTACCTGAAGATCTACGCCCGGCCCGAGGAACAGACCACCATCCTTACCGCCCACCTGCCACGGCTTGTTGGGCAACTCCCGCCTGCGGGCGGGTGGTGGTTCCTGCGCCACGCCGACCCCGAGCCGCACCTGCGGCTGCGTATCAGCGGCCTGCCCATCGACGCCATCACCGGCTGGACGCAGGAACTGACCGACGCCGACCTGACCCGGCGAGTCCAGTGGGACACCGACTTCGGCGAGCCCGGCCGCTTCGGCAGCCTGGCCGCGTACCACGCGACGACAGCCTTGTTCGCGGCGGACTCCGCAGCCGCGCTCGCCCAGCTAGCCGTCACCACGCGACGTCCCACCTTGGGCTGGCAGGCGTTGACCGCCGCGAGCATGGTCGACCTCGTCACGGCGGTCATCGGCGACCCACACGATGCCCTGCGATGGCTGATAGCCCGTACCCGCCCGCACCGGCCAGCACCCCCACGAGCCGTCTACGACCAGGCCATTCGCCTCGCCAACCCGTACGACCCCACCGCCGTGGCGTCCCTGCCCGGCTGCGAGAACCTGACGGACCGCTGGGCCGAACGCCGCCGCACCGTGGCCGCCTGGCGCGACCGCCTGCCCGCCGTCAGCACCATCCCGCCGGCCGAGCTGCTGCCCGACCTGCTGCACCTGCACCACGTCCGCGTCGCCGGGGCCGACCTCGACAGCGAACGAGCCTGCCTGCACCTCGCCCGCGCCGCCGCGCTGAGCTGGACGACAAGGAGCACCTCGTGACCGCCCCGACCACCACCGCTAACCGCTCGGATGTGCTCGCGGCGGTCTGCGTCAGACTCGCCAGCCCCTCCATCGTCGGCTCGTCGCCGGACGGGCGGACCCGGCCGCAATCGCTGGCCGGAGGCGCGGTGGGCATCGCCCTGCTGCACATCGAGCGGGCCGTCTCCGGACACGGCGACGAAGCCACCGCCCACCTCTGGATACGCGCCGCGGGCAGCGAGCCGGTCAGCATCGGCCGCAACTCCGACCCCTTCCACGGCGCCCCCGCGCTGGCGTTCATGCTGCACACCGCCCGCCCTCTCGGCGGCTACCGCCGCGCCTTCGCCAGCCTCAACGACGCCACGATCACCCTCACCAGACAACGGCTCGCCGCCGCCCACGCCCGCATCGACCGCCGCGACCCGCTGACGATGTACGAGTTCGACCTCGTCCACGGCCTGACCGGGCTCGGGCTCTACCACCTGCATGCCCACCCCGAGCACCCCATCAGCCGCGACGTGATGACCTACCTGGCCCGCATCACCGAACCCCTCGACAACGGCTCCACGCAGCCGCCGTGGTGGCTGCCATCGGGGCTCGGCGGCACACCACACCCAGACTTTCCCCACGGGCACGGCAACATCGGCGTAGCCCACGGCATCAGCGCCGTCATCGCCCTGCTCGCCCACGCCATCCTCCACGGCCACGACACCCCCGCAGCCCGCAACGCCCTCGCCGCCCTATGCGACTGGACCGACCACCACCGCCAAGACGACCCGGCCGGAACATGGTGGCCCGGCTACGTCACCCCCGACACCACCCCACGGCGGCACCGGCCCTCCTGGTGCTACGGCACCCCCGGCATCGCCCGCGCTCAGCAACTCGCCGGGCTCGCCCTGCGAGATACGGCCCGCCAGCAACGGGCAGAAGACGCGCTGCTCGCCGTGCTGCGAGACGCCGCCCAACGCGCCCGGCTGCCCGAGATCGGCCTCTGCCACGGCAAAGCCGGCCTCCTGCAGACTGCCAGCCGCTTGGCCGCCGCCAGCACCGACCCGCACCGCGCGGGTCAGCTCACCGCCGAGCTGCCCGGCCTGGCGGCCGAACTCGCCAACCAGCTCGCCAGCCAAGCCCAAGGTGATCCAGAGCTGCTGAACGGCACGGCCGGTGCCGTGCTGGCGCTGCAGACCGCCGTCACCGGCAGCCCGGCGACCAGCTGGGACACCTTCCTCGCCCTCGCCTGAACCCAAGGGAAACGAACATGACGCCACCCAAATGGCGGCAGACCACCATCGCCTTCCCCGACCCCCACGCCGCAGACCAAGTAGCCACCGCCCAGCTCGCGCCGATCCTCGTCGACGCCGAAACCCGCCAGCTCATCACCACCTGGTTCTACGTCCGGAAAGACACCTGGCGGTTGCGCTACCTTCCCGCCTCCACCACCGCCGACCACTACTTGACCAGCCAGCTGACCCGCCTACGTCACAACCGCCATATCAGCGCTGCCGTTCCCGGAATCTACGAGCCCGAGGCCCATGCCTTCGGCGGCACCAGAGCCATGGACACCACCCACCAGCTCTGGCATCACGACAGCCGACAGCTACTCACCCCCGACACCAACCACCTAGCCACGCGGCAGCCCGAGCTGTCGATCATGCTCACCGCGGCCATGATGCGAGCCGCAGGCCTTGACTGGTACGAACAAGGCGACGTCTGGGCCCGCGTCGCCAACCACCGAGACCCACCCCAGCCCACGCTCGTCAACAACCTGCTGCACGCGGTGAAACGGCTCCTCACAGCCGATCCAGCCAGCCTCACCCACCAGGGGGCGCCGCTGGCCGCCACTCGCAGCTGGTTCGAGGCTTACATCGCCGCCGGCGACACCCTAAACCGGCTCAATCAGACAGGACAGTTGCAGCGCGGCCTCCGCGCAACCCTCGCCCACCACGTGATCTTCGCCTGGAACCGGCGCAGCATTCCCGGCTTACACCAAGCGGCCATCGCCACCGCTGCCAAAACCATCATCTTTGGACCCAAGCCCACCAGCCCCGCCCTCACCCCCGACGGTGACTCATGAACCCCGCCATAACCCGTAGATTCCCGCTGATCGCCCGGCCCCGCCCCGTATGCACATCCCTACCCCAGCGCATCGCCGACCTAGAGGAACGTGCCGACCTCGCCCACCACAGCGGTGACGTGGCCGCCGCGACCGCGGTGTTCAACCTCGCCGCGCTCCTAGCCTCGGACTGTGACATGCCCGACCTGGCCCACACCTGGTGCCACCGGCTCGCCACCGCCGCCCTCGACCACGGCAGCGATCCCCAGCACGCACTCGAACCCATCGTGAACCTCGCCCGCCTCCACATCCGCGCGGGCGACGGCCCCACCGCCTGGACCCTGTTGGAAACCCTGTTCCAGGCCATCGACACCCGCACTGACACCCTGATCGACGGCCTCACCATCCCCGCCGCCCGCCTCACCGAGGCACCCGGTGCCCACACCAAGACACGAACCTGGCTATGGACCGTCCTGCTCGGCACCGGCGCCCACGCCCTCGCCACGGCCGGACGGTGGGACGACGCCAGCCACCGCCTCACCCAATACAACGGCGTCGGCGCACGCATGCTCGACGGCAGGCAGATCAGCGTCATCGCCCACGCCACAGCAGGCCGCTACCGCCAGGCACGCGCGATGCTAGACGCCACCCAACCGGGCGAACCATGGGAAGACGCCGTCACTGCCTGCCTGCTCCTGCTGATGCCAGACTCCGACCCCACAGACGACCAGGCGAACAAGGCGCTGACCGCCTACCACGCCCTCGGACCCGCCAAGCCCGGACTCACCGTCTTCCACACCCGGCTCGGCCTCACCCTTCTAGACGCCCTCGATAAAGATCACCCAGCCGCCGAGCAGCTCGCCGTCGAACTGATCCAACACGCCGCTGGCGACGGGTACGCCGCACGCGATCTACTGACTCATCCCACTTGCCTTGCCGCCGCCCACCATCAACGGGTCAATCAGCTCAAGACGCTCGTATCAACATGCGGCTTGGACGCAGGCACCCTGTCGGCGGCGCAGCTAAGAGCCCTGCTCCGCGCGCTCGACATTGCCGAATCGGTAATTCGTGCCCCCGCGAGTGGTCTACCAGCCGAAGGTCTCCCAGATCCACCGTCAGAACCAGACAACTCCTTGCAGAGGGGCTCGTCCGATACCCCGCGTTAGTTCCCCGGTTCGTTGGCGCGGCAACTGAACGACGTCCTCTCTGGGCGCACAGCCCTGCTCCTGCCCGCAGCCGGTGGCACTCTTCCGCCGATCGTCTGTCCTCAACTTCGTCAGGGAGCACAGCTACTCCAGTACGGATCCGGCCGAGATGCTGCGGACCGCGCACGACGTGTACGCCTACATGTTCCGCGAGGAGCACCTGCAGGACCCTGGCCTGGACCTCGTGCCCGACGGGACGCTGCTGATGCTGCGCGAGTGTGGAACCCTGATGGCGCTCAATCGGGTCGAACTCGACGGGCACATCAGCAACGTTTCCCCTGCCTGGATGCTGTGCGCCGTCCGGGTGGTTTACGATCTGGACAAGGCGACCGCTGAAGTGCTCGACGAGCTGTATCACGGCACCTGGTTCAACGAGTCGCGTCGGCGCGAGAGCATCCTCGCGCACGCGGCTCTCGGTGGCAGGCTGGTCCACGCCTGCCAGGGCGCTCCCAACATGTCCGGCAGCTGCGTCGTGCCCTTCGGCACCGACGTCGAAACGATGCGCCGCGAGCTGGCCGGCATGCGCGTGCCCTGGATCGAGCGGACCCTGGCCCCGCTGACCTGACAGAACCGGTGGCCGCGCGGCGCCTGTGCCGCTTCACCCTGCCCGCGGCCACCGTCATCCGAACCGGTGGCCGCGCGCAGCCTCCCCCGCGCCGCGCGGGGCCACCCCAGGACACCTGAGGAGTGGCAGTGGCGATTGCTAGGGACACCAGCGGCCGGGTCGTGACGGTCCGGGACATGCTCGACGGCATCAGCACCTCGCTGAAGTACACCAACTACCAGCTCGACACCGCCGGCGTCGGTCACGAGCCCCACCCGTGGAACTGGACCGAGTCCGCCGGCCACTTCCGCAGCGTGGTCACCAAAGAAGCCGAACTCGCCGAACACATCGCCCGCACCATCGACCGCTGGGTCAAAGCGAACCAGGACGCCGACGCCGCGAACCTGGCCGCGATGCGCACCGCGTCCAAGGACCTCAAGGCCGCCGCCCGCAGCCTGGTCAACCTGGGAAAGAAGATGCGCAACGTGCAGGCCTGCCTCGACGTCACCCAGTCGTAACCCCATGTGTCGAGTCCGGCCACCCTGCCGTCGATCAGGCCATCGCTTTTGACGAATGTCGCTGTCCGAGTCGAACCGAGATCGTGATAACTGAGGGTGACGTTTGGCGTCCGAGCCGACGCACGCACCGCGACGGAAGAGGGCGCGAACCCTGACGGCTGCAAACTCGCTGGCGTGAAAACTCTCTGTCACGGCGGACGACACCGACGAATGCGGGTTGGCCGACATCACCTCCCACGCGTTCGTCGTGCGCCGTGGGAATCACGTTGTCGCGGCGGCTGGCTACCAACGTTGGCCGGGGCTGGTGGCCCACATGTGCGTCCTTACTCAGCCGAATCAACGTGGGCGCGGGCTGGCGCGTGCCGTTGCCTCCGCAGCAGTCGCGGACGGTTTGGCGAACCATCTGCTGCCGCAGTGGCGGGCTCGACCGGACCCGTCGCGCCGCGCGACGCGGGCGCTGGGATTCCGTCAGCTTGGCGCTCAGCTGAGCATCCGGATCCTGCGTAGCGCGGATCGCTGATGTGGGGCGTTGCACTTGATGATCGATTTGCCCGCCGCTGGCGGCACCAGCGAAGTCCGGACCCAATTGGCTGGCAGGCCGGGAGGACGCGCAGAATTGTCGTCATGGAGCCCATACGCGAGGCCCCGACCCTTCATGAGGTGGTGCGCTTCGCGACGCAACTGCCGCCTGAGCAGGCGCGAAAGCTGCTCGCGAGCGCGCATCCCGCATCGCTCAAGCCCGAAGAGGATGCTGGGGGAGCGCCACCTGCCTTGGTCTACGTGTCCTGGGCCCAGTACCTTGCGGGCACCACAGCAGAGGAACGCCAGACATGGTGTCGGCTGAAGGCACGCGCAGCGAATCGGACGAGGCTCATGTCCGGGGCACCGGACTACAAGATCACCGCCGCGGATATCTGGAACGTCCTTCAGGCCGCTGAAGGGCGCTGCGAGCACTGCGGCTCCCTTGCCCTCGAACATCGGCCGTCGGGCCCCGACGGGCGGCCGGCACCGTGGGCGCACGTGGGTCGACGCATCGGCTCCCTCGGTCACCGGCTCGCCCGCTTCAACGGCGGTTCTAACAACATCGCAAACCTGTGCTGGTCATGCCTGTGGTGCAACACGTGGCCAACCGAACGACACCCCGGGGCGACAGATCACGGCGGGCACCAACCGACGGAGTGACTGCTAACGGCGAGTAGGTCGCAACACCCCTTGGCCGACATCTAGGCGCACGGTCAGCGGCTACCTGTTGACTGGTGGTACGACCGCAGCCCGGCCAGGCTTGGTCGAGGTGACCGGTGGGGTCGCTCTCATCGCGGCTGCCCACCGCAGGTTGGTGTGGCTCTCATCTGGCGTGCGTCCCGCCGGTCACCGCGGCGGTGAGAGGCTCAAGAGGGGACTGCCCAGCTCAAGGTAGCGCTGCCCTCCCGTCGACGTTCCATCGTCGGATCGAGGGAGGACACGATGGCCCAGGTCATCATCGGCGTGGACCCGCACAAGCGTTCCGCCACCATCGAAATCATCAACGCGCGAGAGAAAGCGCTCGGGCAGGGCCGGTTCGGCACCGACCGCGACGGCTACCAGGCGATGCTCGCCGCCGGCCGCAAGCACAAGGACCGCCTGTGGGCGGTCGAGGGCTGCAACGGCATCGGCCGGCACGTCGCTCAACGCCTGGTCGCCGACGGCGAGACCGTCGTGGACGTCCCCGCGAAGCTGTCCGCCCGGGCCCGCGTGTTCGCCACCGGCCAGGGCCGCAAGACCGACCCCGTCGACGCCCACAGCGTCGCCGTGGTCGCCCTGCGCACCGAAGGTCTGCGGCAGGTCGTCACCGACGACACCACAGTCGCGTTACGGCTGCTCGTCGACCGCCGTGACCAGCTCGGCCGGGCCCGCACCGAAGTGGTCTCCCGGCTGCATCACCTGCTACTGGAGTTGGTGCCCGGCGGCGCGAAGAAGGACCTGTCCGCCCAGCAGGCCCGCGCCCTGCTGGGCAGCGTGCGCCCGCGTGACGTGGTCGGCAAGACCCGCCGGCGGCTCGCCTCCGAGCTGATCGGCGAACTCGTCGTCATCGACAAGAAGATCAAAACCGCGAAACAGGAACTCACCGACCTGGTCAACAGCACCGGAAGTCGGCTGATGAATTTGACCGGCATCGGACCGTCCGGCGCGGCCCGCCTGCTCGGCGACATCGCAGACATCGCCCGGTTCACCAGCCGCGCCCACTTCGCCTCGTGGAACGGCACCGCACCGATCGACGCCTCGTCCGGCGACCAGAACCGGCACCGTCTCTCCAGAGCCGGGAACCGGCGCATCAACCGGGCACTGCACATCATGGCCATCGTCCAGCTACGCCGTGACACCGAAGGCCGCCGCTACTACCGGCGCAGACTGGCCGCGGGCAAGACCCCGATGGAGGCCCTACGGGCACTGAAACGCCGCCTGTCCGACATCGTCTACCGGCAGATGGTCGCCGACGCCAAGCTGGTCAGGACGGGTCCGGGAGGACACGCGGGGGCGACTCTGCAATCCAGCGCGGCCGATCTGAACCCCGAGATCGACACTTCGGAAAAGTCACTTCCCGGACCCGCCACACCCCAGCCTAGAACACCCCTCTTGATCATCACTTGACACAGAGGGGTGCCAGATCAGGGCGTTTCCCTCAATCGATGCGTGCATGCTGTGGATGCCTGTTGGTGGATACGCTGACCGCGATGGTGGAGGCTGGGAGCGGAACCGCGTTGGGGCGGTTGTTGGCGCATCGGTGGCCGGAGGTTGCCGCGACAGCGGGTGCCCTGCGGCCGGAACTCGACGCTGTGCTGACCGGCGGCGCGGCCGCTCCTTCGTTGGTGCGGCGGCTGGCGCCGATGCTCGGGTTGGACACGGCGGATCTGTTCGTAATCGCTGGGCTCGATCTGCCGCAAGATCTGGTGCCTGCCAGTGGTACCGGGCCTTGGCATGTCGGGACGGTACTGGAAATAGCGGCCAAGTTGGCGCCGCAGTCGCTGCGCCGGTTACACGAGTTCGTCCGGTCGCTACCCGAGCATCCGCCGGCGTGGCCGCCCGTGCGGCCGCGCTACAGGTACGCGCTGGGGCCTGGCGAGGTGATGCTGCGGCTACTGCGGAACCGCAATATCGGGCCATACAGCCCGAAGCTGTTGTACTTGATCGGCGGCGGCCCGATGGTGTCGCACTCTACGGTGGCCATGCTGGGACCCGGCCGTACGCGGCTGACGCCGCAGTACGTGACCTCGTTCGCCACCGTCCTGGGTATCCCTGACGACAACTTGGCCGCCGTCGCCGGGGTTGCTGCGGCCACCGACCCACGTCTGCACCGCAACCGCGTTGAACTTGCCCGGTTGGCCTGGGACGCCCGGCGGTTGACCGGCGAGCAGCTGTCTGAGGTGCTCGACCTGGCCGGGCGCCTGCGGTAGCTGGGAGCCCGCAATGATCCCACCGCCGTTCGACCACGTCGGAACCAAGCCAAATGTCCTAACGATCAGGATGCACCGGCGTGGCCACGAACCCGGGATCACTCTGCCACAGCCGGTGCACTGACATCGACAGAAGCGGATACGCCATCCGGTCGATGCCGGCTTCTTGGTAACGGAACGCCACGATGGCCGCCCGCCCGTTCCTGTGGGTCTCGCTGAATCCGCTAGCCGGCGAGCGGGCGGTTGAAGGCCCGGACGTGCCTCCGCCGTCTGCAAGATGTACCTGGCTGTGCACGTTGACCGTACGCTGATACCACCGCATCAACGTCTTCACGGCGATCAACGGGCACCATCCGCGCTGTCACGGGCCTGGCCGTCGACCGGGGCGACTACATGGTGAATCACCGCTCAACAATCACCACTATTGATTCCCAGGTCGCTACGGCATCAACCCGCCGATCTCCCAGGCGGCCGAGAGTCAGGCTGCTACCATCTGCACCGCTTCGGCCACACGTCCGGCGCTTAGCGGTGGGCTTGTGGGTGGGGCTGTTGGTTGGATCACGCGGCCGGGGGGTTGCCGCTTCGTTCGTTCGCGGACGATGTTCCCCCGGCCGTTCCAACCGCTGGCCACCGATGCAGGCAGGGGTAGGCATGGAAATCCGGAACATTGGTGGCCGGCCGCACACGGACATAGCCGGCGCAGCTGAGCTGACCGGACGGTCCGAACAGACGGTGCGGCTCAAGACGTCACCGAAGCAGCGCGCCCAAGGGTCAGGCTGGCCCGCGTCGGTCAAGCAGGACAAGAAGGCGTGGCTTCCCATCGACGAGCTGGAGCACGTCCGGGATGTCCTCCTACCGCAGATCGTGGAATCCTCCCGAGCGCGGGTCCATCATGTCGACCTCAACGGCGACCCCGAGGAGCTGATCTCCGCCACCGGGTTCCGGGAGATTCTCACCATCACGCAGGGCGGGTGGGACAAGTACGTCGGAATGAGCAAGGCCGCATGGGACCGCGGCGAGGACGGCTACCTTCCCATGCCCGACTGCGAAGAACCCGCACCAGTACAGGGATCTACTCGTTACTGGAAGCGCAGACGCGTGCAGGAATGGATCAACACCCGGAGCGGGAAGGTGCTCAGCGCCACGCCGCCCGATTTGCCAACCAGTGACTCCTAATGCAGCCGCTGAAGCGAATTTGCCGTAGGCAAGACGACTGCTTCCGGATGTAGACCCATTCGCACCACTCGACGCCCGCTAGCCCGCCCGGTCCGGCAGCCGTCTCGCCGCTTGGGCTGAATCGACCTTCGGTCGATGGCCTCCAGCCGGGTCAGCGTCCCGCCGCTGAACCGCGGCGCCTCGCCGGCGAGGCAGGCTCCGGGAAGGGGAAGACAGCGCCGATCCTTCCCGGCGACCTGACCCCACAGGGCCAACCATGTGTGGCTGTGGGGGTCAAGCCACACCCCAGGCTTGACCCCCACAGCCACACATGGTCGATCAAAGATCAGGCCACCGGGAAGGCTCTCTGACGCACATCACATAACCGGCTGCGCCGACTAATTCACCATTCAGCACGTAGAGAAACATTAGTAGATCATGTGTTATTAACTACCGACAGTCACACACTGACCACGCTGGAATCCCGCGAATTGAAACGGTCTCAAGTGGACTCTGCGAGGTTCGCCATGTATCATTAAATATGTGAGGAAGGGGACGGCAACCCCCGCCCTCGCAGCCAACACCCCAACCGAAAGGGATTAACGGTGAGCAACGCGCTCGACACCATCCCCCTGGCCACCCGGCACGCGACGCTGCCGGACCTGCACCGCATCCTCGACCTCCAGCAGGCGCACAAGCTCGACATCGTCGCTGGCACGGCGATGCTGCGAGCCGAGGCCGGACACCTGCGCATCACCGGCGCGGAACCCATCCTCAGCGAATCGGGTGTCACCCCCTCCGACGGGCTCTACCGGCCCACCGAACTGGGCGACGCGGGACTCGGCGAAAAGCTCGGCATCCCCACCAGCTACCTGCGCAAGACCCGCGCGCAGGCACTGCACCTCTACGACGCCAACATCAACGGCTGGCTCGACCTCAGCCAGGGCAAGCGCTACCTCGCGCGGTGCCTGTCCGACGGTAACGGCGGCGGAATCCTGCGCGCCTTCCTCAGCGACGGATACAAGATCATCGACAACCTCGATGTCCTGATGGCCGTCCTGTCCGGCATCCGCGAATCGGGCATGAGCGTCAAATTGGATTGCGACCTGAGCGAGCGCCGGATGGTCGTCCGGGTGCACTCCGAGGCGATCAAGAGCCTCGCCCGCAACCTGCTGCGCAACTACCGCAGCCCCTTCACCGGAGCCACCGGCGCGGACAACCCGACCGTCTTCGCCGGTCTCGTCTTCACGAACAGCGAGACAGGCTCTGGCGCGTTCACTGTCACTCCCCGCATCGTCGTGCAGGTCTGCGACAACGGCCTCACGATCACCAAAGACGCCCTGCGAGCGGTGCACCTCGGCGCGAAGATGGACGAGGGCACCATCCGGTGGAGCAACGACACCCACCAGGCGAACCTCAACCTGATCGGCAAGCAGACCCGCGACGCCGTGCGCCGCTTCCTCGACGTCCGCTACGTGCAGCGCAAGATCGAAGAGATCGAGGAGAAGGCCGGCCGCCGGGTCCCCGACCCCGACCACACCATCCGGGTCGTCGCCCAGCGGCTGCGGTTCACCGAGGACGAGCAGCGGCTCATCCTGAACCACTTCATCGACGGCGGCGACCGCACGGCCGGAGGCATCATGCACGCCGTCACCAGCGCCGCGAAGACCCTCACCGACCCGGACGCCGCGTACGAGATGGAGGGCGTCGGCATCCGGGCGATGGAAATCGCGGCCACGCTCTGACCCGAGCTCCGGGTGCCGCTGGCGCAACCTGCCAGCGGCACCCGGACCCAGCGCCCGGCCGCACGGCTGACCGCGTTGGCGCGCAGCGAGCACGCCGACGCGGGCTACCGCTTCCGCACCGCACGGCCACAGCAGCCGGGCTACAACCCGTCCGCAGCCGTGCGCTGCAAACCCACCGCTGCGCACCTTGGGAGAAGCAATGCCCCTGTTCATCGGGTTGCCCCACGGCGTGTCCCTGCCCCGCAACCTTGCCGAGCCCGACGCCCGACACCTCGTCTCCGTGCTCGCCCGCACCTACCAATGGACCGGGCCGCTGTTCGGCCGCGCGGAAGTCGAGGCGTACCTACGCGCCCAGGCCGACGACCCCGGCAGCCTCCACGACCCAGCCCTGAACACCGAGGACTGGCGCCGCGTCCAGAACACTGCCGCATGGAAGAACCTCGCGGCAACAGCCCGCCGTGCCGTCACCACCGCCGACGTGATCGGCCAGGCACTGCGCCAAGCCGGCTTGTACTGCGCCCAATGTGACTCCCCCATCGCCGGTCCCTCGACCGCCAATTGGGGGCTCTGCCCCACCTGCCTCAACGCCGCCGACATCCGCGACCTGCAAACCCGCCCCTGCCCAGCCGGCGACGGCGTAAGCCCTCACCGCTGGAACAGCACCACCTGCACCGAATGCACGATGCCCGCACCAGCCGCCCGCCCCCGCCTCACCGCCGTCGCCACAGCCGCCTAACAGCCGTGCGACGTTCCTCCGTTCATTGGCAACTCCGCAGCGACCCGACACGGATCCGCCAGCGCCGCTGAACGCAGCGGCCCCGAAACCACCGGTCAGGCCCGGACGGCAACCCGGGCCTGACCGGCCAACCAACACACCCACAACCGAAGGGAGCACACCGGTGCTCACGATCACCGCAACCGGCGCGCAGCCCAGCGCGGAAACCGACCAGCCCAACCCGGACGGACTACCCGACCTGTCGACCACCCCCACCGACCCGGCGGAGGCAGCCGACACCGAGCACACCGTCGCCAAGCCCGCCCTGCCCGGCGGCTACGAACTGCTGCCCATCAAGCAGATCAAGCCCAACCCCGACAACGTCCGCGACGACGCCCAATCCCTGCCCGGCATCGTGGAAAACCTGCAAGAGGACGGCGTTCGCGGGCTGCTCGCCCCGGTCATCGTCACGCCGCTAGGCGACGACACGTACCTGATCATCGACGGCGAGCAGCGATACTGGTCCGCCGTCGAAGCCGAGCAGGAGTACATCCCGGCCATCGTCCGGGACGATCTGGCCGGCAACCGCGATCAGATCATCAGCATGTTGCGGCAGGTCCACCGCAAGGACCCCACCGCCGCACAGGTGTCCCGAGGCATCCAGCAGCTCGCCCTTGACGGCATGAGCGACGAGGAGATCGCGCGCAGGACCGGCTACCACCCCGAGCAGGTCAAGGCCGGCCGCTGCGTCGCTGCCCTGGGCAAGCACACCGCCGAGCGCACTCACGCACTCGGACTGGATTTCACCCAGGCTGCCGCCCTCGCCGAGTTCACCGACGAACCCGACACGATCGAAACGCTGTTGCAGGAAGCCGAAGACGCCGGACCGTTTGCGTTCGCCCGAGCCGTCGAACAGGCTCGCTCCGCCCGTAACGCCCGCGAAGCCGAAGCCGCGCGCCGCGCCGAGCTGACCGCCGCCGGGGTGGCCCTGCTGGCCGAGCACCCCGGCTACCACGACGCGAAGGTCAAGGAGATCAGCGACCTCCGCGACGCCGAAGGCCAGCGCATGACCGCCGAGGACCACATCGCCTGCCCCGGCCACGCCGTACTGCTGTACCTGGATTTCGGCCACCGCCTCACCGAACGCACCTACTGCACCGACTGGCGCAAGCACGGGCACACCCAGTACAGCTACAGCACAACCACCACCCGCAGCGGTCCAATGACCGAAGAGGAAAAGGCCGAGCGGCGGCGCGTCATCGAGAACAACAAGCTGATGGAAGCCGCGAACACCGTCCGCCGCGAGTGGCTGACCAACCTGCTCGCCGCCAAGACCCCACCCAAGGGCACCAACAAGCTCATCGCAGAAATGCTGGCCGACTCCGGCTACATCCTGTCCACCTGGATCAACGGCGGCCGAAAGATGCTGGACGACCTCCTCTCCCCCGGCAAGACCAAGCGAGCAGGCACCAGCCGAGTCCCCGCCCGCGTCAGCGACGCCCGCTACACGGTCATCTCACTGGCCGCCATCGCCGCCGCGAACGAAAGCGCCATCACCCGCACCTCCTGGCGTGCCCCGGACCCGGCCGTCGCGAAGTGGTTGCAGTGGTGCATCACCAACGGCCTCCAGATCGGCAAGGTCGAACAGCTCATCATCGACGGTGTCGCCAACCGCACCACGAATCGGCGAACGGCCGTCGCCGTAGCCACAAACACGGAGCCAGACGACCCGCAGCCTGCCCGCACGGAGGACGAACCCGAGCAGGCAGAGACCGAGGGCCACGGCGTTAACGCGACCACCGTCGCCGCTGCTGACACCGCAGACGCCGACACGGAGACGGACTCCGACACCACCCACAACCTCGCCGCTTAGCCGCTGCCGGTCGGGGGCCACGACCGGCCCCCGACCGGCACCACCCAAGACCGATTTTGTCCCGAGCCCGTCGTGCTCCAGACCGTTGCTCCCGCGGCCACCAGGCGGGCCGGAACACGTCCGCGTCCCATCAGGTCCGCAGCCGGCCCGCCCTGCCAGCTCCGCGTGCGCCACAATCCGCGCTCAGCCCACACACCCGATGCAGGTATAGTAATGACTCTCTCCGGAGACGGCGAACCTCCGGAGGCCCACCACACCAACCCACGGGATTCGACCATGCCAAACCGGCCGCTCAGCCGAAACGCGACCACCGCACCAGTACGGCACCCACGTGGCCAAGCCCCGCTCGACGGACAGCGGGATATCGCACGGCTACTCGAACGCGATGGCCGCTGGCGCCTCTTCCGGGACAACAATCCCCACGGCCTCCGGCTCGACACCTACGGCGACAGGTGGACTCTCACCCGCGAGTTCCACGTCCACATCAACGGCACCGACGGTGAACGATGGGACATGATCACCGAACCATCGCCCGTCTGCGTCGGAGGGTGGGACGCCCATCGCCGCGAGTACGTGGCGCGCAGGCTGCCGACCGGGCAGGTGATCGCCAGAGGCGACACGCAATGCGGGGTCCTGGCGTGCGCCGCGCGACGGTGCCTTCCCCAATGCCCGGCACCACCCACCGCAGGGCCAGTGACCACAGCGCCCCAGCGCCCTTGGGGCGACTGCTCAGCGGAGGCCGGGGGGTTAGTTTGGCGAACTCCCCCCGGCCGCCTGGCATCCGACGCCACACAGGCCCCAACGAACCCTTACGCCGGACGCGTGCCGCCCATCGTACGGCAGCCCCCGGCCATCGACCGTGAAGCAGACCATGAGAAGCGTCCTCAGCCGCCATCCGCCGACCATTCGGCTCGCCCACCAGTGCGTACGGCATCATCACTCCATGTCCACGCGCTCCCCACACGGCCGCGATGTCGTCAACCGGGTCGAGGCAGCGGCGATGCTCGGCATCTCCGTCAGCCACCTCGACCGGCTCTACCGCGAGCGCGACAGCAACGGCTTCCCCGAGCGCGCCGCCGACGGCCGCACATGGCACCGCCACGACATCGCCAAATACGAACTGCCACGCGAGCACGCCAGGCGCAGCGCGCGCGACAGCGTCGACCGATCCGGCGACCCCGACGAATTGGTCGACACCGCGACGGCGGCCCGCATCCTCGGCTACCGCGACCGAACCGCCCTCGCCGGAAACAACCCCGTGTGGCTGCGGCTGCAGCAACAGGTGGATGACGAATCCTTGACCCCATCCGGCCGCAAACGCAGACGGTGGAAGCGTCGCACCGTGTGGGAGATCGCGGAAAACCGCATCGGCAAGGGAGGCGCGACGCGCACCGGACGACCAGCCGGCACTCCCCATGGCCACCCCGACCGCTCCGGCAACCCGGACGAACTGGTGGGCAAAGCGGAAGCCGCCCGAGTGCTCGGCTACAGCACCGCCAACGCCCTACCCAGTCGCGTGCTGGAGCGCGCCGATGAGCAGACAGCAGGCCCAAAGGGGCGCTACCGCCGCAAGTGGAGGCGCGAAACGCTGTGGGCCATCCTGGACGAGCAGGGCACACCACCCACCCCTGATCTGCTCAGCTAGCCCTCGGCGTAGGGCTGCCGCCGACCCCGACCGATCACCGTACTTCCGCTCACGAGACGCCCGGCCCTGGCGGGCCGGGTAAACCGGAAGCGGCCTCCGGCCGCACTGCCCAAACCCCCTTCACCGGTGGGGGCCGCAACAGGCTAGCGACGTGCTCGCTCCGGTCAAGTCCGGGCGCGGCTCGGAAACATCATGCACACCCCGCATGATCTTTCCTCGAAACCCCGCTCCCGGACTTGACCTCCACTGCGCGCGCCGCGGGCCGAGTGAACTCGCCCCCCACCGCCAAAGGAAGTGGGGGACGCGCCGTGTCCGTACACGGCAGCGTGATCGGCGTAGCCGCCGGCAAACCACCGCCAAGATCATCGCAATTTCTCGACCATCCAGGCCGAATCGGATAGATCCACACCGCCAGAAGAGGTATAGTAATGATTGTTCAGAGGGGACGGCGAACCCCCACCGCACACCACACAAACCCCAACCCAAAGGAGACACATGGACTCCCACGACGTCGGCACTCCGCCGATCGTCGAGGGCTACGGCTGCACGACGTGCGGCGTACCCCTCACCGTGATCACCACCCCGGCCGGCGGACGGACGTTCCTTCATCCCCGCCACAGCAACCACGACCACGAACCCAACCCGGTGCCGCTCGCACAGCTGACGCATGTTGAAATGACCTGCGACTTTTGCTCCGCGCCTCGCCCGGTAGCGTCGTTCACCTTCGCAAAACTCGAAATCGCCATGACGACCGCAGCCGACGTCAGCGGCATGGCGATGCACAACCTCGGCGGCAGTTGGGCAGCGTGCGAGGGATGCGCGCGCCTGGTCGAGCAACGCGACCCCGAAGGGCTGACCGCTCGCGCCGTCAAACGCGCCCGCCGCCGTGGCCTGTCGGACGACGCGCAGAGCTTCTTCCGACCCCTGCACCAAGCCCTCTTCGCCGCCACTCCCAGCACACCGGCACGACAACCGCTCCCCTATAGGGCGAACAACCGCAGTCGCCCTCCCGCGCAGGACGCCGCTCCCGCCCCCGAGGTACGGTCGCTGCGCCCGCAGATGCTGCCAAAGGTGCGGGATCGGCTCGTGCGTTTCTGGCGCACGTCCGGCGGCTCGTATCTCCTGCGCCTGCTCGACAGCGGCGAGACGTACAAGATCCCCGGACACCTGTTCCCGGGCGCACCAGTCGACGCCCCCGCCGCGATCGTTGACGCCCACAACCCCGAAGCACTGCGCCAGTACACCGCCCTGATGGCAAACCACGCGGAAAACGGACGCGTGTTCTGGATCGACCCCGATTTCACCGCCCTCGCCGCACACGCGGCGCGCGATCTTCCTGACGTGCGCGTCGAGCAAGTCGAAATGCCGGCATCCGACGGCCTGCTCGTCTGGCACACGCCGATTTATCAGCCGGTGGAGCCACACACCGGGCTAACGGTGCCAATCGTCGCAGCACAGTGGGGACCGATCCCCGGTGGCGTTTGGATCACCTTCTACACCCCCGCCGAAACCCTCCTACAGGGTCAGCAGCCCACCGAGTTGGAATTGCAGGGGCTGCGCGAGCGCATCGGCTGGCTTGCCCCAGTCAGTAGCGGCGCTGGACTGCGCTTCGGTCAGCCGTACGCACCCAGCAGCGAACAGACGCGCCTGATGCTGTGCTCCCTGATCGCCACGTGGATCCTGTCGACGCAGCCCGATGCCGAGATCACCGAGGAACCAGCCGACAAGGCGACGCGCAAGGCGTACCAGCGCGCCAATCGACCCGCGCCAACGGTGCGGCTGGTGCGGTTGCGACGCAAGCAGCAGGCCCGCCAGGACAGCCCCGACGGCACGACCACGCGCGTCTACACCCGCCGATGGTGGGTCGCCGGGTTCTTCCGGCAGCAGCCCTACGGCCCCGGCCGCGCACTGCGCCGCCGAACCTACGTCCGCCCTCACATCAAGGGACCGGCCGACGCCCCGCTCATCCTGACCGATCAGGTTCACGTGCTCGGCGACGCCCGCAAGAGACACCAGCCGTAGAGACGTCACAGGGGAGCCGGCCTCGCCGGCTCCCCTGTCACCTGTCAATGGCAACACCTCGACAAATAAGGGCGTGATCGACGTAGCCGCCGGCACATCAAAGTCACTGAGGTCTCTTGACCGTGCCGGCCGAATTGGATAGACCGACACCATCGAATTAGGTATAGTAATGATTGCTCGGAGGGACGGCGAACCCCCACCGCGCACCACACAAACCCCAACCCCAGGGAGCACCCGAATGCAAACGGCGTGGCAAACGATCCTGCTCGCAATCACCACCGCCAACCTCGTCGCACTCCTGGTACAAAACCGACGACTTCGCACCGCCCTCGCCACCGCCCGCCACGAGGCCGACCACGACCCGCTGACCGGCCTGCCCAACCGCCGCGCGCTCCTACGCCACCTGAACGCGCTCCTGGCCGACCGCGCCCGGCCCGTCAGCGTCGCCCTGCTCGACCTCAACGACTTCAAAGCGATCAACGACCAACACGGGCACGCCGCAGGCGACAGCCTGCTCATCCACGTCGCGGACACCCTCACCGCACTCGACCTATCCGCCGCCTACATCGGCCGAATGAGCGGCGATGAGTTCTTGATCATCACCGACGACGGCGAACGCACCAGCCGCGAGAACGCCACCGCCGCCGCCGATGCCCTCGACCGCAGCACGCTTGCGATCTTCGGTGAGTCCGTCAACTGCCGCGCAAGCGTTGGCCTCGCGATAGCCGACCACGGCACCCGTACGGCCTCCGACCTGCTCACTCGGGCCGATGCTGCCATGTACGACGCCAAGCGCCACGGCACAGCCGTCCAGGTGTGGCACCACACCACCGCAACCACCGCCACCAAGGCAGCCACCTCACGCCGCCGCTACCGCTAACGCCCCCGGCGCGGCCCGGGTCACCCCACCCGGGCCGCCCCTCCCCCTCGCACCACGCGCGCCATCCGGGCGGAACGGCGAACACCGCCCCACACGAACGCCATCACGAGGAGCCCCTATGTCTGCCCTCACGGCACCCACGGCATTGATCCCGGCGGCAACGCCCGCCGTCCGCCGCGCCGGTCAAGTCCTGGCCATGCTTGAAGACGCCCGCCGCCGCATGGCGCACGTCATCAGCCACCTCGACTTGTGCGACCACCGCCCCGCGTGGCCCACCGAGCCGGTCCACGACCTCACCACCGCTGTACAACTGCGCGCCGCAACCGTCGCCCTCATCAAGTACGCCCGCCGGCACCACTGCGAGGACTGCAACCCCGGACGAATGCGCGCCACCCTGCGACTGGCCGCGATGCTGCTCGACCTCTGGCAGCACGGCAAGCACTACGTGCAGCGCCCCAACCTGTACCCGATCACGCTCGCCCACAGCGCGCACCGGCTGTTCAGCGACTGCGCCGGATGGACCACCACCGGCGACCCCGGGCGCCTGCTCGGCCAGCAGCCCTGACCCCACGCCCGCCCGGCCGCGCGCAGCGGCCGGGCGGCACACCCGGGACGTCGTCGGCGCGCATCGAGCACGCCGCCGCCGGCTGCCGCTCCCGACTCTCACCCCACGTCCCACAGCGCATCTGCGGGTCAGCCGCCGTCCACCAGGCCGGCGGCTGACTCGGCATCACCCATCACGCCCTCGCGCGACACGACCTCCGGCGCAGGCGGCCGGCCACGACGGCGCGGCACCACCGTCCCCAACTGCGCGATGCGCTCGCGCACCGCCTTACCGTCCACCATCCGCCGCAGCGCCCGGACCCTGCTCACGTCCACACCGGCCAACTCAGCGGCCAATCCGTCGTCACGGAGAATCGTCGCGAGGACCACCACCGACAGGTCGTGTGCCGCCGTAGCGTCCCGCACCTCCCCGTCTACCTTTGCCAGCAACTCGCGCCGCCGCTCGGCAGCATCCGCAAGTGCCGACGCAGACTGCTCGACAGCCCGCACGGCACGCCGCTCGACCTCCTGCCGCGCCCGAAGCGCACGGACCGCATCATTCCCCGTTCGACTCGCCATATCCCGACCGTAGCGACTGTCCGATCCCACCAACACATCCCGAGCCCGCCATCTTGCCTACTCGTTCGGTCCTGGCCGCAATTTCAGGAATCACCTCAGACCTTCACTCGAACCAGCCACATAGCCTTCCACCTGCACGAACGTTCGCCCTCATGATTCTTGCTCCGTTAAAGGCGACACACCCTCTTGCATTCTCCGCCACCCACTTCTAGTTGATCTTCTACGGTTTTCCCATGTTGTCCATCACGCGAATCTCGCCCGGCAGCGGATATCGCTATCTGATGGAGCAAGTCGCGGCCGGCCGACACGACATGCGCTCCCCGACCACCGGGGGCCCGGCCCCGTACTACATGGATCCGACGGCACGAGGTGAGAGCCCCGGCTGGTGGGCGGGCGACGGTGCCGCGGTCCTCGGAATGAGCGGCTGGGTCACCGAGAGCCAGATGCGCTTCCTCGTCGGCCAGGGACGCCATCCCCGCGCCGGCTACCAGCTCGGACAGCGATGGCGCACCTACGCGCCGCAGACAGACGCGTACCGGGCCGCAGCCGCACAGCGAGCGCTGTCACTCCTGCCCGACGACGCCACGGTCGAACAGCGGGACAAGGCGTGGTACGACGCGATGACCGCCCCGGAGCGCCGCGCAGTGTCCGCATTCGACGTCACCGTGTCTCCGGTCAAGTCCGTGTCGTTGCTGTGGGCCTTCGGCGACGACGACGTCAAACGCGACGTCATGGCCGCCCACCATGCCGGGGTGCGGGTCGTGCTCGACCACCTGCAACGGCACGGCGCCTATGCCCGCGCCGGCGCCGGGGGCGTCCGCCAACTCGACACCGCCGGCCTGGCGGCCATGGTCTTCGACCACCGCCTCAGCCGTGAACGTGACCCCCAACTCCACGCGCACATCGTGGTCTCCGCCAAAGTTCAAGCCCACAGCCACGACGCGAAACCCCAGTGGCTCGCCCTCGACGGCCGGGCCCTCTACCGCGCCGCGATCGGCGCCCGCGTCGCCTACGAACGCGCGATCGAAGCTGAGCTACGCCAGCGCCGCGGCATCACCTTCGCCCCACGCCCTGACAGCGGCATCCGTGAGATCGTCGGCATCAGCGACGACTCCCTGCGCCACTACGCCAAACGTCGCGCCGCCATCACAGAGAACATCCACCGCGGCGCGTCCCCGCTTCAGCGGATGGCACCGCGACAGTGGCGCACTCGCGCCCAGGACGCCACCCTGCGCACCCGCCGCCCTCACAAAGGCGCCGAGTCGACCCACGAGGCCGTGCGCCGCTGGCTCGCCGAAGACCGCAAGATGGGCCTCGACACCAGCGGGCAGATCCAACGTCTTCTCGCCGGTCACGCGCACGATGACACCGCCGCCATCGCGCTGCGGGTGCTGCGCCGGGCCCGCCGTCTCGCAGCCGACCCCGCCGCCCTGGACGAGGCCACGCTACGGGACGCCGCCGCCCAGCTTCGCGTCGCCCGCGCGCACCGCCCGCGCGTCATCGACGCCGCCGTTCGCGCCGACGAGCGGTTGGCGGTCGCCCGTGCCGTGCACACGCTCAGCCGTCAGCGCGCCGTCTTCGGCCGCGATCACCTCGAACTCGCCATCGGTCAGGTCCTCGACATCACACCCGGGCACTCGCCCGCCGCGGACTGGCAACGCGTGCAGCGCCTCGCCGCGCGCGCCGTCACCGAAGGGGCTGGGGGCCTCCGCGTCCTGACTCCCCCCGCGCTCGTGCAGTGGGGACCGAGCCTGCAACGTGCCAGCGACCTGCACAGCGAATACACCCGCCACCGAGATCTGCACCTGACCACCCACGCCGTCCTCGCCGCCGAGCACCAAGTCATCGCCTACGCCCGTCGGCGCGGCGCGCGGCCAGTCCCCGCCGAGGTCGTCAACGCCGCCGTCGAGCAGTTGGACCTGTCCGGCGAGAAAGCCGAGGTGCTGCGGTTCCTCATCGGCGACGACCGGCGCATCACCGGCGTCATCGGTCCCGCCGGCACCGGCAAGACACACCTTCAGCGGGCCGTCGTCGCCGCAGCCCACGCCGCAGGCATACCGGTTCTGGGTCTCACCGTCGGTCAGGCCGCCGCCAACTTGCTCGCTGACGCCACCCGCCAACCCGACGGGAACACCCTGCGCACCGAGAACGTCGCGCGGTGGCTGCACGCTCAACATCGGCCCCCGCCCGGCACCCGAGCCCACCACTGGGCGTTCGCCCCCGGGCAATGGGTCATCGTCGACGAGGCATCCCAGGTCTCCAGCCACGATCTGGCCCGCATCACCGCCCAGCTCGACCAGGTACGCGGCAAGCTCATCCTCGTCGGCGATCCCAATCAGACATCCGCCGTCGGACCCGGTGGGCTGCTCCGCTACCTCGCCACGCTCGGCGTCACCACCTCCCTGTCGCACGTGCACCGCTTCACCCACGACTGGGAAGGCCCCGCCTCACTACGGCTCCGCCACGGCGACCCCAACGTCCTCGACGAGTACGACCGGCACGGCCGCCTCGTCGGCGGACACCGCCGCCACCTCGTCGACCAGATGCTCACCCGGTGGCTCGCCGACATCACCGCTAGCCGCCGCAGCATGATGCTCGTCGACACCCTCGAAGAGGCCAGCGACATCGCCCACCGCGCACGCAACCTGCTCATCGCCGCGGGCCACGTGCAGCCCGGCCGCGCCGTCCATCTACGGGACGGCAACCTGGCCGGCGTGGGCGACACCATCGTCACCCGCCGCAACGACCGGCGCATCGCCGCCGGCCCCGACTACGTCACCAACCGCGACCAGTGGCGCATCAACGCCATCACCAGCGACGGGCAACTCCACGTCACCAACATCACCACCGGCACAGCCGCCATCCTGCCCGCCGCCTACACCGCCAAGCACACCCACCTCGCGTACGCCCAAACCGTCGACTCGGTCCAAGGACAGACCGTCCACACCGCCCGCGCGCTCATCGACGACAACACCTCACTCGCCCGCGTCTACGTCATGCTCACCCGCGGCCGAACGCTCAACGAGGCGTACGTCGTCACCGACGACGACCCCCGCGAAGGCACCCCACCGGCGCCACCCACCGCCCGCGTCGCCGTGCTCGCCGACATCATGCGCCGCGGCGCACCCGAGCGCTCCGCCACCGAAACCGAACAGCAGCTCTGGGCCGACGCCGACGCTCTGCACACCTGGACGCCCATCTACGACGACCTCGCCGCCCGCGCCCGCATCCCCGAATACCTCGCCATCGTCCGCCAACTCAGCAGCCCCGCCCTCGCCGACCGGCTCGCCCACGACCTCGCCCTACCGGCGCTCATTAGCCGACTCACCACCTATGCCGCCGCCGGGCACGAACCCCGCGATGTCCTCCGCCGCGTCATCCGCATACGCGAACTCGACACCGCAGACGACATCGTCGCCGTCCTCAGCTGGCGCGTCGACCGCCTCGTGCAACGAGCCGCCGCTGACCCTGCCGTCGCCGAACGCCCAGAGCACTGGCGCACCCACACCGACCGCCTCCCGGCCGACCTCACCGGCGACATCGGTGATGCGCTACGCCAGGTCGCCGCCATCTGCGACCGCCGCGCCGAAGCACTCGCGCACCTCGCCGCACAGACCCGGCCCGCCTGGAGCCTCGCCCTCGGCGACATCCCCACCGACGACACCGGCCACCAACAATGGCTCACCCGTGCCGAGGTCATCGCCGCCTACCGCGACACCTACCAGCTCACCAGCGACCACCCCATCGGACCCGAACCCCGCATCAGCGACATCACCCGCTGGAACGCCTGGCACCGGGCCCGACTCGTTCTCGGCGCCGCCACCCTCGCCGGCAAGCTCACCACCGCACCCGACGACGAACTCACCCGCCTCATCACCGCGCAACGCAACATCGACGGCACCGCACCTGCCTACGTTGCCGACGAGCTGCGCACCACCTACCGCGCCCTCACCGACGCCGAACACCACCGCCACGACCTCACGCAGCTGCTCGCCGACGCCGACGCCACCCACCGCCACACCTTGATGCGCGCGCAACGGTTGCAACCTCGCTGGTGGCACCGCGGCCCGTCACGTACCCGACGCCTCACCGCACAACGCAGCCTGCACACCCACGCCGCCGCTGCGGCCAACCAGGTCGGCGGCCTTCAGCAGAAGCTGGCCAGCCTCGACCACCAGATCGCCGAGCAGAGCCGACGCGTGACCGTCCTCGACGCCCAGCACGCGGCATGGAAACGCTGGTACGACGGGGTGAGTTCCCCCCGCTTTGATGGAGCGGTGGTTACCTGCTGCCGGCTGGCGCAGGGGTGGCGATAGGTGGCTCGGCTGGTTGCGTCTGGCGGGTGT